>NZ_JANADK010000001.1:8670000-8993664 GCF_024199795.1 Bradyrhizobium sp. CCGB01
ACTTAGATGTTTCAGTTCCCTGGGTTTGCTTGAAACCTCCTATGTATTCAGAAGTCTCATACCTTCTCTTGATAACCGGAAATCCAAAACCTCGCGGTCATGGTTCCGATCATTTCTGGTCAAACCCCAAAACCAAAGGTCTTGGAGTTCCGGCTATCGAAGGTGGGTTTCCCCATTCGGAAATCCGTGGATCAAAGCTTCTTCGCAGCTCCCCACGGCTTATCGCAGCGTAGCACGTCCTTCATCGCCTCTCAGCGCCAAGGCATCCACCGAACACCCTTAAGGCACTTGATTGCTCTCATTATCAATGTCCACACACTCGGCAGAATGTTGTCTGTACGATTGCCTTGCGGCACGCGCCCTCGATGAACGCTACGTACAGCCGGACATTGACTAGAAAGACCAGCTTGCTTCGTAAGATCGTTCCGATAGCGAGGCGGTCAAGCTTCGCTAAAAGGATCATTTACAACTCGCTTGTCTCTCAACGCAGCCTTGTGAGCTGCCTTGGAAGACGCACGAGCGCCGAAATGATCCGGAGATAATGAAGGCTCGCGTAGCAATTGCTTGCTGCACGACCCAACTCGGATCGATCTCCTCTTTACGATGTCAGAAATCACGCAACGTCACTGTCCATCCGGACTAGTGGGTGCGAAGTGATGTTTCGCGGACGACGGTACAAGATCTCGGTGATCAAACCATCTGGTGGAGCCAGACGGGATCGAACCGACGACCTCATGCTTGCAAAGCACGCGCTCTCCCAGCTGAGCTATGGCCCCGTAACCAGAAGACGAATGCTCACTCGATGAAAGTGGTGGGCCTGGGAAGACTTGAACTTCCGACCTCACGCTTATCAAGCGCGCGCTCTAACCAACTGAGCTACAAGCCCCTAACGCATATCCTGTTAAGGACCAGGGATTCTGCAAGCTTGCAGCCCCAGCGCGTGTTCGTCCGCGAAGAAAGAGAAACGAAGACGGCGAAATCCCGCCAATGCAGCTCAACAATCCTGACGACTGTTGGCCACTGATGTTTCTAAAACGATCCGATAGTGAGCCGAAGCTCGCTGAAGGATCATCCTTAGAAAGGAGGTGATCCAGCCGCAGGTTCCCCTACGGCTACCTTGTTACGACTTCACCCCAGTCGCTGACCCTACCGTGGCCGGCTGCCTCCCTTGCGGGTTAGCGCACCGTCTTCAGGTAAAACCAACTCCCATGGTGTGACGGGCGGTGTGTACAAGGCCCGGGAACGTATTCACCGTGGCGTGCTGATCCACGATTACTAGCGATTCCAACTTCATGGGCTCGAGTTGCAGAGCCCAATCCGAACTGAGACGGCTTTTTGAGATTTGCGAAGGGTCACCCCTTAGCATCCCATTGTCACCGCCATTGTAGCACGTGTGTAGCCCAGCCCGTAAGGGCCATGAGGACTTGACGTCATCCCCACCTTCCTCGCGGCTTATCACCGGCAGTCTCCTTAGAGTGCTCAACTAAATGGTAGCAACTAAGGACGGGGGTTGCGCTCGTTGCGGGACTTAACCCAACATCTCACGACACGAGCTGACGACAGCCATGCAGCACCTGTGTTCCAGGCTCCGAAGAGAAGGTCACATCTCTGCGACCGGTCCTGGACATGTCAAGGGCTGGTAAGGTTCTGCGCGTTGCGTCGAATTAAACCACATGCTCCACCGCTTGTGCGGGCCCCCGTCAATTCCTTTGAGTTTTAATCTTGCGACCGTACTCCCCAGGCGGAATGCTTAAAGCGTTAGCTGCGCCACTAGTGAGTAAACCCACTAACGGCTGGCATTCATCGTTTACGGCGTGGACTACCAGGGTATCTAATCCTGTTTGCTCCCCACGCTTTCGTGCCTCAGCGTCAGTATCGGGCCAGTGAGCCGCCTTCGCCACTGGTGTTCTTGCGAATATCTACGAATTTCACCTCTACACTCGCAGTTCCACTCACCTCTCCCGAACTCAAGATCTTCAGTATCAAAGGCAGTTCTGGAGTTGAGCTCCAGGATTTCACCCCTGACTTAAAGACCCGCCTACGCACCCTTTACGCCCAGTGATTCCGAGCAACGCTAGCCCCCTTCGTATTACCGCGGCTGCTGGCACGAAGTTAGCCGGGGCTTATTCTTGCGGTACCGTCATTATCTTCCCGCACAAAAGAGCTTTACAACCCTAGGGCCTTCATCACTCACGCGGCATGGCTGGATCAGGGTTGCCCCCATTGTCCAATATTCCCCACTGCTGCCTCCCGTAGGAGTTTGGGCCGTGTCTCAGTCCCAATGTGGCTGATCATCCTCTCAGACCAGCTACTGATCGTCGCCTTGGTGAGCCATTACCTCACCAACTAGCTAATCAGACGCGGGCCGATCTTTCGGCGATAAATCTTTCCCCGTAAGGGCTTATCCGGTATTAGCACAAGTTTCCCTGTGTTGTTCCGAACCAAAAGGTACGTTCCCACGCGTTACTCACCCGTCTGCCGCTGACGTATTGCTACGCCCGCTCGACTTGCATGTGTTAAGCCTGCCGCCAGCGTTCGCTCTGAGCCAGGATCAAACTCTCAAGTTGGACTTGAACTTTGAACCGGCTGATCACAACGTTTGACGAGGTCCCACCATTTTTCCGACGACCGAAGCCGCCGAGCTGCCCGCGATTCACATCGCTGGCAACGATGGTGTTTCCTTTAAAACGTGTACCGCCGAAGTCTTTCGTCCGGTCTCGATCAGAAAAGCCGAAGCTTTTCAGAAGCGAGACCCGCAAGGACTCCGCCGTCCACGTTTCTCTTTCTTCATCTTCACTTGTCAAACAGCCCGGGACCGGAGAGGCCCCAACCTTCCTGAGAGGAAGGGTTCCGACACCCTTACCGACGATGGATGAACTCCAATCGACTTACGTCGACTGTTGTGTCACTCAACAAGGTGAGGAGCATCAGTGGCGCGTTCGCTCGCCTTGGTCAGTGACCCGGCGGCGCCGCGCTCAGTGGTCGGGTTATAGGCCCCCGCACTCGGGATTGTCAACGCCCATTGTCAACAAATCGTCGCACGGTGGATTTCTAAAAAAACTCCAGCGATTCCAGACGATTAGAAAGGCCTGGGACGCACTAACCGGGCCGGCACGGTAAAAAATCTCAAAAAAAGTTTGCCCGCCAGCGGGCTCCGGAGCGGCTTTTGGCGCCCCCTCCAGGCGCCCTCCCCCTGCGCCCTTCCAGACGGCACCCATGTGCCCTGGCAGGCGGCGCCCCATCCAAGCCGGGCTTGGCGTCGTCCACGGCAGACGAACCCCATTCCAAGCCAGACCGGGCTCATTCCACGCCGGAGCTCGTCTTCCGGCCCTGTGGCCAGATGGGTCCCGGCTCCGGGCCGTTCAGGAAACTTTTTCCAGATTAGGCGCCGTACTAGAGCCACAATCCCGCGGCGTTCTGGTACAGACAAGCTTGAATCGCGGGATGCCAGTGGGGGCTGCCGGCGATTTTCATGGGGTCAGAGGAAGGCGATCTTACAGATGACGCGGCCTTCTTCCGACATTCGAGAGACATCGAGAGACCTTTACCCGTCCAGTTGTTCGTAATTTCGGCCGGCCCCATCGAGGGCTTTCTGAGCGCGGGCGCCTGTGCGGCTTGCCTTTTCCGGCGATCCCCCCTCAAGAGGGCGGCCAGGAAGGGTTCGGAAGTGGGCATCTTGGGTCGTTGATTGGGGGACTTCGGTTGAACCACAGGACGTCACGCGGCGCTTACGGGCGTGAGACCGGGATCATCGATCTCGGCCACGAGCCGCCGCTTTCCGTCGATGGTTCCGAGGCCGCCGTCATCGATCGCCGCCGCGTGTCGGTGCAGTGGTTCAGCGGGACAATTCTGACCGGACTCTGCGGCGCAGCCCTGATCGGCGGCGCCGTTTTCGCGTCGCTCGACGGCGAGATGACCTTCGCCAAAGTGCCTGAGCGCGTCGAAGGCGCGCTGCGCGGCGCATTCGGCGCGGCCGATCGCGCCGCCACGCTGCACAAGAGCGACCGCCTGCCGCCGCCGAGCGAATCCACGGCATCGCGCAACATCATGCGCGTCTCAACGGTCGCCCGCGTCGGCAACCGCGACGTGATGCGGGTGCGCCCGTTCGTCCGGATCGCCGGCAATCTGTCGATGACGACGAGCGACCTGTCGGCGAAAATCCCGCCGTTCAACGCCCAACGCATGCTGACCGACGTCGGCTCCGATCCCAAGACCGCATCCGACGATCCCAACAATCCCGAGGCCGTCGAGCCCGACGCGGAAGTCTCCTTCGTCACCAAGGACCTGTCGCCGGTGCTGCCGAAGGCCAAGATTTCCGCGGTGGTGGCGCTCGACGACATCCTGATGCGGGTGCGCGATGCCGCCAACTGGCGCGGCAATGGCGGTGTCCGCTACGCCTCGCTCGCCAATGCAACCGCCGACGTTTCCGGCGCGACCGGACCGTCCGACATCAGAACCGCCTACGCCAGCGAAGTGTCGTCGTCCGATCCCTATGCCGGCTTTGAGACGCGCGTGGTGCCGGAAAACGTCACGCTGCTGCCGAAGACCAAGGAGCAGATCACCGGCGGAAATCCGAACGGCGAACGCGTCCACATGGTCAAGAAGGGCGACAGCGTCGGCTCCGTGCTGCGCGATCTCGGCGCGACGGCCGAGGAAATCAAGGCGATCGCCGCAACGCTCGGCCCGCGCGGCCGCGACGGCGGCCTGAAGGAAGGCGAGAAGCTCCGCATCCTGATGGCGCCCGCAAGCCCCGGCGCCCGTTTGCAACCTTACCGCGTCGTCGTCGCCAACGAGACCATGGTCGAGGCGATCGCGGCGTTGTCCGATCTCGGCAAATACGTCGCGGTCGACGTCTCCAGCATGAACACCGTCGCGGACGCTGCGGCCAACGCCAGCAGCGACGACGATGACGACGATGACGGCACTGGCGTGCGGCTCTACCAGAGCATCTACGAGACCGCGATGCGCAACAAAGTGCCGATGCCCGTCATCGACGACATGATCAAGATCTACTCCTACGACGTCGATTTCCAGCGCAAGGTGGCACCGGGCGATTCCTTCGACGTGTTCTATGCCGGCGAAGACGAGGGCGTGACGTCGAGCGAGAAGAACGACGTTCTGTTCGCCTCGCTCACCGTCGGCGGCGAGACCAAGAAATATTACCGCTACCAGAGCCCCGACGACGGCGTCGTCGACTACTATGACGAGACCGGCAAGAGCGCGAAGAAGTTCCTGGTCAGGAAGCCCGTCAACAACGCGATCATGCGCTCCGGCTTCGGCGGCCGCCGCCATCCGATCCTGGGCTATGTGAAGATGCACACCGGCGTCGACTGGGCCACCACCTACGGCACGCCGATCTTCGCCTCCGGCAACGGCGTGATCGAGAAGGTCGGCCCCGAGGGCGGCTACGGCAAATATATCCGCATCAAGCACAACAACGGCTACGAGACCGCCTACGGCCACATGTCGGCTTTCGCCAAGGGCATGGAGCCGGGCAGGAAGGTGCGGCAGGGCCAGGTGATCGGCTTCGTCGGATCGACCGGCGCATCGACCGGCCCGCATGTGCACTACGAAATCCTGGTCAACGGCCGCTTCGTCGACCCGCTGCGCGTAAAATTGCCGCGCGGCCGTTCGCTGGAAGGCCCGATGCTGGCCGGCTTCGAGAAGGAGCGCGACCGGCTCGACGCGATGATGAGCGGCCGCAACGGCGCCATCGCCCGCATGTCGGACGCAACCGGCGGCCCGTTGCAGGTCACCAACCGCTGATACGGTCACCGTCGGAAATCGACCGGACGTTCTTGCAAACATGATCCGATGCGGCATCGTCAAACGACGACGTTTCGCTGCGTCTCAACTTCAAGTTTCGTTTGCCAAAGCGGCATGAGGGGCGAATACTTTCCAAAAAACGGGAGGTCTCGCCATGAAGAACAGGCTCGCCTGCGCAGCCTTCGTCGCTGCAATTTTCTCGACCACGAGCGTATTGGCCGAGAGCTGGGAGGTCACCCGGCTCGTCCCGGGCTCGGCGTTCCACGGCGTGCACGGGCTCGGCATCGACAAGGCCGGCCATCTGTTTGCCGGCAGCGTCGCGGGCGCGGCGCTCTACGAGGTCGATATTGCAGGCGGCACGGCCAAGATCGCGATTCCCGCTCCGATCGGAATGGCCGACGACATCGCGTTCGCCCCCGACGGCACCATGGCCTGGACCGGCTTCCTGACCGGCGACCTCTATTCGCGCAAGGGCGACGGCCCGATCAAGAAGCTGGCGACCGGCCTTCCCGGCATCAACTCGCTCGCCTTCCGCAAGGATGGCAGGCTCTACGCCACGACCGTCTTCCTCGGCGACACGCTCTACGAGATCGACGTCGAGGGCGTCAAACCGCCGCGCCAGATCATGGAGAAGATGGGCGGCCTCAACGGCTTCGAGTTCGGTCCCGACGACAAGCTCTACGGTCCGCTCTGGTTCAAGGGACAGGTCGCGAAAGTCGACGTCGACAAGGCCGAGCTGACCGTCGTCGCGGACGGCTTCAAGGTCCCGGCCGCGGTGAACTTCGATTCCAAAGGCAATCTCTGGGTGGTCGACACCGCGCTTGGCCAGCTCGTCCGGGTCGATCCCAAGTCGGGCACCAAAACCATGGTCGCGCAACTGAAGCCGTCGCTGGACAATCTCGCGATCGACGACAAGGACCGCATCTACGTCTCCAACATGGCCGACAACGGCATCCAGGAGGTCGATCCCGCGACCGGCCAGGCCCGGCAGATCATCATCGGCAAGCTCGCCCTGCCCGGCGGCATCGGCGTCACCTCCGACAACGGCAAGGATACGATCCACGTCGCCGACGTGTTCGCCTATCGCACGGTGGACGGTGCGACCGGCGAGGTCACCGAGAAGGCGCGCATGCACGCCGACGGCACCACGCTCGAATATCCGATGAGCGCGACGGCGAAAGGCAACGACGTGATCCTGTCGAGCTGGTTCACCGGCACGGTGCAGGTGATCGACGGCAAGACCGGCGCCACCCGCGACATGCTGCACGGCTTCAAGGCGCCGCATGACGCCATCGTGCTCGCGGACCGCAGCATCCTGGTGGCCGAGCTCGGCACCAAATCGCTGGTCCGCGTCGGCGGCGAGCATGGCAAGGACCGCACCACGCTGATCGGCGGGCTCGAAGGTCCGGTCGGACTCGTCGGCGGAGCGAGCGGCGAGGTCTACGTCACCGAGTCCTTCACGGGTGTCGTATCCAAGATCGGGACAAACGGCGAAAAGACCGTGCTCGCCAAGGAGTTGAAAATGCCCGAAGGCATCGCGCGCGGGAGCGACGGCAAGCTGATCGTGGCGGAAGTCGGCGCCAAGCGACTGATCGAGATCGAGCCGGAGAGCGGCAAGGTCACCGAGATCGCTGCCAATCTTCCAATCGGCTTGATGGGCGCACCCGGCGGCCTGCCCAGCAACATCCCGACCGGCGTCGCGATCGGCGCGAGCGGCGTGATTTATTTCAGCTCGGATATCGAGAACGCGATCTACAAGGTGGTGAGGAAGTAGCGGCCGCCAACAGATCCGGCCGCCCGACCTGACACGACAATTCGCCCCGGAGAGATAATCTCTCCGGGGCGGCTTGTTGTTTCAGGCGGCGATGGCGTTCAGTGACGTGACGATCAGTTCAGCTTGCGCTTCGACACCGGCGCCTCGAACTGGGCGATCTCCGCAGTCTGCGCCGCCTTGCCGTTGAAGGTCAGGACGTTGCCTTCGGCCGAGATCGCAACGTTGTCGCCATCCCTGACGTCGCCGCCCAAAATCATCTCGGCGAGCGGGTCCTGGAGGTAGCGCTGGATCACGCGCTTGAGCGGCCGTGCGCCGTAGGCGGGATCCCAGCCCTTGGTAGCGAGCCAGTCGCGCCCCGCGGCATCGAGCGTCAGCACGATCTTGCGATCGGTCAAAAGCTTCTGGAGCCGGGCGAACTGGATCTCGACGATCCGGCCCATCTCGCTCCGCTGCAAGCGGTGGAACAGGATGATCTCGTCGACACGGTTGAGGAATTCGGGGCGGAAATGCCCGCGCACCATTCCCATCACCTGCTCACGCACGGCCGAGGTGTCTTCGCCCTCCGGTTGATTGACCAGAAACTCCGAACCGAGGTTCGAGGTCATAATGATCAGCGTGTTGCGGAAATCGACGGTACGACCCTGGCCGTCGGTCAGGCGGCCGTCGTCGAGCACCTGCAACAGGACGTTGAAAACGTCCGGATGCGCTTTCTCGATCTCGTCGAACAGCACGACCTGGTAAGGCCGGCGCCGCACCGCTTCGGTGAGCGCGCCGCCCTCGTCATAACCGACATAGCCCGGAGGCGCACCGATCAGCCGCGAGACCGAGTGCTTCTCCATGTACTCGGACATGTCGAGGCGGACCATCGCGGTCTCGTCGTTGAACAGATACTCCGCGAGCGCCTTGGTCAGCTCGGTCTTGCCGACGCCGGTGGGGCCTAAGAACATGAACGAGCCGGTCGGCCGGTTCGGGTCCTGCAGGCCTGCGCGCGAACGGCGCACGGCGGTCGCGACCGCACGCACGGCCTCGGCCTGGCCGACGACGCGGGTGCCGAGCTGCTCCTCCATCTTCAGGAGCTTCTCCTTCTCGCCTTCCAGCATCTTGTCGACGGGCACGCCGGTCCAGCGCGAAACCACCTGCGCGATGTGGTTGGCGGTAACAGCCTCTTCCATCATCTCGCCGGAGTTTTCACGAGCCTCGATATCCGCGAGGTGTTTCTCCAGCTGCGGAATCCGGCCATAGGCCAGCTCGCCAGCTTTCTGGAATTCGCCGCGCCGCTGGGCGTCGGCGAGATCGACGCGCAGGGCGTCGAGCTCGGACTTGAGCTTCTGGGCGTCGGAAAGCTTGTTCTTCTCCGCGCTCCAGCGTGAGGTCAGCGCAGCCGACTTCTCCTCGAGCTCGGCGAGTTCCTTCTGGAGCGTCTCGAGACGGGACTTGGAGCCGAGGTCGCTTTCCTTCTTGAGCGCTTCCTGCTCGATCTTGAGCCGGATGATCTCGCGGTCGAGCGAATCCAGCTCTTCCGGCTTGGAATCGACCTGCATCTTCAGCCGCGCGGCCGCCTCGTCCATGAGGTCGATCGCCTTGTCCGGCAGGAAGCGGTCGGTGATGTAGCGGTTGGACAGCGTCGTCGCCGCCACCAGCGCGGAATCGGTGATCCGCACGCCGTGATGCTGCTCGTACTTGTCCTTCAACCCACGCAGGATCGAGATGGTGTCCTCGACGGAGGGCTCGCTGACGAAGATCGGCTGGAAGCGCCGCGCCAGCGCCGCATCCTTCTCGACGTGCTTGCGGTACTCGTCGAGCGTGGTCGCGCCGATGCAGTGCAGCTCGCCGCGCGCGAGCGCGGGCTTGAGCAAATTGGATGCGTCCATCGCGCCGTCGCCCTTGCCGGCGCCGATCAGCGTATGCATCTCGTCGATGAACAGGATGAAGGTGCCTTCGCTCGCGGTGACTTCCTGGAGCACGGCCTTCAGCCGCTCCTCGAACTCGCCGCGGTATTTCGCACCGGCGATCAGCGCGCCCAGATCGAGCGACAGCAGCTTCTTGTCCTTGAGGCTCTCGGGCACATCGCCATTGACGATGCGCAGCGCGAGCCCTTCCGCGATGGCGGTCTTGCCGACGCCGGGCTCACCGATCAGGACAGGATTGTTCTTGGTCCGGCGCGACAGCACCTGAATGGTGCGGCGGATCTCCTCGTCGCGGCCGATGACCGGATCGAGCTTGCCGTCGCGCGCCGCCTGGGTCAGGTCGCGGGCATATTTCTTCAGCGCGTCATAGGCGTTCTCGGCGGTCGCCGAGTCCGCCGTGCGGCCCTTGCGCAGCGCCTCGATGGCGGCGTTGAGATTTTGCGGAGTGACGCCGCCCTTGGCCAGGATCGTGCCGGCTTCGCTGGTCTTCTCCAGCGTGAGCCCGAGCAGCAGCCGCTCGACGGTGACAAAGCTGTCGCCGGCCTTCTCGCCGGCCTTCTCAGCCGCGTCGAAAGTGCGGGCGAGCTCGGGTGCCAGATAGATCTGGCCGGCGCCACCGCCGGAGACCTTCGGCACCTTGTTAAGGGCGTCCTCGGTCGCCTTGAGGATTGCGCGGGAATTACCGCCGGCGCGGTCGATCAGGCCGGAAGCCAAGCCCTCATTGTCGTCCAGCAGAACCTTCAGGACGTGCAGGGTCGAAAACTGCTGGTGCCCCTCGCGCACCGCAAGCGACTGCGCGGACTGGACGAAGCCCCTGGAGCGTTCGGTATATTTTTCGATGTTCATGTCTTTTCTTTCCCTCGGCCTGCCCCTGGAGCCCTCTAAGGCACTCCAAACGGCATCTTCATTGGGTTTCCGCTGGCTGTGTTGACGTTCCTCAACCAACAGCGGTCGTTATCAGCCGGCGCTGGCGCCGGCCTGACCCAGATGTGGGAAGCGTGCCCGCGGATCGGAAGAGGCGCGTTCACAATTTCGTGCGCTGATCCGCCCGCTTGGCGGGGCCGGGTCGAATCCCCTAAGTAGCGGCATGACAGCCAGCCAGACTGCCGAGATCACCGGCCTCTACCGCTACCCGATCAAGGGCCTGACGCCGGAGGCCCTTTCCAGCGTCCCCTTGCGGATCGGCCAGACCCTGCCCGCCGACCGCCGCTACGCCATCGAGAACGGCCCAAGCGGGTTCGATCCCGAGGCACCGGCCTGGAAGCCGAAAATCCAGTTTCTGATGCTGGCGCGCAATGAGCGGCTGGCGACCCTCGACAGCCGGTTCGAGGACGCGAGCAATCGCCTGACCATCCGCAAGGACGGCCAGACCGTCGCCAGCGGCGATCTCGAGACCGCCGCCGGGCGCGCCGCCATCGAGGACTATTTCAGCGAGAACTTTCAGCCGGAGCTGAAGGGCCCGCCAAAAGTCCTGTCGGGCCGCGACCACAGCTTTTCCGACGTCGCCCGCAAGGTGGTGTCGATCATCAATCTCGACAGCGTCCGCGCCATCGAAGCCATGCTCGGCGGCACCGCCGTCAATCCGCTGCGCTTCCGCGCCAATCTCTATGTGAAGGGCTGGCCGGCCTGGTCAGAGCTCGACCTCGTGGGACAGACGCTCGCGATCGGCCAGGCCCGGCTCAAGGTGGTCAAGCGCATCGTTCGCTGCCCGGCCACCAATGTCGACCCTGAAACCGGCGCACGCGATCTCGAGATCCCGCCGACGCTGTCGCGCCATCTCGGCCACATGGACTGCGGCATCTATGCCGAGGTGATCGCCGACGGCGAGATCGGCGTGGGCGATGTCGTGGCAGTGGAAGAGCCGAAGCTGGTGTGACGGTGCGTAGGGTGGGTTAGCCGCAGGCGTAACCCACCAACTTCGTTCGGCAGACGAGGAAGCATGGTGGGTTACGCCAGCGGACCGCGCTTCGCGCGACCGCTAGCTAACCCACCCTACGCACTACGGCTCCGTCGTCAGTTCGGCATCACATACGCATAGATCCGGCCGCGCGAGACCGGCGCCTCGCGAACACGATTGCCGTTGTTGCCGGAGATCATGATCGGATTGCCCTGCGCGTCGACGCCGGTGATGATGCCGACATGGCCGCCGCGGCGGCCGCGCGACATGACTGCGATGGCGCCGACCTGCGGACCGGAGACACGCGTGCCGTAGCGCGCGAACGAGCTCGCCATGTCGGAGCCGGTGCCCTGATGTCCGGTATGCTGGAGCACCATGTTCATGAAGCGCGCGCACCACAGGCTGCCGCGCCCGGTCGGATTGCCGCCGATATAGCGGCGCGCCTCGGACACGAGACCCGATCCGCCGCCGAGGCTGCTGCCTGCAGCCATGCCGTTATTGGCCATGCCGCCGACGTTGGCGTTCGGATTGTAGCTGGCCTGGGTGTCGGCAAAGCCATTCGTCTGCAACTGCGCCGCGCTGCGCTCGAAGCGCGAGCTGCGGGCATGATGCCGATAATGACGGTAATGATGATGTCTGGCGTGGTGCACGTAACCGTGCCGCTCTGCGCTATGACGATGATGCGGCCGCGCCGAGGCCGGAGAAACGAATGCGGCGACCGCCGCGAAGAACAGCGCCAGCGCGACAACACAACGCGACAGGCGAGACGCAAACAACTCGAACATACTTCATCCTTCGTTGACACCCCCACTTCCCAATCAGCCCGTGCACTGGCCGACATCCGTCAGGCCGTTAAGCCGCCACATGTGGCGAGAAAAAGACAGCCGTGACCGCGAATGGCTGCGATGATTTTGTGCTGTGCCGGTTTGATGCTGCCGCATTGCGGACAATAGCATTAACTGCAATCCTTCAAATGCGGCTTGAAGAGAGGGAAACAGTTAATGCCCCACGCCACGACCAGGGACGACGTCCGCATTTATTTCGAGGAAGCGGGCCAGGGAACGCCGATTATTTTTCTGCACGAGTTCGCGGCGGACTACACCAATTGGGAGCCGCAGATGCGCTATTTTTCGCGCGGCCACCGCTGCATCACCTATTCCGCGCGCGGCTACACGCCGTCGGACGTGCCCGATGGCGAGGTCTACACCTACACGCATTTCTACACTGACGCGCTCGCGGTGCTCGATCATCTCAAGATCGATCGCGCGCATCTCGTCGGACTGTCGATGGGGGCGTACTCGTCGCTCCAGATCGGACTGAACGCGCCGCAGCGCGCGCTGTCCATGACGCTGGCCGGCGTGGGCTCCGGATCGGAGATCGAGAATCTCGACAATTGGCGCAAGCAGTGCCGCGCCAATGCCGGGCAATTCGAGACGCTGGGCTCGGCTGAAGTCGCAAAAGTCACGCGCGAGGCACCGAGCCGCATTCCCTTCCTGGTGAAGGACCCGCGCGGCCACGCCGATTTCTATGCCGCACTGGCACGGCATGACGCCAGGGGCTCGGCGAACACGATGCGCGGCTTCCAGGGCGGACGTCCCTCGATCTTTGCGATGACGGATGCGATCGAGAAGGTGATGACGCCCGCGCTGATCATTTGCGGTGACGAGGACGACCCGTGCGTTGGGGCGAGCCTATTCCTGAAGAAGCACCTGCCCGCGGCGGGCCTGACGATGTTTCCGAAGTCCGGCCACGTGCTCAATCTCGAAGAGCCCGCGCTGTTCAACGAGAGCGTGGAGCGGTTCGTGACGCTGGTGGAAGCCGGGCGCTGGCCGGTGCGCGATCCGAGATCTCTCGCCGCGCACTGACTGTCAGGGCATCGCCGCTGCCACGCCAAGTCTCAGACCTCTTGAGCAGCCGGCAGCGGAGGC
Source organism: Bradyrhizobium sp. CCGB01 (assembly GCF_024199795.1). Classification (NCBI taxonomy): domain Bacteria; kingdom Pseudomonadati; phylum Pseudomonadota; class Alphaproteobacteria; order Hyphomicrobiales; family Nitrobacteraceae; genus Bradyrhizobium; species Bradyrhizobium sp. CCGB01. The sequence continues at coordinate 8,683,273 of NZ_JANADK010000001.1, forward strand.
AACGCAGGGTTTTCGGCGGACGCCAAACGCCTGACGCTGGCTTCGATCGAGACCAGCAAGAACAGGAACATGATGAAGATGAAATAGGAGAAGGCACCCGCGGCGACATACAGGGCGACGGGGACCGTCAATCGCAGGGCCAGCCTCTGGTTTTGCTCTTCCTGGAATTCCTGAGAGACGAGTTGCAGCTCGCCTTGCAGCTTGTTGAAGAACCACACCACGAAATACGGCGCGCGGGTGGGAGGCGTTGCGGCCGTGAAGCGATCCATCGCGGACGAATATTGCTTGTCCTTGTTCGCCGTCGCCAGCGCCGGCGCGCGCGCGCTCAGCCTCCTCGCATAGTCGAACAGCAGCGAGCGCCACAACACCTCGATGTTGCCCTCGTCAAGCGCATTCCTGTCGTCCAGCGCGGCATAGCCGCGGAAGCGTGCGCCGTTGTTGTGCAGCCAATCCGAGAACTGCGAGGCGTTTTCGAAGCTGGCTCCCAGCGCACCATCGAGAAACCTGTTGAACTGCTGCAATATCTCGGGGTCCAGACGCTTGCCTTTTTCATACGCCAGATTGTCGGAGCCGCCGGTTTCCTTGACGATCGGCGCATCCGCCGGAAAAACCTCCCTGATCAGCCTGACCGGATCTGTCGCCTGGCGAAACCGGTCGATCTGCCCGGCGATCCGCACGCTCGGGTTCGGAGCGAACTGCGCATACAATGCAAAGGCCAGCGCCAGGATCGTGATGAGGAAGGACACCATCGCGGTCGCGATGACCGTCCCTCTCAGGAGGCGAACAAAGAACGTCTCGACATTGCTCAGCATGACACTCACTTCTTGTTCAGGATGATTCCCGACCCACTGAGCCTGGATTGGCGATCCTTGTAATCCTCGTAGCTCTCGATGGTCTCAAATCCGTTCGCCTTTGCCGTTGCGAGACGATCAAGCCGGCCCGTATCGTAGAGGCCGTTGAGCGAACTCAAGGCACGCTTCAAAGCGGCGAGATCTCCCTCGGCTTGCGCCGTTGCCACGGCATCGACGGCGGTCTTCAGCTCCTGCACCAGCGGCGCATCGAAGCCGACGCCTTGCAGCTTCGCGTTCACGATCGCCACTTTCCGGCCCGCCACGTCGGAGACCCGGGTGAACTCGGCGGCTTCATCGAAGATCGCAGAAGCCGTATCGCAGTCCGACGTGAGGCTCTTCAGCGAGGCCGAATCCGTGGCGTCGCTGACGGTGGCAAGCCGGGACGCGATCTCGTCCAGCCTCGTCTGGAAGTTTTTGTTCGGAAGGTCTCCACGATGATAGGTAACCCTGCTCAGCGTATCCTTGATCCGTTGCCGCGCGCGCTCATCGGGATCGAGCCGTGCGATTGCCGGCGGCGATGAGACCTGCGGAGGTGACGGCGCCGCCGAGACCGGCGGGGGCGGCGAAGGTGCAGGCGCCGGCGCAGGTGCGGCCGGCTCGGGGATCGAAGGCGCGCGGATATTCGCCTGAACCTGCGGCTGGACGGCGTCCGGTCCCGAGAACGTGGACGCATCCACCGCAAGGAATCGCAACGTGCCTCGCCCACCCTGATCCCAGTTGGCGGCCCAGACGAAACCCGGTCCACCGGCCAGGCGGTAGATGGGCAAGCCGAGTTGCGCGGATCGACGGAAGTTGCCGAGAAAATCCACCATCAGCCCGGCCCTGACGTCCCGGCCCTGCGCGAGCTGAGCGACGTTGTTTGCGTCGAGCGGCAGCAACGTGACCGCGCCCCAGCTGGCCATGAGCCCCTGCAAGCCGTCAATCTGCGCCATGGTCGTCACGTGGGGCTGGGCTCCGTACTTCTTCGCAAGGCGCGCGATATCTTCATTCGCCTCGTTGCCGCTGAACCAGGCAGGCTCCAAAAACCGGTTCACGTAGGAGACCGTGCCGTCGGGCGAATGCAGGATCGAGTAGGACGATACGAACGGCCCCCGTCTCGAGCTTTCCGGCACCTTGCGTGTGCACCAGGTCAAGCCGCTGAACTGCTCGCTGGGGTTACACTGATACTGCCGATAGACGGAGCTCTCGAAGCTGACCTTCGCGCCGAGGCTGAGGCCATCGACCGCATAGATCGAGATCACACTCGGGCTCGAGCCAAGACTTGGAGAATTTTGCACGACGCCGCTTCGGCAGAAACGGCGCACCTCGGCAAGCCGGCCGTCGTTCGGACTGAAGCCCTGCTGGACCACCTGTCCGATGGACGTGCCACGCTGGCGAAGATTGTCCTCGATACAGGAGATCTCGGCTGGCGGAAGCTTGCGCCACTCGGCCTGGATGGCCTGGTTGATGGCAGACTGAACCAGGCCGCCGAAGATGTTGACGATGTCGCTTCCGCTCTGGGCGAATACTGTTTCGCACGTCAAGCCGACACTGAACAGCACAGCGAGTGCCGGCAGCGTTCTACCCATAGTCTCAGCCCTTAGCCGTTTCCCCAGCAACATTATGACTTAAGGAAACGAGGACATGCAACCGAGAGGCTCAACTTTGGCCGGCCGCCGAATTGAGAACTTTAGTCTAGTTGCCCGCACGAGGTAGCGGCGGGCCGCTTCTCGGCGTGAGGGTCTGCGAGCCTTACTTCCGCCCGCCCCGGCTCAGCAGAAACACCCCCTGCTCGCCGAACATATTCCACACCCACCACGGCAATCGCAGCCGCAGCGGACGGCCGTAGAGGTCCAGCGCCTCGGCGCGCTCCATCTTGACACCGATCGCATCGCAGAGCTCGACGAAGTCCTTGATGGTGCAGAAATGGATATTGGCGGTGTCGTACCAGGTCGCGGGCAGGTTCTCGGTGCGCGGCATGTGGCCGCCGATCAGGAGCTGGAGCCGCATCTTCCAGAAGCCGAAATTCGGGAACGACACGATGGCGCGGCGGCCGATGCGCAGCAGATTCTCCAGCACGACCCGCGGCTGTCGCGTCGCTTGCAGCGTCTGCGACAGGATGACGTAATCGAAGGCATCGTCGGGATAATTGACGAGATCGGTGTCGGCATCGCCCTGCACCACCGCGAGGCCCTTGGCGACGCAGCGGTTGACGCCCTCGCGCGACAGCTCGATGCCGCGACCGTCGATGCCGCGGGTCTCCAGAAGCTGGAGCAGGTCGCCCTCGCCGCAGCCGACGTCGAGCACTTTCGAACCGGGCTTGACCATCTCGGCGACCAGCAGATGGTCGGCGCGATACTGGCCGGATTGCTCCGTCGCAACGCCGCCCAGCGGCAACACTTCCTGTGCAGACATCGCTAGCCGTCCCTGTCAGTCATTCTTGCCGGTGAGCCCGCGCGCTTTCCCTGCCGATTGCAGGAAGGCGCGGGCGATATCGAAGAATTCGGGCACGTCGAGCAGGAAGGCGTCATGGCCGCGATCGGTCTCGATCTCGGCGAACGACACCCGCGCGCTCGACGCATTCAGCGCATGCACCAGCGCGCGCGATTCCGAGGTCGGAAACAGCCAGTCGCTGGTGAAGGAGACCACGCAGAAGCGCGTCTCGATGCCCGCGAACGCTTTCGCCAGCACGCCGCCATGGTCGCCGGCGATGTCGAAATAATCCATCGCGCGGGTCAGATAGAGATAGGCGTTGGCGTCGAACCGCTCGACGAAGGACGAGCCCTGGTAGCGCAGATAGGACTCGACCTGGAAATCAGCGTCGAACGAGAAGGTCGGCAGCTCGCGGTCCTGCATGCGGCGGCCGAACTTACGATGCAGCGCGGCGTCCGACAGATAGGTGATGTGCGCGGCCATGCGTGCGACCGCAAGTCCGCGATGCGGATGGATGCCCTGGTCCGTGTAGCGGCCGTTGTGCCAGTCGGGATCGGCCATCACCGCCTGGCGGCCGAGCTCGTGGAAGGCGATGTTCTGCGCCGAGTGCCGCGTCGAACAGGCGATTGCGAGTGCGGAGTACACGCGCTTGGGATAGGCCGCGGTCCATTGCAGCACCTGCATGCCGCCCATCGAGCCGCCGACCACCGCAAACAGCGTGTCGATGCCGAGACGGTCGATCAGCATTGCCTGCGCGCGCACCATGTCGGGGATGGTGATCACAGGGAAATCCAGGCCCCACACCTTGCCGGTCGCGGGATTGATCGAGGCCGGCCCGGTCGAGCCCATGCAGCCGCCGATCACGTTGGCGCAAATGATGAAGTATTGTTGAGGATCAAGAGGTCGGCCGGGACCGACCAGCGTCTCCCACCAGCCGGACTTGCCGGTGACGGGATGCACGTTGGCGACATGCTGATCGCCCGTCAGCGCATGGCAGATCAGGACCGCGTTGGAGCGATCGGCGTTGAGCTCGCCATAGGTCTGATAGGCAATCTGGAACGGGGAGAGATCGACGCCGCAATCGAGCCGCAGCGGCTGGTCGGCGCCGAACTGCGCAACCTGCGAACTCGGATGATCCACCTCATGCGACCGATCGTCGGCGCTGATCGCGGGGCTCGGTACGGACTTGACGCCACCCATCTCTGACATCGACCTCGTTTGCGACCGGCTGTTAAGCCGCCGCTGACATCAGGCCATGAAAAACCCGGCCTGAACGATAGGTTCGGCCGGGATCGAAAGGGTCCCCGGCCTGTTTAGCGAGTTTTTTAACGTGGCTGCAAGCCGGCCGGCTCAAATGACCACGGAACAGGCAAAAACTACTGTCTTGGACGGTTTTCGTCAAGTCACGGCCCGGATCAGCCAATTTCATCTCGGTCTCATCAGCCAAACAGGCCGTCATTTCTCTTTGCTTTCGCCGTCCTGACTGCCTAATCAGGACATCGACCGCAGCGGGTCCGACCCTACCAAACGACTTGGCCCAACCCGCATTAAAACGCCTCTCAACAGCCCCTGTCAGATATGTCCCAACGTCCGCCCGCGCCACCATCGCTCCAGGAATTGCGCAAGGAGATCGACGCGATCGACGAGGGCATGCATCGCCTGCTGATGCAGCGCGGCGACATCATCGACCGCCTGATCCAGGTGAAGCAGACCCAGGAGGTCGGCTCGGCGTTCCGCCCGGCGCGCGAGGCCGCCATGATGCGTGACCTCGTGCAGCGCCATCGCGGCATCCTGCCGCTCGACACGGTCGAGAGCATCTGGCGCGTCATCATCTCCACGTTCACCTATGTCCAGGCGCCGTTCTCCGTGCATGCCGACATCTCGGTGAACGAGCCCGCGATGCGCGATTCCGCGCGCTTCCATTTCGGCTTCACCGTGCCTTACGTCGCGCATTTCAGCGCGCAGGCGGCGGTCGAGGCGGTGGCGAAATCCAAGGGCGACCTTGCGCTGGTCTCGGCAACCTCGAGCCGCACGCCGTGGTGGCTGGAGCTGGAAGCCAACGGTGCGCCGAAGATCATTGCGCGGATGCCCTTCGTCGAGCGCGCCGACCATCCGGCCGCACTGCCGGTGTTCGCGATCTCGCGCGTCGCCGACAGCGCCCTGGTGACCGAGGTCGAGACCTTCAGCGTGCGCGTGTCCGGGTGGAACGCCGAGGTCGCGCGGACGCTCTCGCCGCTCGCCGAGATCGTGGCGGTGCCCGATACCGCCTTTGACGGCGCGGCATTGCTGGTCTCGGTCACGAGCGCGACCAGCATCGAGAAAATCAAGGCTGCCTTGATCGAAGCGGGGGCCTCGGTGCGCTCCACGGCCCTCGTCGGCAGCCACGCAACGCGCTATACGGTGCCCCCGACCGGGCCGAAATCGTAAGTCACGAGCAGCCCAGCCTATCCGGAGTTGAAGATGTCCCGCCCCGTGCCGAATCCCGGCATTCTCGATATTGCGCCCTACACGCCCGGCAAGAGCCCGGTCGCCGAGCCGGGCCGCAAGGTGTTCAAGCTCTCGGCCAACGAGACGCCGTTCGGGCCTTCGCCGAAGGCGATCGAGGCGTTCAAGAACGTGGCGGCGCATCTGGAAGATTATCCGGAAGGGACCTCGCGCGTGCTGCGCGAAGCGATCGGCCGCTCGTTCGGGCTCGACCCCAACCGCATCATCTGCGGCGCCGGCTCGGACGAGATCCTCAATCTGCTCGCTCACACCTATCTCAGCCAGGGCGACGAGGCGATCTCGACCACCCACGGCTTCCTGGTGTACCCGATCGCGACCATGGCGGTCGGCGCCAAGAACGTCGTCGCGCAGGAAACCAACCTCACCTGCGACGTCGATGCCATCCTCAAGGCGGTGACGCCGAAGACGAAGCTGGTCTGGCTCGCGAACCCCAACAATCCGACCGGCACCTATGTGCCGTTCGACGAGGTCAAGCGCCTGCGCGCCGGCCTGCCCTCGCACGTGCTGCTGGTGCTGGACGCTGCCTACTCTGACTACGTCTCGCGCAACGATTACGAGATGGGAATCGAGCTCGTCGCGACCACCGAGAACACGGTGGTGACGCACACCTTCTCCAAGATCCACGGCCTCGCGGCGCTGCGCATCGGCTGGATGTTCGGGCCCGAGCACGTCATCGACGCCGTCAACCGCATCCGCGGTCCCTTCAACGTGTCGACGCCGGCGATGTATGCCGCGGTCGCCGCGATCGAGGACACCGCGCACCAGGCGATGTCGAAGCAGTTCACCGAGACCTGGCGCAACTGGCTGACCGAGGAGATCGGCAAGCTCGGACTGAAGGTGACGCCGGGCGTCGCCAATTTCGTGCTGATCCACTTCCCCGAAAAGGGCAAGACCTCCGACGAGACCGATGCCTATCTCACCAGGCGCGGGCTGGTGTTGCGCGCACTCAAGAACTACGGCCTGCCGCATTCGCTGCGCATGACCATCGGCACCGAGGAGGCCAACCGCCTCGTCGTCGATGCCTTGCGCGACTTCATGGCCGGCAAATGAGCGCCAATCCGCACTTCCAGCGCGTCGCGCTGATCGGCTTCGGCCTGATCGGCGGCTCGATCGCGCGCGCTGCGAAGCTTCAGGGCCTGGCCGGCGAGATCGTCACCACCGCGCGCTCGGAGAAGACACGCGCGCGGGTGATGGAGCTCGGCATCGTCGACCAGGTCGTGGCGACCAATGCGGAAGCGGTGAAGGATGCCGATCTCGTCATCCTCTGCATTCCCGTCGGCGCCTGCGGGCCGGTGGCGCAGGAGATCGCGCCGCACCTGAAGCCCGGTGCGATCGTCTCCGACGTCGGCTCGGTCAAGGGCGCGATCGTCAGGGACATGGCGCCGCATCTGCCGAAGAACATTCATTTCGTGCCGGCGCATCCGGTCGCGGGCACCGAGCATTCGGGCCCCGACTCCGGTTTCGCCGAGCTCTTCATCAACCGCTGGTGCATTTTGACGCCGCCGGAAGGCGTCGATGCGGCGGCCACGGATCGGCTGCGCGCTTTCTGGGCAGCGATGGGCGCCAAGGTCGAAATCATGACGCCGGATCATCATGATCTCGTGCTCGCGATCACCAGCCATCTGCCGCATCTGATCGCCTACACCATCGTCGGCACCGCCGACGAGCTGGCGCAGGTGACGGAGTCCGAGGTCATCAAGTTCTCTGCCGGCGGCTTCCGTGATTTCACCCGCATCGCAGCGTCCGATCCGACGATGTGGCGCGACGTCTTCCTCGCCAACAAGGAAGCCGTGCTGGAGATGCTCGGCACCTTCACCGAGGATCTCGCAAAGCTCACCCGCGCCATCCGCCGCGGCGACGGCGAGGCGCTGTTCGACCACTTCACCCGCACCCGCGCGATCCGCCGCGGCATCGTCGAGATCGGTCAGGATTCGGCAGCAGCGGATTTCGGCCGGCAGCACGGGCAGCTCGGCAAGAAGCCGTAGCTCTCACCTTCGTCATTGCGAGCGCAGCGACGAAGCAATCCAGACTGTTTCCGAGGAGAAAGTCTGGATTGCTTCGCTTCGCTCGCAATGACGGAGGTATCAATACAGCGGCGGGATCTGGCCGACCTTGACCGGGCCGAGCAGCACGGCGCCGTCGACGAATTTCAGCGGGAAGCTGCGGGCCTTCTTGCCTTCCAGCGTGCTCTCGGTGCCGATCGAATTGATGCCGGCGGCAACGCCGGCATTGGCGTTCTGCTTGATGACCTTGCCGAGGCCGGGAACGGCGCGGTCGAGCGCGCCGAACAGATTGTTGAGGTCCTGCGACTTCACGCCGGGGGCAACACGATCAAGCGTCGCCTGCGGCACGCCCTCTTCCAGCATCTTCTCGATGCCGAGCGCCGGGATCACGCGCTCGAGGCCGGTCACGGTCATCTGCAATTCGCCGTCGAGTCGGCCATTGGCCGAGAGTCCGAGCGTGCCGGCCGCAACCGCAATCATCTCGCCCTGCTGGATCCGCGACTGCACGATCTCGATGTGACCGCCGGCGGCCTGGATCTCGCGGAAGCGCTGCGGCCAGGGTTTTGGCGTGATGTCGGAGAGCCCGGTGATCTTCGCGCGCGTGTCCGCCTCGAACGGCTCGGCCAGCAGTGGATGGACGCCCTGGATGCTGCCCTGCGCGACATGGAGCACGGTCTCGATCACGGGATGATCGGACGTCGATCCTTCCGCGAGACGGCCGTGCAGCTCGACCTGCTTGGCGCGCGCGAGCGGCACCTGCACGCTGCCGTCGAGCCGGTTGATGACGGGATCGTCGAACACGATGGAGGCGCGGTCCGGCACCGCCGGCAGGCCGACCACGCTGCTGCGGCCCTTGCTCCAGTTCACCACGAAGGTGTTTTGCGTGACGCCGTCGGTCAACGTCGCAGGCGCGGTGAATTCGGCGATGACGCGCTTGGGATCGTAGATCTGGGCAACGACCAGGATGTTGTCGAGCCTGGCCGTGAACGGCGTCTTGCTGGCGTTCTGCGACACCAGGGCGACGCTGGCGCCGGAACACTGGACCTCGAAGCGGAACGGGAAGCCGGCGATCGAGCGCTTGGTGCAATCGTAGATGCGGCCGGACTTGGCCTCCTGCGCCCGCCAGGCGTCTGCGGCAATCTCGGCCTGCGACGCCGCATAGAACCAGAAGCAGCTCCACGCGACGGCGAGGATCAGGAGGATAATGGGGGCGATGAAAAGGCCCCAACGGGGGCGGCGGCCTGTGGCAACGGTCATATCGGACATGCGGCGACCCTTTGACCCCAGATTCAGGCAAATGTAAGCGAGGCCGGCCCCCGACGAAAGGTGGAGAATTCGCTTCGCTTGGGGGCACGGTTCTGGTAGCCGTGCCCGAAATGTCCGAAATCACCCTCCCCTCCGTCACCACTGCCAAGGGCGACCTCTGGGTGTTCGGCTATGGCTCGCTGATGTGGCGGCCGGGTTTCGAATTCAGGGACCGCGTCCCGGCGCGGCTGGTCGGCGAGCATCGCGCGCTCTGCGTCTATTCCTTCGTGCACCGTGGTACGCCGGAGCAGCCGGGCCTGGTGCTCGGGCTCGACCGCGGCGGCGCCTGCCGCGGCATTGCTTTTCGCGTCGCCGAGAAGGACCGCGCCGACGTCGTCGCCTATTTGCGCGCGCGCGAGCAGGTCACCTCGGTCTATCGCGAGGTGATGCGCTCGGTGTGGCTGGAGAACGATGCACGGCAGCGCGTCTCCGCGCTCGCCTATGTCGTCGACCGCGGTCATGTCCAATATGCCGGCCGGCTGTCGCTCGCCGACCAGCATCGCCATGTCGTCCAGGGCCACGGCCAGTCCGGCGCCAACCGCGATTACGTGACGGCAACGGTGAAAGCGATCGAGGCGGAAGGTTTTCGCGACGCCCAGCTGCATCAGCTCGCGGCGATGCTGCATGGCGATGCACAGCACGCGCCGGCTCCCGCAGAAGATCGAGAGAACCGCTAGGTCTCCGACGGCGCGTAGCTCGGCGACGAGCCGATGAGCTGCTCCTGCTCTTTGCGGCCCGCTTCGACGAGGCGGCCGGTCGCGTCTTCGATGGCGGTTTGCACGCGTGAGAGAAATTCGTCCTTCGGCAGGCCCGCTGGCAGCGGATCGAGGAACTCCACCACCAGCGTGCCGGGATAGCGCATGAAGGTGCGGCGCGGCCAGAACAGGCCGGAATTGAGTGCGATCGGCAGGCACGGCACAGCGCAGGATGAATAGATCTGCGCAAAGCCGGTCTTGTAGTCGGGCGCAGCGCCGGGCGCCCGGCGCGTTCCTTCCGGAAAGATCACCAGCTGCCCGCCTGCGCGCACCGCCTCGCGCGCCCGCCGCGTCATGTCCAGCAGCGCCTTCACGCCGGCCTTGCGATCGATCGCGATCATCCCGGTCTTGACCAGGAACTGGCCGAAGACCGGGATCTGCATGAGCTGACGCTTGAGGATGAAGATCGGGCGATGGAAGAAGCCCGGCAGCACGAACGTCTCCCAGAACGACTGGTGCTTCGCCGCGATCACCAGCGGCCCTGCCGGAATCTTCTCCTGCCCACGAAACTCGACCTTGATGTTGCAGATCACGCGCATCAGGAACAGCGTCGCCTTCGCCCACCATTGCGCGACCGTCAGCATGGCGCGCGGCGGCAATGCGAAGGTCGGCAGCGCCACGATCGCAAGGCCCACCAGCACGGCGTAGAACAGCACGTTGAACAGGAGCGAGCGCAGGAAGATCAAAGGCATCGACGATCCGATCAATTTGCCGATCAATTGGCCTGTGCCGTGGCGGGCCGCTTCGGCATCGGGCCTGCAGGCTGCTCCGACATCTCGGGCGAAAGGTCAATCCCGAAATCCTCCAACCGCACTCTCAGCTCGGCGGCGATGTACTTGACGTATTCGGACAGGAGCAGCCGCAAGGTGGAGGCCGAGGTCCACCACGGCTCCTCACGCCATTTGTCGCCGACCACCACGAACGGGATCAGCGTCGTCTCCGGCATCGCATGCGAGAACTCCACCAGCGCGCGCGGCATGTGATAGTTCGAGGTGACCACGATCAGCGATCTGAAGCCGCGCCCCTCGGCCCAGCGCCGCGCTTCCGCCGCGTTGCCGCGGGTCGAGACCGCGGTGCGGTCGAGATCGACGCAGCAATGCATGAAGGACTGGTTCTCCGGCAGGGTCCGGGAGATGTCGCTCGCCGTCGAGGTCGGATGCACGCCGGAGATCAGGAGCCGCTTGCCGTAGCCGGCAGCCAGGAGCTCCATCGCGTCCGACACCCGCGAGGAGCCGCCGGTCAGGACCACGATGCCGTCCGCCTTGCGGTCGGGCGCGAGCTCGGCGCCGCGCAATTGCGACAGGAACGCGATGAAGCCCGCCGCCGCGCCGACGAAGGCGAGCGCGACCGTCGACACCACGGCCGCGCGCAGCCAGCCGCGCGGTAATTTCGGCGATCGATCGTCGGTCGGCGAGGTCATATGATGTCGGTGATCCCTTCCCCGGATGATTTTAGGACGTTTTGAGGCGAAGTGGAGTCCGGTTTATTCACCCTCTCCCCTTGTGGGAGAAGGAAAGACAACAGGCTCAATCCACATCATTCAGCGTCGCGAACAGCGTCTGGCGCGAGGCAGCCGCGGTGATGGCGCCGATCAGCACCGCCTGCACCGCGAGCACGATGTAGCCCGACGGCCGCAGCGAGAAGGTGCCGAGCAAAGCTGCGAACTGGTCGCCGACGGGGGTGCCGGAAAACCAGCCGGCGATCGACTCGGAGAAGCCGAACACCAGCATGGCGGCACCGCCGCCGATCACGCCGCCCTCCAGGCCCAGCCTGAGGAAGTGACGCAGAAAGCGGTTGGCGATGTAGCGGTCGCCGGCACCGACGAAATGCAGGACCTCGACGATCGGGCGGTTCGCCGCCATGGCGCCGCGGGTCGCGAACGACACCGAGATGATGGTCGCGATGATGACGAGTGCGAGGATGCCGATGCCGGCGAGCACGGTGGCGTTGGTCATCGAGCGCATCCGCTCGATCCAGGCGCGGTGATCGTCGACGCTGGCGCTTGGGGCGGCCTGGGTCACGCGCGCGCGCAAGGCGCCGAGATCGAGCTGCGTGCCGGGCTGCACGCGCGCGATGATCATGCGCGGGACCGGCAGATCGTCCATCGACAGGCCGGTGCCGAGCCAGGGCTCGAGCAGCTTGCCGCTTTCATCCTTGGTGAACGGCTTGACCTCGACGATGCCGGCCTGCGCGCGCATGGCCTCGGTCACCGCCGCGGTGTCGCGGTCGAGATCGCGGCCGGCCTGCGGGCGGACCTGGATGGTGATTTCGCTCGCAACGTCCGACTGCCATTCCGCGGCGGAGGCGCTGACGAGCAGCACCGTGCCCGTGGTCATCGAGGCGAGGAAGGTCATGATGGCGACGACGGCGACCAGCGCGCGGCCGTGGATCGATGCGCGCGGCACGATCGGCGACATGTTGCGCGCCTTCGGCGGAAGCTGCGGACGCTCCTGTCCGAGGTCGACCAGCACTCCGCGCTCGTCGGTCCTACTCATAGACGTGCAACCGCCCCTGGTGCAGCACGAAGCGCCGCGCCTCGTACTGGTCCATCAGGCCGATATCGTGGGTGGCGATGATGACGGCGGTGCCTGATTTGTTGAGCTCGATGAACAGCCGCAACAGCCGGCGGCCGAGCGTCGGATCGACGCTGCCGGTCGGCTCGTCGGCGAGCAGGAGCTGCGGCCGCGAGATCACGGCGCGCGCGATCGCCGCGCGCTGCTTTTCGCCGCCGGACAGGATCGGCGGCAGCGCGTCCATGCGGTCGCCAAGGCCGACCCAGCGCAACAGGTCGATCACCTCCTTGCGGTAGCTCGACTCGCTGCGCCCCATGACGCGGAACGGCAGCGCGACGTTCTCATAGGTCGTCATGTGATCGAGCAGGCGGAAGTCCTGGAGCACGATGCCGATGCGCTTGCGCAAATCCGCGATCTCGTCCTTGCCGAGCTGCGAGATGTCGTGGCCGAACAGATTGACGAGGCCGCGCGTCGGCCGGTGCGACAGGAACAACAGGCGCAGCAGCGAGGTCTTGCCGGCGCCGGACGGGCCGGTGAGGAACTGGAAGGAATGCGCCGGAATTTGGAAGCTGAGGTCGCGCAGGATCTCCGGCCCCAGACCGTAACGCAATCCGACATTTTCGAACCGAACCAAGCTCAGCTCCGTTCGAGAGGGGGCGCGGGCGGGACTGCTGCGCTCCGCCACACGCGATCAACGGGTTTTGCGGCCGTTATGGTTTCCGGTTCGTTAACGGTCGCGCTGTAGCATTTGGGGTGCCCGGCTCTCCGCGACCGGGGCACCGTCAAGACCAGTCCGTGCATCAAGGCTCGTGTCCATGCATATCGTCTGCCCCCATTGTACGACATCCTACGCCATCAAGCTTGCCAGCCTGGGGGCGAATGGGCGGACGGTGCGCTGCTCCCGCTGCAAGGAGACCTGGGTCGCCTATGCCGAGGATGCCAGCGAGGAGGCGTCCGTCCGGGCCATGGCCGCCGCCAGCCAGGCCGACGATCAATCCGACCTCGCCGAGCAGTGGAACTCCTACGCCAATGACGACGGCGCCGCCGATACGCCCGTCGTCGACAGCCCCTCGATCGCCAGCGACTGGCCGGCCGAGGACGCCAGTCAGACCGAGGACGAATGGTCAGCGGCGGCCCGCGCCGCCGAGGATGAAGTCATCGGCGCGCAGCACCAGTCCTGGTTCCGCAGCCTGTTCAGCCGCCGCGGGGCACGGGTGAGGCGTCAGGCCCCCACCGTGGCGCCGCGAAAATCCCATTTCGGCCTGCCGACCGCTTGCGCCGCCATGGGCGCACTGGTGCTGGCGCTGGTGATCTGGCGCGGCGACATGGTCCGGCTGCTGCCGCAGACGGCAGCGTTCTACAAGATGGTCGGCCTCGAAGTTAATTTGCGCGGGCTGGCGTTCAAGGACGTCAAGCTCTCCAGCGAGACCGTGGACGGTAAGCAGGTGCTGGTGATCGAGGGCGTGATCGTGGGCCAAAGCAAGAAGCCGCTCGATATCCCGCGGCTGCGCTTTGCGGTGCGCGACGCGCAAGGCGCGGAGATCTACGCCTGGAACACCGTGCTGGAGCAGACCGTGCTGCAGCCGGGTGAGCGCGCGTTCTTCCGCTCGCGCCTCGCCTCGCCGCCGCCGGAAGGCCGCAATATCGACGTTCGCTTCTTCAACCGGCGCGACATTGCCGGCGGCAGCGTGTAATCGGTCCCGCAAGGAAGGTCGGTCGCGAGGTTGGTCCCAAGGTTGGTCTCATGTCCAAAATCCTGATCGCCGACGACGAGGATTCGATGCGCCAGCTGGTGGCGCGCGCCATCGCCATGGACGGCCACGAGATCGTCACCGCGCAGGACGGCGCCGAGGCGCTGGAGATCCTGACCCGCGAGGACGGCGCTTTCGATCTCCTGCTCACCGACATCCAGATGCCGGTGATGGACGGAATCGCGCTGGCGCTCTCCGCCGCGCGCGATTTCCCCAACCTGACCATTTTGCTGATGACCGGATTTGCCGACCAGCGCGAGCGCGCCTCGAATTTGAATGCGCTGGTTCATGACGTCGTGACCAAGCCGTTCTCGGTCGCCGACATCCGCACCGCGGTGGCGGACGCGTTGGCGGCGAAGAAGGGGTAGCGGCGCGAGCCACACATTCCGCCGTCATGCCCCGGCTTGACCGGGGCATCCAGTACGCCGCAGCCTCGCGGTCCGATCACTGCCGTCTCTGGAATACTGGATCGCCCGATCAAGTCGGGCGATGACACCGAGCGTGGTCCTCAGAAATCCTTCAGCAGCCGCTCGAGGTAATCGAGCTCGAGCTGCGGACGGGCGGGATCGCTGAGGCGGCGGCGGAGCTCTTCGAGAATGCGTCGCGCGCGCTGGGCGTCGATCTCGCCGGGAATCTTGACCGTGTAGTCGTCGCTGTATTCCTTGCCACGCAGCGGCCGGCCCAACGGGTCGGTGCGTTCGCCGCCGCTCTGCTGGCGGCCGACAGCCTGACCGGGGCCGTCGCCGTCGCCCGGATCCTGGCCTTCGCCGTTCTGCTGCCCGCCAAGCGCATCAGCGAGATCCTGCATGCCCTTGCGCAGGGCATCGATGGCCTTGCCCTGCGACGCCGTCGCACCGTCGGCATCACCCTCGCCGATCTGATTGCCGGCATCGCCCATCGCGTTCTCGGCGGCGTCGAAGCCGTCGTCGCCATCCTGATCGCCGTCCTGACCTTGACCCTGCTGGCCTTGTTGGCCCTGCTGCCCCTGCTGCTTCTGTCCGCGCTGGCCCTTCTGGCCATCCTGCTGCAGCCCCATCTCGGCGAGCTTCTTCTTGAGAGCCTCCAGCCGCTTCTTCAACTGCTCCTGCCGGCCTTGCGTATCCTGCGACCCTTCGCGCGAGGCCGAGGGATCGTTCGGATCGGGATAGAGATATTTCTCCATGTCCCGGATGGCCCTGGACTGCTGGCCGATGCTCTCGTCGGAGTTCTTGTCCTTCAGGCTGTCGGCCGATTGCTTCATCGACCGCTCGGCGCTGTCGAGCAATGCATCCAGACTCTTCTGGTCGGCGCGCGACGACTGGGCGAGGCAAATCGAAGCCGTGGAACAGGAGAGCACCAGCACGAGGCAAGCCGTGGCGAGCCTTCCGCGCGCAGCCGTCCCATTTTGCCAAACTGAGTTATATGTCATGAGCTATCTCGCTCCCTGGGATTCACGCCAGGTCTTGAGCTCTTCGCGCAAGGCGTCCTGCTGCCTTGCCAGGTCCTCCAGCTGATCGCTGGTCGCGCCGCGCGTCTTCTGCCGCAGCTCTCTCGACTTGCGCAGGATCTCCGCGACCTTGGGTGGCAGGGGCTTGGTGCCGCGTTGACCGCGTTTGGAGTCCTTGCTCTGCCTGTCGGTCTCGTCCCGAAGCGCGTTCTGCTCGCGGAGCAGATCGTTCAGCTCGCGCGCAATCTCGTCCATCTCTTTCTGCTCGGCGCTGGGCGGCCCCGGAGGGTTTTCCAGTGCGCGCGCCAGGCGATCCAGCTCGCGCGCGGCCGCTTCGCGGTTGCCGCGCTGGATCAGCCGCTCGATGCGCTTCATCTGGTCGTCGAGGCCGATGGCCGGCCGCGCCAGCGGATTGCTGCGCATCTGCTGCGCGTACTGGCGCATGTAATTGTCCAGCGCGGTCCGCAGATTGTCCATGAGCTTCTTGAGCTCTTCGTCGCTGGCGCCGCGCTGGAGCGCCTGCTTGAGCGCGTCCTGCGCCGCGCGCAACGCCTTGGCGACATCGCTGATATTGCCGTCCTCGATCGTCACCGCGAGCGCCCACAGGCTGGCCACGACCTCACGCAGGGAGTCGTCGGTGCGCGCCGCCTCGAGCTGGCGCGCGACACTGTGCAGGCCGAGATACTGCCCGGCCTCCGGCGTGAACATCTCGGGCGCGATCATCAGCGCGTCGAGCGCAGCATAGACGTCGGAATTCTTGTTGGCGTCGAGCGCAAGGATGCGGCGCTGCTCGATCAGCGCACGGGCGAGTGGCTTGGTGAACAGCCGGCCCGGCAGGCGCATGTTGAAGGGCTCGCTCTTCGCTTCGTTGCCGGCCTCGTCCTTGGCGGTGAGCGTGAGCGTGACGTCCGCGCCGGAATAGGGATCCTCGCTGAGGTCCTTCACCGTCTGGCCGACGCCGTTGCGGGTCCGCGCATTGGGCAGCGTCAGCGCGAATTGCGGCGGCTGGAACAGCGGCCGCGCGGCCTTGCCGTCCGCATCCCTGGTTCCGTCCTTGTCCTCGGTTGCGCGCGGAACGAATTGCGCGGCGGCGCCGGTCACGCCGTAATCGTCCTCGATCTTGTAGGAGAGCTGCAACGCGCCGTAGGCCTGACGCTCGGGATCCTTGGCGAGCGCGATCGTCGGCGCCCGGTCCGGCGTCGCCGTGAACGCCCATTGCGGCTGGCCCGCGGGCGCGCGGACATGCGCGCTGCCGTCGCCCGCGATGGTGAAATGCTTCTCGCTGGTGCCCTTCGGCGCGGCCTCGGTGGGCGCGACCTCCTTGAGACCGCCGGAGATGGCGACATCGAGGCTGCCACCGGAGGAGCGCACGATCAGGGTCGAGCCGGCCGGAACTGCGAGCGGGCCGCTGGCGGGTAGCGCCGCGGCCTCCTTGTTGGCGGCCGACAGGATGACCGGCGGCTTGCCGGTGTAAAGCGGCGGGGTGATCCAGGCATCGACACGGACGTTGGTGGGCGCCAGCACACCGTTCCAGTCGAACGCGGCCCCCAGCCGCATCGCGCGCTCGTTGCCGGCAGCGAAGAAGGTCGCCACCAGCATCACCATGACCAGCGCGCGCAGCGCCCAGGGATCATGCAGAGGAAGGCGCGGACGCGGCAGGCCGGCACGGATGCGCTTGAGCGAAGCCAGCGTGCGCTCGCGCTGCGCCTGCCACAGCGCCAGCGCAACCGGGTCCTTTGAGCTCAGCGTGTCCGTCAGCGTCGTCGCCGGGCGGTGACGGATACCGGAGCCACGGTCGAGCCGGCTCAGGCCCTCGTCGCGGGTGGGCCAGCGGAAACGGATCAACGGGATCAGCGCCGCGATTGCGACGCCGGCAAAAATCACGAGACCGATGGCACGGACTACGGACGGCAGCGCCAGCCAGAGCCCGGCCCACGACACCACCAGGAACAGGCCGACGACAGTCAGCACCCGCGCCAGATGCGGCCAGGCACGTTCCCACGCGATGGCATAAATGGCCCGATCGAGGGCCTGCGCCAGCTTCAGCCGCGACAGAGCGTCGCCATCGCGGATCGGGTCTGACGGGTCGGGGGTGACGCCGTTCAATCAACTCTCCAGGTTGCCCGGTAGAGAAGCCTACCACAACGGCAGCACTGAGGCATCCGTTCCCGTACGGGAGACACCCCTTTTCCCGCATAACACGAGGACGTGACTGGCCGGGTGCAACCCCGTAATTTCCGCGCGCCATTCCCAAGGGAAACGCAAGGGAAATAGAGGAAACGCCATGGACAAGAAGATGCACGACAAGGGCCTGGAAGTCCGCAAAGCGGTGCTGGGCGAGGCCTATGTCAACAACGCCCTGAAGAACGTCGACGATTTCAACCGTCCGTTCCAGGAGATGCTCAACGAATATTGCTGGGGCACGGTGTGGGGCCGCGAGGAGCTGCCGCGCAAGACCCGCAGCATGCTCAACATTGCCATGATCGCGATCCTCAACCGCCAGCACGAGTTTCGCGCGCATCTCAAGGGCGCACTCACCAACGGCGTCTCCCGGGACGAGATTCGCGAGATCCTGATGCAGGTCGCGATCTATGGCGGCATGCCCGCTGCGGTCGACAGCTTTCGCATCGCGCGCGAGGTGTTCGCGGAGATCGACGGGAAAGCATAAGCGCAACAAAACAACACTCACAGCATTGCTCCGTCATTGCGAGCGAAGCGAAGCAATCCAGAACTCCCTCCGCGGAAATAGTCTGGATTGCTTCGTCGCTTCGCTCCTCGCAATGACGACGGGAAAGGAAATAATACCATGCACATCGGATTCATCGGCCTCGGAAACATGGGTTTCCCGATGGCGCGGCGGCTGATCGAGGCGGGGCACAAGCTCGTCGTGTTCGACACGCGCAAGGAGGTCGTCGACAAGCTCGTGGCGCGCGGCGCCACCGCTGCGACATCGCCCAGGGACGTCGCCGATCAGGTCGAGACGGTCATGGCGAGCCTGCCCTCGCTGCAGGCCTCGCTGGAGGTCGCGACGGGGGCGAACGGCGTGATCGAGGGAAGCCGCGCAAAACGCTTCATCGACCTGTCGACCGTCGGCTCGACGATGGCGACGAAAATCCACGGCCTCCTGGCAAAACGCGACATCGTGCAGATCGACTGCCCGGTCTCCGGCGGCGTCGGCGGCGCCGAGAAGGGCACGCTGGCGGTGATGGTGTCCGGGCCGAAGGCGGAATTCGAGTTGCTCAAGCCCGCGCTCGACGTGATCGGAAAGGTGTTCTTCATCGGCGAGAAGCCCGGTGCGGCGCAGACCATGAAGCTCGCCAACAACTTCCTGTCGGCAACCGCGATGGTGGCGACCTCGGAAGCCGTGGTGATGGGCGTGAAAGCCGGGCTCGATCCCGCCGTGATGATCGACGTCATCAATGCCGGCTCCGGCATGAACACCGCGAGCCGCGACAAGTTTCCGCGCGCGGTGCTGCCGCGCAGCTTCGACTTCGGCTTCGCCACCGGGTTGATGGTGAAGGACGTGCGGCTGGCGCTGGAGGAGATGAAGCAGCTCGGCCTGTCGATGGAGGTCGCGGACGCGGTGGGACGCCTGTGGGAGACCGTGATCAGCGCGGAAGGCGCCGATTCCGATTTCACCGCCGCGATCAAGCCAATCGAGAAGAAGGCGGGGGTCGTGGTCGGGGGAGCGAAGGGCGGATTGGCGGGGAAGTAGCGCCCAATCTCCACTGTCGTCCCGGACAAGCGAAGCGCAGATCCGGGACCCATAACCACAGGAAGACGTTTGGAGAAGACTCGGAGTTATCAGCTTCGCGCGACAACTCCGCCCTGGGGTTATGGGTCCCTGCGTTCGCAGGGACGACATTGAGTGTGAGGCGCGCTCATGCCGCCCCTCACCGCCTCACAGCCACGGCGCCGGCGTGTCCATCGCGATCAGCTGCTCGACCTCGATGCGCGGGCGCACCACGGCGTATTGATCGCCCTTCACCAGCACCTCGGGCACCAGCGGCCGCGTGTTGTAGGTGCCGGCCTGCACGGCGCCATAGGCGCCTGCGGTCATGATGGCGATGAGGTCGCCGGGCTTCGGCGTCGGCAGCGTGCGGTCGAGCGCGAGATAGTCGCCGGTCTCGCAGACCGGGCCGACGACGTCCGCCATGATCGTGGCCGCGCCCTGCGCCGGCTGCGTCACCGGCAAGATGTCGTGATGGGCCTCGTACAGCGTCGGGCGGATCAAATCGTTCATGGCGGCGTCGATGATGACGAAATTCTTGCCGTCACCGTGCTTCACATAGATCACCTTGGCGACCAGGATGCCGGCATTGCCGACGATCATGCGGCCCGGCTCGAACATCAGCGTGCAGCCGAGATTGTGGCTGACGCGCTTGACCATGGCGGCATAGGCGTCGGGCGCCGGCGGCGCCTCGCGGTCCATGTAATAGGGAATGCCGAGGCCGCCGCCGAAATCGACGTGCGAGATGTTGTGGCCGTCGGAGCGCAGCGTCTGCACGAATTCGGAGAGGATGCGGAACGCGGTCTCCATCTTGGAGAGATCGGTGATCTGGCTGCCGATATGGACGTCGGTGCCCGTCACCTCGATGCCCGGAAGTTTTGCGGCGCGGGCATAGACCTCGCGGGCATAGGCGATCGGAATGCCGAACTTGTTCTCGGACTTGCCGGTCGAGATCTTGGCATGCGTGCCGGCGTCAACGTCAGGATTCACGCGCACGGAGATGCGCGCGGTTTTGCCCATCTCGGTCGCGAGGCGCGAGAGCAGTTCTAGTTCAGGCTCGGATTCGACGTTGAGGCAGAGGATGTCGGCGGCCAGTGCGGCGCGCAGCTCGTCTTCCGTCTTGCCGACGCCGGAGAACAGGATCTTGCTGGCGGGAATGCCGGCGGCCAGCGCGCGCTTCAACTCACCACCGGAGACGACGTCGGCGCCGGCGCCGAGCTTGGCCAGCGTGCGAAGCACCGACTGGTTGGAGTTCGCCTTCATGGCGTAGCAGACCAGCACCTTCTCGCCGGCGAAGGCGTCGGCAAAGACGCGGTAGTGCCGCTCGAGCGTCGCGGTCGAATAGCAATAGAACGGCGTGCCGACGGTCGCGGCCAGCTCGGACAGGTTCACCGCCTCGGCGTGCAGCACGCCGTTGCGATAATCGAAATGGTTCATGGCGTTGGCTCAGTTGCCCCAGCCTACCGGCTGGGTCTTTCGTCCAGGAGCGGGTCGAGAATAAACGGTTTCTTCTTGCCCTTGGTCGCCGCGGGCGCGGCGTCCGCACCATAGGTGGGATTGAACACGCTCGGCGTTCTCTGGGCTTCCATCTCGGTGTCGGTCGGCGCGGCACCGTTGACCGTGGGCGCGTTGGAGGCGGTCGGCGGCAGATCCAGCGGGCCCTTGCGGCCGCAGCCGGCAAGCGCGAGCGCCGTCAGGCTCAAGACAATGATGGCCCACCCCGAGCCGGCCGGGCGAAACTTTGACGTCACGACGAAATCCCCACTACGCGGGGCGCACCATACAGAGGTTGGCGCGCTCTGGCGAGAGCCGGATGACCATGAAACATAAGCGAAATTTTACCCTCAGCCCAATTTTCGCTCTTTTTCCAGCCGCTTCGCCCAGGCCTTCGCCTGCGACGCCACGTTCTTGGGCGCGGTGCCGCCGAAACTGGTCCGGCTCTTCACCGACGATTCGACCGAGAGCACGCCGAGCACGTCCTTGGTGATCCGGGGCTCGATCGCCTGCATCTCCTTGAGCGGCAGCTCGTGCAGCGCGACGCCGTCCCCGGCGGCCTTGGCAACGATGCGGCCGGTGACGTGGTGGGCGTCGCGGAACGGCATCTTCAGCGTCCGAACCAGCCAGTCGGCGAGATCGGTCGCAGTGGCGTAGCCCTCGCCCGCCGCGGCCTTCATCCTGGCCTCGTCGGGCACGAGATCGCGAACCATCCCGGTCATGGCGCGGATCGCCAGCGACAGCGCGGCAAAGCCCTCCATCGCGCCCTGCTTGTCCTCCTGCATGTCCTTTTGATAGGCGAGCGGCAGGCCCTTCATCACGATCAGGAGACCGTTGAGCGCACCGATGACGCGCCCGGTCTTGGCGCGCACCAGCTCGGCGGCATCAGGGTTGCGCTTCTGCGGCATGATCGAGGAGCCGGTCGTGAACTTGTCGCTGAGGCGGATCAGGCCGACCAGCGGCGACGTCCAGATCACGATCTCCTCGGCAAAGCGCGACATGTGCACGGCGCAGATCGAGGCCGCCGACAAGGTCTCCAGCACGAAGTCGCGATCGGAGACCGCATCGAGCGAGTTCGCCATCGGACGGTCGAAGCCAAGCGCCTTCGCGGTGGCGTGGCGGTCGATCGGGAACGAGGTCCCGGCCAGCGCGGCAGCACCGAGCGGAGATTCATTGAGCCGCTTGCGTGCGTCCTGGAAACGGCCGCGATCGCGTGCGGCCATCTCGACATAAGCGAGCAGATGATGACCGAAGGTGACGGGCTGCGCGGTCTGCAGATGCGTGAAGCCGGGCATCACGGTCGCGGCATGTTCGAGAGCGCGATTGACCAACGACGCCTGGAACGCGGCGAGCGCGGCATCGGTCTCATCGAGGACATCGCGGACATAGAGACGGAAATCGGTCGCGACCTGGTCGTTGCGCGAGCGCGCGGTGTGCAGGCGGCCGGCGGCCGGGCCGATCAGCTCGGACAGGCGGCTCTCGACGTTCATATGGATGTCTTCGAGCGCCCGCTTGAAGGTAAAACCGCCCTTGCCGATTTCTGACAAGATCGTGTCTAGACCCTTGCCGATATTTTTCGCATCAGAGGCCGTGATGATGCCCTGGCTGGCAAGCATCGCGGCGTGGGCCTTGGACGCGGCAATGTCCTGGGCAAAGAGGTGACGATCGACGTCGATGGAGACGTTGATCTCTTCCATGATCTCATCGGGACGTTCCGAGAACCGGCCGCCCCACATCTTGTTGCTCATGATCCCCTGCTCACGTCTTGCTTGCCGCATGTTTGCTGACAGCTGCCAGCCGTATTAAGAGGCCCCTGATAGCCATATCTGCGACCGGATGACAAACGATATGCTCGACAAGAAGCCCTCCGCCACGCGCCGGATCCCCCTCGTCATCGCCACCGTGGCGATTGGAGGACTGGCCGGCTTCGCCGCGCTGTACGGGCTGGGCCTGAGCCGGGCACCCTCAGGCGATCCAACCTGCAAGCCGGCGATCGCAACCGCGCAAAAAATCGCTCCGCTCGCCCATGGCGAGCTGGCGGCGCTGACCATGGCCACTGCGCCCCTGAAACTGCCCGACCTCGCCTTCGAGGACGCCGACGGCAAGCCGAAGAAACTGTCCGATTTCCGCGGCAAGACGCTGCTGGTCAACCTGTGGGCCACCTGGTGCGTGCCCTGCCGCAAGGAGATGCCGGCGCTGGACGAGCTCCAGGGCAAGCTGTCGGGTCCGAATTTCGAGGTGGTGGCGATCAACATCGACACCCGCGACCCCGAGAAGCCCAAGACCTTCCTGAAAGAGGCCAATCTGACCAGGCTCGGCTATTTCAATGATCAGAAAGCCAAGGTTTTCCAGGACCTTAAGGCAATAGGCCGGGCTCTGGGCATGCCGACCTCGGTGCTGGTCGACCCGCAGGGTTGCGAGATCGCGACGATCGCGGGGCCGGCGGAATGGGCGAGCGACGACGCGCTCAAGCTGATCCGGGCTGCGACCGGCAAGGCCGCCGCGTCGCTTTAAAGGGTTTCAGGCGGTGACGTTGAGGTTGCCGCCCACGCCGGGGCCGACATTGGCGAGCGAGGGCTGACCGGCGCCCATCAGCGTCAGGACGGTGGATTTCTCCATGTCCATGTTCTGCTTCGTCAGCGTCGCCGCAATATTCGACTGCAGCGCGCCTTGCTGAGCGGCCAGCATGGTGCTGACCATCGCCATCATGTCCATTACGCAAACCCTATTTCCGGTCGTAACCTAGGGCGGATGGGTTAACGCGACATGAATTGTCACGGAGCCGTAGGATGGGCAGAGCGCAGCGTGCCCACCAATTTCACTGAGCAATCGGAGAGATGGTGGGCACGGCGCTTTGCGCCTTTGCCCACCCTACGGCACCGTCGCCTTACCTTGTCGGAACCGGCTTGGCGCCGCGGTAGTCGTAGAAGCCGCGCTGGGTCTTGCGGCCGAGCCAGCCGGCCTCGACGTATTTCACCAGCAGCGGGCACGGTCGATATTTCGAGTCGGCGAGGCCCTCGTGCAGCACCTGCATGATCGACAGGCAGGTATCGAGGCCGATGAAATCGGCAAGCTCGAGCGGGCCCATCGGATGGTGCGCGCCGAGCTTCATCGCCGCATCGATCGCCTCGACATTGCCGACGCCTTCGTACAGCGTGTAGATCGCCTCGTTGATCATCGGCAGCAAAATGCGATTGACGATGAAGGCCGGGAAATCCTCGGAGACCGCGACCTGCTTGCCGAGCTTGCCGACGAATTCCTTGGACGCCTCGAAGGTCGCATCGTCCGTGGCGATGCCGCGGATCAGCTCGACCAGCTCCATCAACGGTACCGGATTCATGAAGTGAATGCCGATGAAGCGCTCGGGCCGGTCGGT
The DNA here is from genome assembly GCF_024199795.1 of Bradyrhizobium sp. CCGB01. NCBI lineage: Bacteria > Pseudomonadati > Pseudomonadota > Alphaproteobacteria > Hyphomicrobiales > Nitrobacteraceae > Bradyrhizobium > Bradyrhizobium sp. CCGB01. The sequence continues at coordinate 8,707,394 of NZ_JANADK010000001.1, forward strand.
GGCGGCGGCAAGCCGCGTGATCGAGATCGAGGAGGTATCGGAGGCGACGATCGCCTCCGGCTTCAGCACCGCGCAGAGTTCGTGGAAGATCTTGCGCTTGACCTCTTCCTTCTCGACCGCGGTCTCGATCACGAGGTCGCAATCGGCGAGGTCGTCGATCTTCTCGGCGAGCTTGATGCGCGCCATCGCCTTGGTCTTGTCGTCCTCGCTGACGGCCTTCTTGGAGACTTGGCGCGCCAGATTGCCGTTGATGGTGGCCATGCCTGATTTCAGGCGGTCGGCCGAGACGTCGTTGAGGACCACGTCGAAGCCGGCCAGCGCCGCGACATGCGCGATGCCATTGCCCATCTGACCCGCGCCGATCACGCCGACCTTCTTGATCACTGCCGCCATAATGTCATCCACCGGAACGGCGCGCACGGCGCGCCTGCCTTTTCCCCCAAGCCGGGAGCTCTGATCTAATCAGAAGCCCGATTAGATCAGAACCTTGGCTCGAAACCTAGATTGGATCGCTCCCCCGGCGTGCCCCACGCCAAAGAAAACGCCTCAAAAAAGAAACACCGGCCGGGGTTTATACCTCCGGCCGGCGTTTTTGGCGCGTTTACTTGCCGAGCTTGGCGAGTTCGGCCGTCAGCTCCGGAACCGCCTGGTAGAGGTCGGCGACCAGGCCGTAATCGGCGACCTGGAAGATCGGCGCGTCCTCGTCCTTGTTGATCGCGACGATCACCTTGGAATCCTTCATGCCGGCCAGATGCTGGATCGCGCCGGAAATGCCCACCGCGACATAGAGCTCGGGGGCCACCACCTTGCCGGTCTGGCCGACCTGCCAGTCGTTCGGCGCATAGCCCGCATCCACCGCCGCGCGCGAGGCACCGACGCCGGCGCCCAGCTTGTCGGCGAGCGGCTCGATGTACTTGGCGAAGTTCTCGCGACTCTGCATGGCGCGGCCACCGGAGACGATGATCTTGGCCGAGGTCAGCTCGGGACGGTCGCTCTTGGCGACCTCCTCGCCGACGAAGGACGACAGGCCCGGATCGGCGGCCGCCGCCACGTTCTCGACAGCGGCGCTGCCGCCCTCACCCGCCGCCGCGAAGGTCGAGGTACGCACCGTGATGACCTTCTTGGCGTCCTTCGACTTCACCGTCTGGATGGCGTTGCCGGCATAGATCGGACGCTCATAGGTGTCGGGGGCGACCACCTTGGTGATCTCCGAGACCTGCATGACGTCGAGCAGAGCGGCGACACGCGGCATCACGTTCTTGAAGCGCGAGGTCGCGGGCGCGACGATCGCGTCATAGCCGGAGGCCAGCGAGACGATCAGCGCGGCGAGCGGCTCGGCGAGATCGTGCGCGTAAGTCTCGCCTTCGGCAAGCAGCACCTTCTTGACGCCCGCGAGCTTGGCGGCGGCATCCGCCGCAGCCTTGGCGTTCTGGCCAGCCACCAGCACGTCGACATCCGCGCCGAGCGCGGCAGCCGCGGTCAGGGCCTTGTTGGTCGCATCCTTCAGCGACGCATTGTCGTGTTCGGCAATCAGAAGCGTCGTCATCAGAGCACCCCGGCTTCGTTCTTGAGTTTCGATACCAGCTCGGCGACGTCCTTGACCTTGACGCCCGCCTTGCGGCCCGCCGGCTCCGTGGTCTTGAGAACCTCGAGACGCGCGGCGACATCGACGCCGTAATCGGCGACGGCCTTCTCCGCGATCGGCTTCTTCTTGGCCTTCATGATGTTGGGCAGCGAGGCATAGCGCGGCTCGTTGAGACGCAGGTCGGTGGTGACGATCGCCGGTCCCTTCAGCTTCACGGTCTGGAGGCCGCCGTCGACTTCGCGGGTGACCTTGAAGTCGGAGCCTTCGACCTCGAGCTTCGAGGCGAACGTCGCCTGCGACCAGCCGAGCAGCGCGGCCAGCATCTGGCCGGTCTGGTTGCTGTCGTCGTCGATCGCCTGCTTGCCGAGAATGATCAGGCCGGGCTGCTCTTCGTCCGCGACCTTCTTCAGGATCTTGGCGACGGCGAGCGGCTCGACGGTACCATCAACCTTCACCAGGATGCCGCGGTCGGCGCCCATGGCAAGACCGGTGCGGATCGTCTCCGACGCCTGCGCAGGGCCAATGGAGACGACCACGACTTCGGTAGCCTTGCCGCCTTCCTTCAGGCGCAACGCTTCCTCGACCGCGATTTCGTCGAACGGGTTCATCGACATTTTGACGTTGGCGAGTTCAACGCCCGATCCATCGCCCTTGACGCGGACCTTGACGTTGTAATCGACCACCCGCTTTACCGGCACCAAGACCTTCATCGATCCTCTTTCACTCAATTTGGGAGGGGGGTTATCAACTGGCGCGGAACCTAAAGGCCTGATCCGGCCCGGTCAACGCGCGACAAGGCCAAATTTTAGACCTTACAAACGCGTCGCTCAATGGGCAGGAATCCGGGTCAGCGGTTCTGGCCCGGAACCCAGAGCACGTCGCCCGCGCCGTTGTGGTTGGCGGCACGGCTGGCGACGAACAGGAAGTCCGACAGGCGGTTCATATACTGGATGCCAGCGGCGCCCACGGGCTCGCCGGGCCGGGCTGCCAGCTCCACCATCACGCGTTCCGCCCTGCGGCAAATCGTGCGGGCAACATGGAGGTAGGCGGCGGCCGGCGTGCCACCCGGCAACACGAAGGAGGTGAGCGGCGCCAGCTTGTCGTTGAGCGCGTCGATGTCGCGCTCGAGCCGCTCGACCTGGCTTGCCACCACCCGCAGCCGTTCCGCCTTACCCTCACGCTCGGGCACGGCAAGGTCTGCGCCGAGATCGAACAGATCGTTCTGGATGCGGCCGAGCATCCCATCGAACTCGGGCATATCGCGGGTGTGGAGCCTGACCACGCCGATCGCGGCATTGGTCTCGTCGACGGTGCCATAGGCCTCGATGCGCAGATCGTATTTCGGACAGCGCTCGCCGGAGCCGAGCGCTGTCGTGCCGTCGTCACCGGTCTTCGTATAGATGCGGTTCAACGTGACCATGTTCAGCGTCCCATCGCCCAGACCGCGAGCATCGCGATCACGATCGCCACGAACTGAAGCAGCACGCGCCAGCGCATCAACTTCTGCGAAGTATTCGGCGAGCCGCCGCGCATCATGTTGACAAGGCCGAGCAGCAGCACCACCGCCACGGCGCCGGCTGCCACTGGCAGGAGGAAAGTACTCAGGAGAGATGCCATCCGGGGTAGATAACACCGTGTGCGCCGGTCCGCCATGGCGTTCCCGATCTGGCTTTCAGGCCGAGAATGTCAGAAGCTAGCGGCACGATTTCCGATTTGCGTCCGTCACTGGGCGTCTTCGCCTCTCCCCGCAAGCGGGACGAGGGAGCAGTACAGGGCACACCGTGAAGGCAATCCGCACCATCTACAACGTCGTGGAGGACGCCTTCTACACGTTCCTGGCCGATGACGGCTGGGCGATCGCGAGCCATATCGCGCTGTCGACGCTGATGGCGCTGTTCCCGTTCCTGATCGTGCTGACCTCGCTCGCCGGCTTCTTCGGCTCCAAGGAACTTGCCGATCAGGCCGCGAGCCTAATGCTTCAGGTCTGGCCCAAGCAGGTCGCCGATTCGATCTCGGGGGAAGTCCACGACGTGCTGACCACGACCCGCACCGGCGTGCTGACCATCGGCGCGGCGCTGTCGGTGTACTTCGCCTCCAATGGCGTCGAGGCGCTCCGGGTCGCGCTGAACCGCGCCTATGCGGTGGTGGAGATGCGGCGCTGGTACTGGCTGCGGCTGGAATCGATCGGCTACACGCTGGTCGCGGCCATCACCGCGCTCGCCATGGCGTTCCTGATCGTGCTCGGGCCGCTGTTCATCGAGGCGGCGCGGCGCCATATCCCGCTGTTCGTCGAATCCAACGAGAGCATCCTCACTTGGCTGCGCTACGGCATCACCGTGGGCGCGCTGATCGTGGCGCTGCTGATCCTGCACGCCTGGCTGCCGGCGGGCCGGAGGAGCTTCTTCCAAATCCTGCCCGGCATCGTCTTCACCATTGGGGCGTCGCTGATCTCGGGCGTCGTGTTCGGCCAATATCTGGCGCGCTTCGCCAACAATTACGTGACGATGTATGCGGGGCTCGCCTCGGTGATCATCGCGCTGGTGTTCCTGTATTTCATCGCGGCGATCTTCGTCTACGGCGGCGAGCTCAACGCCGCGATCATCAAGTCGCGGCTTCCTCACGGCGTTTCGCTTCAAGCAGCGCAGTCGCTAGAGCCCGCGGGGACACAGGCTTGACCAGGAAGGCGTCGGCGCCGGCATCGCGCGAGGCCGCCTCGTCCTCGCCACGGCCGGACACGCCGATGATGGGGATCTGAGCCAGCGGCGCCGGCATGGTGCGGATCCGCCTGATGGCCTCGACGCCGTCGATGCCGGGCAGCACCATGTCCATCAGCACCGCATCGAACGCGCCCTGTGCGAGCCGGTCCACCGCGTCCTCACCGCGCCCGATGAACTCGGCATGATGGCCGAGCTCGGTCAGGATGGTGTTGAGCACGACGCGACCGAACGGGTTGTCCTCGACGCTGAGCACGCGCAGCGCGGCCACCGCATTCGCCTCGGCATCGCCCTTCGACTTGCGGGATTTGCGCGGTTCCGCCGCATCGAGCGACATGGTCAATGTGAAGGTCGCACCGCCGCCGCGCCGCGGCGCGACGGTGATGTCGCCACCCATCGCGCGCGCCAGCTGCTTCACCGAGGAGAGCCCGAGGCCGGCGCCGCCGAAGCGCGAGGCGATGGTGACATTGGCCTGGGTGAAGGGACGGAACAGCCGCTTGATCTCGGCCATGGTCAGGCCGATGCCGCTGTCGGACACCGCGAAGGCGACGCCGACCCTGCCCTTCGCCTTGGCGTTGCCTTTGGTGGGACGCCAGGGCGCGACCGCGAGCGCGACACCGCCCTGCTCGGTGAATTTGACGGCATTGTCGATCAGGTTTTCGAGCGCGGCGCGCAGGCGGACGGGATCGCCGACCACCAACCCGGGCAGCTTTTCAGAGATCTCGACCTGGGCCTGGAGGCCCTTGGCCGCGGCGCGCCCGGCGAGCGAATCGCCGGCGCTGCGGGCAAGCGCGCGCAGATCGAACAAATCCTGCCGGAGCGTGCTTCCACCATTTCCTGTCCGGGCAGCGTCCACGAACAGGGTGGCAAGGCTCGCCAGATGCTCGGCGCCGGCCTTGATGGTGTCGGCCCAGCGCCGCTCGCGCTCGCCGAGATCGGAGGTGGCGAGCAGGTCGCTGATCGCGAGAATGCCGGTCAGGGGGGTCCGAACCTCATGGGCGAAGGCGGCGAGTGCGGCCTGGACCACGTCCGGCGCGACGGCCTTGGCGCCGCGCTGGCGCAACCGGCCGGCCGCCCCGGACCGCTTCCGAGGCGGTCGCCTGGACGTTCGCGTGGTGCGCGCTGGGCGCGTTTTCGCCGCCATGAATCCCCTTCGAAGGTCCCCTTCGAACCCCGGGCTCTCAAGTCAGCATGGCACGGCGGAACCCCCGGAGTCACGGCGGCGTTTTGCTAACCCCCAGAGAAACTTAACCTAATCCCACCAGCCGGCGGATGCCGGCGGGATTGGCGCCGGCAACGCGCAGCTCGCGCAGGCCAGTCGAGCGGCCCGATTTCGACAGCTTCCGTCCCATCTCGTCGCAAATCAGCCGGTGATGGCGGTAGGCGGGTTCCGGGAGGTCGAGCAGGACCTGGAGCAGGCGGTGGACCGAGGTGGCGTGAAACAGGTCCTGGCCGCGGACCACCTCGCTCACGTCCTGGAGCGCATCATCGACAACGACGGACAAATGGTAGCTGGTCGGCGTCTCCTTGCGGGCGAGAATGACGTCGCCCCAGGCCTCAGGCCGCGCCGGTACGGCGCCGCGCTGGCCATCGGGCCCTTCGCCCAGTTCATTCCAGCCCAGGCCGGCAACGCGCCGGCAGGCCGCGGCCATGTCGAGGCGCAGCGCGTAAGGTGCGCCTGACGCGATCAACCGGTCCCGCTCGCCGAGCGGCAGCCATTTGGCATCGCCAGGGTAGAGTGGTGCGCCATCGGGATCGCGCGGCCATGGCCCGTCGGCCTCGCGCGCGGCCACCAGCAATGCGATCCCGGCGCGGCTTTCGAAGGCGGGATAGACGAGGCCGAGCGCGGAGAGTTTTTCCAGCGCGGCGCGATAATCGGAAAGATGCTCCGACTGCCGCCGCACCGGCGTCTCCCAGGCGATCCCGAGCCAGGTGAGGTCTTCATCAATCGCCGCCTCGTATTCCGGCCGGCAGCGCGTCGCGTCGATGTCCTCGATCCGCAGCAACAGCCGCCCGCCGGTCTCGCGCGCGCGGTCGAGGTTCAGCAGCGCGGAATAGGCGTGGCCCAGATGCAGGAGACCGTTGGGGCTGGGGGCAAATCGGAAAACGGGTGGCATCATGTGCAAAGATCTCGTCATGGCGGGCTTGACCCGGCCATCCATCTCCCAGGACTCTGTTACGATAGGAGATGGATGCACGGGTCAAGCCCGGCCATGACGAGATAGGCGACAATGACCATCCACCTTGAAACCCAGTCCGATCTCGAAGAGGCCGTTCACGCGCTGATCAAGCGCGATCCGCGCCTGAAGCCCGTGCTTGCGACGGCCGGCATGCCCGCCTTGCGGCGGCGTGAGCCGGGTTTTACGGGGCTCGCCCACATCGTTTGCGGGCAGCAGCTCTCCACGGCGAGCGCCGCGGCGATCTGGGGGCGGCTGTCCGCCGCCTTCGATCCGTTCGACCATGACGCGGTGCGCCGCGCCCGCACCGACCGGCTGGGGCGGCTCGGCCTGTCAGCCGCCAAGATCAAGACGCTGAAACATCTCGCCCGCGAGATCGATGCGCAGCGGCTGAACCTCGACGTGCTCGCCGAAGAAGACGCCGACGCCGCACATCACACGCTGATCTCGCTGCCCGGCATCGGGCCGTGGACCGCGGACGTCTATCTGCTGTTTTGCCTCGGCCATGGCGATGCCTGGCCGGCCGGTGACCTCGCCGTGCAGGAGGGCATCAAGATCGGCCTCGGCCTTCAGGCTCGGCCGACGGAAAAGCAGATGGCACCGCTCGCCGAACCCTGGCGTCCCCTGCGCGGCGCGGCGGCGCATCTATGGTGGAGCTACTACCGCGCGGTGAAGAAGCGCGAGGGCGTCATCGCCGGCGAAGCCTGAAGCGCGATGAGATTGGGCTGGATCGTCATCGCGCTTTGGTTTTTGCTTGAGCATGATCTTTTCGGAAGACCGCTGCACACTTTGCGCTAACGCGGCCCTTCGGGTCCGGATCATGCTCTAGCCCCGTAGCCTGACGCGATCGGCCCGAGCGCATTCGGCGACGAAATCGACCACGGCGCGCACCGCCGGCAGCTCGACGAGGTCGGGATGGGCGAGCAGCCACAGGTCCGCCACGCTGGCGAGCTTCTGCGGCGCGACGCGCACGAGATCGGGATAGCTCTCCGCGACGAAGCACGACAGCGCGGAGATTCCGAGCCCCGCGCGGGCGGCCGCGAGCATGTCGCCCTGGGACGAGCAGCGCATCACCACCCTGGCCTGCCGCGTGACCAGATCGCTCCACCGCGCAAGCTGGGCATTGGACGTCTGGTCGGCGAAGCCGATGATACTGTGCCCCTTCCACTCGCCGCGCCGTTCCGGCAAGGACCGGCCGGCGGCATAGTCGTGCGAGGCATAGAATCCCGTGCCGAGACGGCCGATCTTGCGACCGACCAGGTTTTCCTCACCGCTGTCGAAGGGCCGCAGCACCACGTCCGCCTCGCGCCGGCGCACGCTGGCCGGAAACGGATGGGTGATGATCTCGAGCTGGATGTGATCGTGCGCACGCAGGAAGGCAGGCAGGCGCGGCATCAGCCAATGCGAAGCCAGCGTCGCGCCGATCGACAGCTTGACGGTGCCGCGCGCCTTGCGCCCTCCCGCCGAGACCGCGGTCTCGGCCCGCAGTGCCGCCGCAGCCATCGCTTCGGCGTGCTCGCGCAGCGTCCGTCCATCCGCGGTCAGCGCCAAACCGTCGGCGGCTCGCGCGACCAGTCTGGTGCCGAGCTGGGCTTCCAGCGCCGCGATCTTGCGGCTGACGGTCGGATGGCTGGTGTGCAGCCGGCGTGCCGCCGCGGTGAAGCTGCCGGTATCGGCGACCGCGACGAAGGTCTTGCAAAGGTCCCAGTCCACCGGCAGCCCCCGTTCATACCTGAATGGCCGTTCGTTCAATATTGAACGACCATGGCTTGCCGTCCACCCCTTATAGTGGCGCCAAATCCACAACACGGGCGGCACCCCGCTCACGGAACAATCAACAGGGAAACGCCTCGTCTGCCGCCTGTCGGCGGGCTGCGTTTCCGGGAGGACATCATGGCGCTGCCCGCTCTCTTGAAGGATTCGCTCGAGCTTCCCGTGGTCGGCTCGCCGCTGTTCATCGTCTCCGGGCCGGAGCTGGTGATCGCCCAATGCAAGGCCGGTGTCGTCGGCTCGTTTCCGGCGCTCAACGCCCGTCCGGTGGCAAAGCTCGACGAGTGGCTGAGCCGCATCGAGGACGAGCTCGGCGAATACAAATCGCGCAATCCCGGCAGGAAGGTCGCGCCCTACGCGGTCAACCAGATCTGCCACGCCTCCAACGACCGGCTGATGAAGGACATGGAGACCTGTGTGAAGCACAGGGCGCCCATCATCATCACATCGCTGCGGCCGCCCGCCGAGATCGTCGAGGCCGCGCACTCCTATGGGGGGCTGGTGTTCCACGACGTCATCAACGTCAAGCATGCGCGCAAGGCCGCCGAGCAGGGCGTCGACGGGCTGATCCTGGTGTGCGCCGGCGCCGGCGGCCATGCCGGCACGCTCTCGCCGTTCGCGCTGGTGCGCGAGGTCAAGCAATGGTTCAACGGCGCGATCCTGCTGTCGGGCGCAATCAGCGACGGCTTCGCAATCGCCTCCGCGCTGACGCTGGGCGCCGACCTCGCCTATATGGGCACGCGCTTCATCGCGACGAAGGAAGCCAACGCCGAGGAAGCCTACAAGTCGGCGCTGACGCAGCACGCCGCGCACGACATCGTCTACACGAATCTCTTCACCGGCGTGCACGGCAACTATCTCGGCCCTTCGATCGCCGCTGCGGGTCTCGATCCGGATAATCTGCCGGTGGCCGACAAGACGAAGATGAATTTCGGCTCCGGCGGCAACATGAAATCCAAGGCGTGGCGCGACATCTGGGGCTCGGGCCAGGGCATCGGCCAGATCGCCGACGCGCCGCCCGTCGCCGAACTCGTCGATCGGATGAAGGGCGAATTCGAACAGGCCCGGCAGGATTTCCTGATGCGCGCCAGCGCCTGACGGCCTGGTCCGGCAGGAAAACCGGACTGACAAGAACAACGGGAGGACATCATGAAGCTGACGGCCGCACTGATCGGCATGTCGTTGCTGACGCTCGCTACCGGCGGCGCCCGCGCGGAAGGCAACGACGAGATCCGCATCGGGCAGACCCTGCCCTATAGCGGTCCGGCATCCGGCTTCGGCGCGATCGGACGGACGCAGGAGGCGTTCTTCGAGAAGGTCAATGCCGAAGGCGGCATCAACGGCCGCAAGGTCAGGTTCGTCACGCTGGACGATGCCTATTCGCCACCGAAGACGGTCGAACAGACGCGGAAGCTGGTGGAGCAGGACGAGGTGCTGATGATGTTCGGCTCGCTCGGCACCGCCACCAACAGCGCCGTGCAGCGCTACCTCAACGCCAAGAAGGTGCCGCAGCTGTTCGTGCTCTCGGGCGCCACCAAATGGGCCGATCCGCAGAAGAATCCCTGGACGATGCCGGGCATGGCGGCCTACGAATCCGAGGGCGTGGTCTATGCCAAATACATCTTGCAGACCAAGCCGGATGCCAAGATCGCAATCCTGTCGCAGAATGACGATTTCGGCCGCGACTATGTCGCGGGGTTCAAGCGGGCGCTCGGGGCCAAGGCGGCCGGCATGATCATCGCGGAAGCGAGCTACGAGACCAGCGCGCCGACGATCAGCTCGCAGCTCTCGACCCTGAAGGCTTCAGGCGCCAACGTGCTGTTCGGCGTCGTGCTCGGCAAATTCACCTCGCAGATGGTCAAGGGAGTCGCCGAGATCGGGTGGAAGCCCGAGCTGTTCTTCGTGCCAACGTCGGCCTCGTCGATCTCGTTCCTCGAGCCGGCCGGGCTGGACAACGCGGTCGGCCTGATCTCGTCGAGCAACCAGAAGGACACGATGGACCCGCAATGGGCCGCCGATCCCGGCGTGAAGGAGTATTTCGCCTTCATGAAGCAATACATGCCGACCGCGGACCTCTCCAACTCCAACTACGCCGCGGGTTATCACTATGCCACGCTACTGATGACGGTGCTCAGGGCGTGCAAGGACGATGTCAGCCGCGACAACATCATGCGCCAGGCCTCCTTGCTGAAGGAGGTCAAGCTGCCGCTGCTGCTGCCTGGCATGTCTGTTACGACCGGTCCCGACGACTATCTGCCGTTCCAGCAGCTGCAGCTCCGCCGCTTCAACGGCAAGAGCTGGGTCGGATTCGGCGACGTGCTCGATGATCGCTAGCCTCGAGCGGGATAAGGACGCACCATGATCATCACTGGCGAACGCCGGATCGGCTATGACGAGATCCAGGCCCGCATCAGGCGGGCGATGAGCGGCTTCCGCGCCCTGGGCCTTGCCGAGGCCGCGCCGGTCGCGATGATGTTGCGCAACGATTTCGCCCTGTTCGAGGTGGTTGCGGCCTCCGCCGCGCTGGGCAATCCGGTGGTGCCGATCAACTGGCATCTGAAGGCCGAGGAGGTCCGCTACATCCTCGCCGACAGCGGCGCGAAGATCATGGTCTGCCACGCCGATTTGCTGCCGCAAATCCGCGACGGCGTGCCGGCGGATGTCCGCCTCCTCGTCGCCGCGACGCCGCCCGAGCTCGCGGCGACCTTCTCAATTCCCCCTGATATGACCGAGGTCCCGGCCGGACTGACCGACTGGGACCGCTGGCGCGACGGCCATGCCGAATCGCAGGAACCGCCGCGGCGCGCCGCAGCGATGATCTACACGTCGGGAACGACCGGCATGCCGAAGGGCGTGCGGCGCATGCCGATGCAGCCTGAACAGGCATCCGCTTCCGAACGCGTGGGCGCGATCGCCTATGGCATCAAGCCCCGGGACAACCAAGTCGTGCTGATCAACGGGCCGATGTATCACTCGGCGCCGCACTCCTACGGCATGATGGCATTCCGCAACGGCTGCACCATCGTCCTCCAGGCGCGGTTCGACGCCGAGGAGCTGCTTGCGCTGATCGAACGTCACGGCGTCACGCACATCCACATGGTGCCGACCATGTTCGTCCGGCTGCTGCGGCTGCCCGAGGCGGTGAGACAGCGCTATGACCTGTCGTCACTGCGTTTCGTCGTGCATGGCGCCGCGCCCTGCCCGTCTGACGTCAAGCGCGCCATGATCGACTGGTGGGGAGGCGTCATCAACGAATATTTCGGCTCCACCGAGACCGGGATTCCGGTGTGGCACTCCGCGGAGGAGGCACTGAAGAAGCCCGGCACGGTCGGCCGTGCCATCGAAGGCGGCATCGTCAGGATCTTCCGCGACGACGGTAGCCTCTGTGGTGCCAACGAGGTCGGCGAAATCTACATGCGCCAGACGGCGGTGCCCGATTTCGACTATCACGGCAAGTCGCAGGCCAGGGCCGAAGCAGGACGGGACGGACTCGTCAGCGTCGGTGACGTCGGCTATCTCGACGCGGACGGCTATCTGTTCCTGTGCGACCGCAAGCGCGACATGGTGATCTCAGGCGGCGTCAACATCTATCCCGCCGAGATCGAGAACGCGCTGATTGGAATGCCGGGCGTGCGCGACTGCGCCGTGTTCGGCATTCCCGACGCCGAATTCGGCGAGCGGCTGTGCGCCTTTGTCGAGCCTGAGACGGACGCACAGCTCTCCGCCGCAGCGGTGCAGGTCTGGCTGCGCGAGCGATTGGCCAACTTCAAGGTGCCGAAAGACGTCCAGTTCATGGATGCACTGCCCCGCGAGGCGACCGGAAAGATCTTCAAACGCAAGCTGCGCGATCCCTACTGGGCCGGCCGGACTCCGAACCGCACCTAGGGGGGAGCGAACAAACGCCGTTTAAAACAATGTTGCTGTTGCAAAGCGCGCAACTGTGAAACAGAAGATGCCGGCACGGAGACAGCTGGGACCTTTACCATGACATCGACCGACTTTGTCGTTGCGCGCAATGACCTCGCCGAGTGCAAGCTGATCGAAACCGCAATTCCAGATTCGGCCGCCCTGCCCTCCGACGCTCTGCTCGTCAAAGTCGATCGCTTCGCCTTCACCGCCAACAACATCACCTATGCGGTGATGGGCGACGAGTTGAAATACTGGCAGCTCTTTCCAGCGCCGGACGGTTTTGGCAACATTCCGGTATGGGGCTTTGGCGAGGTGATCGCCTCCACGCATCCGAACGTTGCCGTGGGCGAGCGCCTGTTCGGCTATTTCCCGATGGCGACGCATCTCGTCATCGAGGCCACCGACGTCAGCAAGCGCGCCCTTCGTGACGGCGCCGAGCATCGCAAGCAGGTCTCGCCCGTCTACAACCTGTATTCCCGTGTCACCGGCGATCCCGCCTTTGCCGGACATCAGGGCGATCTTCAGGCACTGCTGCGGCCGCTGTTCATGCTGTCGTTCCTGGTCGACGACTTCCTCGCCGAGAACGACGATTTCGGCGCCCGCACCGTGCTGCTCTCCAGCGCCTCGAGCAAGACCGCGTTCGGCCTCGCCCACTTGCTGCATGCGCGCGGCCGCAAGGTGGTCGGGCTGACATCATCAGGCAATACCGGCTTTGTCTCGTCGCTCGGATGTTACGACGAGGTCGTCACCTATGACCGCGTGACGTCGCTGCCCTCGGATGCGCCGGTCGCCTTCGTCGACATGGCCGGCAACAGCGCGCTACGCGCCGGATTGCACCAGCACTTCGGCGACCAGATGAAATGCTCCGTGCGCGTCGGTTTGACGCATCGCGCCACCGAGGCAGACGAAGGCGCCCTGCCCGGCGCAAAACCGCGCTGGTTCTTCGCCCCCGACCAGATCCGCAAGCGCGCCAAGGAATGGGGCCCTGGCGGCATCGAGCAGCGCTTTGGCACGGCATGGTCCGGCTTTGCGCCGCTCTTGGAGAGATGCCTGACCGTGGTCGAGAGCCGCGGACCCGACGCGGTGCGGCAGGTGTTTCTCGATACGCTGAATGGGCGCATTCCGCCGGAGCAGGGCCACATGCTCTCGCTGCTCGGGTAAACCGCTTTCGAGGCCTGTCGAACCGGTATAGCGTCCACCTCAGAGGAAACGCCGCGAAGACGGCCACGAGGTCGCGCATGCTGGACAAGACGAAGGATATTTCCGTCTCTGCACAGGCCTGGCTCGATGAGTTCGAGCGCACGCTTGGCAGCCCCCTTGGCAGCACCCTTGGCAAGCCTGATCCGGCCGCACTCGACCACCTCTTCCTCGCCGACAGTTTCTGGCGCGACGTGCTGGCGCTGAGCTGGAACCTGCAAACGATCGCGGGCCACGATCAGATTGCACGATCGCTGACGGCGCTCGCGCCCAAGGCCGCGCCGACCAGCTTCACGATCGCGCCGAACCGCGCGGCACCGCGCTGGGTCACGCGCGCCGGCACCAGCACGATCGAGGCCATCTTCAATTTCGAGACCGCGGTCGGCCGCGGCAGCGGCATCGTCCGACTCGTTCCAGACAGCGCCGACGGCGATCGCCTGAAGGCATGGACGCTGCTCACCACGCTGGACGAGCTCAAGGGCTTCGAGGAGCAGCTCGGCACGTCGCGGCCGCGGGGCCAGGCCTATTCACGCGATTTCCGCGGGCCGAACTGGCTCGATTTGCGCAACGCATCGCGCGACTACGCCGATCGCGATCCTGCCGTGCTGGTCGTCGGGGGCGGCCAGGCCGGCCTTGCGATTGCAGCACGGCTGAAGCAATTGAAGATCGACACACTGATCGTCGATCGCGAGAGCCGGATCGGCGACAATTGGCGCAAGCGCTATCACGCGCTGACCCTGCACAACCAGGTGCAGGTCAATCATTTGCCCTACATGCCGTTCCCGCCGAACTGGCCGACCTATATCCCGAAGGACAAGCTCGCCAACTGGTTCGAAGCCTATGTCGACGCGATGGAGCTGGATTTCTGGACCGGCACCGAGTTCGAGGGCGGCTCCTATGACGAGGCGAAGGGCCACTGGACCGTCACGTTGCGGCGCGCCGACGGCAGCAAACGCATCATGCACCCGCGCCATGTCGTGATGGCGACCGGTGTCAGCGGCATCGCCAACGTGCCTGATATTCCGACCCTCGATAATTTCAAAGGCACGCTGCTGCATTCCAGCCGCTACGAGGACGGCGAGAACTGGACGGGCAAGCGCGCCATCGTCATCGGCACCGGCAACAGCGGCCACGACATCGCGCAGGATCTCTGCTCAAGCGGCGCCGCGGTGACGCTGCTGCAGCGGTCGCCGACGCTGGTCACCAATATCGAGCCGTCCGCGCAGCTCGCTTATGCGACCTACAACGAGGGCACGCTCGAGGATAACGATTTGATCGCGACCTCGATGCCGACGCCGCTGGCGAAGAAAACCCATGTGATGCTGACCGAGCAGTCGAAGGAGCTCGACAAGGAGCTGCTCGACGGCCTGCGCAAGGTCGGCTTCAAGCTCGACTTCGGCGAGGCCGGCACCGGCTGGCAGTTCAAATACCTCACCCGCGGCGGTGGCTATTACTTCAACGTCGGCTGCTCAAACCTCATCGTCGAAGGCGCGATCAAGCTCAGGCAGTTCGCCGACATCGAGGGTTTCGTTACCGAAGGCGCGAGGATGAAGGACGGCACGACCGTCCCCGCCGACCTCATCGTGCTCTCGACCGGCTACAAGCCCCAGGAATATCTGGTGCGAAAACTGTTCGGCGACGGCGTCGCCGACCGCGTCGGCCCGGTCTGGGGCTTTGGCGACGGCCTCGAGCTGCGCAACATGTATGCGCGCACCAGTCAGCCCGGCCTGTGGTTCATCGCCGGCAGCCTCGCGCAATGCCGGATCAACTCGAAATATCTCGCGCTCCAGATCAAGGCGATCGAGGAAGGGATTTTGCGGCGTGAGGTGGGCACCGCTTAAGCCTCGTCGTTGCGAGCGCAGCAAAATAATCCAGGATCTTTCCGCGAAGACAGTCTGGATTGCTTCGCTGCGCTCGCAATGACAGTGTAAAGACGATCGCGCCGCTGAAACGAAGAAGAGGAAAAAACCAATGCCAGCCATTCTCGGCGCCGGCGAGCATCGCTACCGCGTCGTCGAAAATTTTGCAAAGCTGCCTGACGGCTGGCAGCTCACCGACGTCGCCTCGGTCGCTGTCGACAGCAAGGACCGCGTCTACGTCTTCAACCGCGGCGCCCATCCGATGGTGGTGCTCGACCGCGAGGGGAATTTCCTCCGAAGCTTTGGCGAAGGGCTGTTCTCGCGTGCGCACGGCCTGCACATCGACGCCGACGACAATCTCTATTGCACCGATGACGGCGACCACACCGTGCGCAAATGCACCACCGACGGCAAGGTGCTGTTGACGATCGGCATCCCCGAGAAGCCGTCGCCGTTCATGAGCGGCGATCCCTTCCATCGCTGCACCCACACCGCGCTGTCGCCGAAAGGCGAGATCTACGTCTCCGACGGCTATGGCAATGCGCGCGTGCACAAGTTCACGCCGGACGGCAAGCTGCTCAAGAGCTGGGGCGAGCCGGGCACCGACCCCGGGCAGTTCAACATCGTGCACAACATCGCCACCGACGCCGACGGATTTGTCTATGTCGCCGACCGCGAGAACCACCGCGTGCAGGTGTTCGACGGCGAGGGCAAGTACCAGACGCAGTGGAACAATCTTCACCGCCCTTGCGCGCTGTGCTGCTGTGGTGGCGGCAAGAGCCCGACGTTCGTGATCGGCGAGCTCGGCCCGGGCCTCGATATCAACCGCAACGTACCCAATCTCGGCCCGCGGCTGTCGATCGTGGACGCCAAGGGCAACCGCATCGCGCGGCTCGGCGGCGAGAATGGGCCTGGTGTTGCCAGCGGCAAATTCCTGGCGCCGCACGGCCTCGCGCTGGACTCCAGGGGTGACATCTATGTCGGCGAGGTCGGCGTCACCAACTGGAAGGCCAGTTTCGGGGACGAGGAGATGCCGGCCGTGGTGCGCGCCACGCGCTGCTTGCAGAAGCTGGAGCGGGTGCGGGAGTAGTTGGCCGGGCGAGGCCGCGATGCGCTGTCGGGTTGACCCCGCCTGCCTCCCGGCGTCGCCCTCGTCCCCAAATCACGGCGTTTTTGAGCGCTTTTGCCACCCCGCCGCCGCATTGCTTGAGCCTGAATAAGTCGCTCAACGGGCTTCACAATCCCGTCACGCTGCATGTAGTATGTCAGTACATGCTGCTTCGCAGCGTATATTGGAGGCCGGGAGCGTTACTTGAACGCACATGTCTCGCAAGGCAGTTGGCCGGTGTTGGTGCTGAATGCGGACTTCCGGCCGCTGAGTTACTACCCGCTGTCTCTTTGGTCGTGGCAGGACGCGATCAAGGCGGTGTTCCTCGACCGCGTCAACATCGTCGCACATTACGATCAGGCGGTTCACAGTCCCACGCTGCAAATGCAGCTGCCGAGCGTCGTCTCGCTCAAATCCTTCGTCAAGCCGACCACCCATCCTGCCTTCACCCGGTTCAACGTCTTCCTGCGCGACCGCTTCAACTGCCAATATTGCGGCTCGCCCGAAGACCTCACCTTCGATCACATCATCCCGCGCAGCAAAGGCGGCCAGACCACCTGGGAGAACGTGGTCGCGGCTTGCTCGCCGTGTAACCTGCGCAAGGGCAATCTCACGCCGGCGCAAGCCAAGATGTTTCCGCGCCAGCACGCCTTCGCCCCGACCGTGCACCAGCTCCACCGCAACGGCCGCCTGTTCCCGCCGAACTATCTGCACGATAGCTGGCTGGACTATCTGTATTGGGATACGGAGCTGGATCCGTAGGGACGCAGAGGCAGTGCACCTCATAAAAGTGTCAGAACACACATAAGTGCGTCACGTTTTGCGGCGTGATCTGCCAAAACGACACCATAGGACCGAGCGAAAACGCGGGATGACGTTCTTCTGAGCGGAATCTTCATCGACCAGCGCAGCGCCTTCCATTCGGCGACCATCCGCGAATCGGTGATGGCCAATTCCCTGCTCGGGCAGGCGCGGCTGGTCGCCGACGGTGCGGCGCAGGGCGTGGACGCGGCGACCGCGAAGCTGCCGGCAATTGCCCAACCATCGGGACAGATCCAGAGGCACGCGCTGGTGATGACCTACGGCGACTGCTTCTGGCTGCTCGGGATGACCCTGCTGGCCATCGTGCCGATCGTCCTCCTCTTGCGGCGTCCGGCGCCCGGCCCGGCCGTCCTGAAGCGCGCCCGCGCTGTCGCCCCTAGCCGCCTGCAAGCCTACGCCCGGCCGTTGTCGCTACAACCGACCATGTTTCCAAGCGCAGGCCGAAAGTTGTGATCGAGACCTGCAATCGCGCGATCAGGGCTAACGATGGGCGTCACCAGCGTGAACCGAGTATTAGATCGCAAGGGAACAATCGAGCTTCGTAGTGAATTACCCGTCGTTGTAATCGTGGAGAGTGCAAATGCGACCGACCAAAGTTCTCTTAGCAATCAGCTTCGTCGCTGCCGCAGCAACCGTTGTGCCTAGCATGGCTGACGCCCGTGGTGGGCGCGGAGGCGGTGCCCATTTCCACGGAGGTGGCGCACGTTTCCATGGAGGCGGTGCACACTTCCACGGTGGCGGTGCGCGCTGGCACGGTGGAGGGACACGTTGGGCCGGAGGCGGTCGCTATTACCGTGGCGGCTATCGCGGAGGCTATTACGGTCCTGGTTGGGGAGCTGCCGCGGCTGGTGTAGCAACAGGCGCCGCGCTGGGAGCCGCGGCTGCGTATGGTTCATCTTGTTACCAGCAACAATGGAACGGTTATAGCTATGTGACAGTGAGGGTCTGTTAGGCCGTGAACCCATAAATCTGCCGGGAGCGACGCGGGCCGCCGATCTTCAGCCGAAACATGCTTATCCTTTGGTCATGACGGCTATCGGTGGTAGCCGGACTCCCGGCAACTTGTCTCAACGTCGCTTCTGAGACGTCGGATGATCGGGACGCCGACGCGCCTCACACCCCGATCGCGTTCCTTGCCACCACGTCGCGATAGAACGCTGCGCTCAGCTTCGGCAGCCTCGCCTGGGTCTCGAAGTCGACCCGGTAGAGGCCGAAGCGCTTGCCGTAGCCGAAGATCCACTCGAAATTGTCCATCAGGCTCCACAGGAAATAGCCGCGGATCGGCACGCCCTCGGCGATCGCGCGCTGCATCTGGGTCAGGTAGTTGCGCAGGAACATGATGCGGTCGAGGTCGTAGACCTGGCCGTCGACGGCGATCTTGTCTTCGGACGAGGTGCCGTTCTCGCTGATGTAGATGTTCTCGATGTTCCAGATTTTCGCGGCAAGGCGTGGGGCCCAGTAGATCACTTCCGGGCCGACCCGCAGCCATTCCGAGTTCATATGCGGGAACGAGGTCGGGAACGGCAGCACGCGGAAGCCTGGCGCGCGGTCGGACGCGGTCACGTAATATTGCGGCGCGTAGATGTTGAGGCCGACGAAATCGTTCGACGTGCCGATGATCTTCAATTCCTCCGGCGTGAATTTCGGCGCATCCGCCCCGGCATAGGCGAGGAAGCCGTCGGTGTACTTGCCTTCCAGCACCACGCCGAGAAAGCCGGCGTTGAGTTCGCGCGTCGCGATCTCGGCAGCGCGAATGTTTTCGGGCGTCGCGATCGCCGGCACGCAGGCCGCAATGTTCTCGGCGGCGCCCACACGGGTGCCGGCTCGGCCGGAGGCGCGGATCGCCTGCACCGCGAGCCCGTGCGCCAGTGCGACGTGATGGCGGGCCTGGTTGAGCTGCGCCGCGGGCAGCTTGAGACCGGGCGCGTCGATGCCCCAGCCATAGCCGAAATTCACGAAGCGACCGACTTCGTTCACGGTAAAAATGTTCTTCACGCGGTCGGTCAGGCGGCCCGCGACGTACGCCGCGTAATCGGCAAAGGCTTTCGATGTGTCGCTCGACTGCCAACCGCCGACACGGTCCTGCAGCGTCTGCGGCAGGTCCCAATGATAGAGCGTCGCATAGGGGGTGATGCCATTCGCGAGCAGCTCGTCGACGAGGCGGTCGTAGAAGTCGATCCCTTTGGGATTGGGCTGGCCGGAACCGTCCGGAAACACCCGTGGCCATGCGATCGAAAAGCGGTACGCCTTGACGCCGATCGCCTTGATCAGCGCGACGTCGTCCTTGTAGCGATGATAGTGCTCGTTGGCGCGGTCGCCGGTCGAGCCGTCCTCGATCTTGCCGGGCGTGTGGCTGAAGATATCCCAGATCGACTTGCCGCGACCATCCTCGTCGACGGCGCCCTCGATCTGGTAGGACGAGGTCGCCGTCCCCCAGAGAAAATCCTTCGGGAAGGGGGCGTGGCGGTCGGCCGATGCCGGCGTTTCATTCTCCGCAGCCTTCGCTGCAGCGTTCGAACCCGCCGCTGCGCCAAGCGCGGCGACGCCCGCGAGCCTGGCAAGATCGCGCCGCGAGACATCAGCTGACATCGCTATCTCCGAGCCTGCTCCATGTCGATCTGATAGGCGGAAATCCGGTCGATCTCGAATGCGACGCTCGGTGGCGATTCCGCATCGACCGGACCAACGCCGAGAAAGAACTTCGATCCGATCGCGAGATTGACGATCATGTACATGGGATCGTCGAAGCCGATCGGCACCTTGATGTCGGAGACCGGCTTGCGGTCGATGAAGTAGACCAGGCGATCTTCCTCCCACAGCACACCGTAATTGTGGAACGCGCTGGAGGCGTCGCCGACCGCGTAGTCGAAGCCGCAGGACTGGATCTTCTGGGTCGACGGAATCCGCCAATGCGTGGTCATCACGAGATCGCCGGGCCGCTCGCCGCGGCCTTCCAGCACGTCGACCTCCGGCGGCCAGCCGCCGTCATCCGCCAGCATCCAGAACGCCGGCCAGACCGCATGGCCGACCGGCACCTTGGCGCGGATTTCGAAATAGCCATGCTTCTGCGCAAACGTGCCCTGGGTCGTCAGGATCCCCGAGATGTACTCGTTGTTGAACAGGACCGACTTCAGTTCCGGCGGCGTGCGGCTCGCGATGATCGAGAGCACGCCGTCCTTCACCTTGAACGGATCGAGCCCAAGCGGCGTCGCCGCACGGCCGGCATAGCGGGGATCGACATAGATCTGCTGCTCCCCATTGGCGCTGGTCTTGCGCTTGAAGTCGGAGCCGTCGCCGCCCCAATAGCGCGCCTCCGGCCACGCCGCACCGCCGGCGTAATGCGGCACCCAGCGTCCCGTCGCAAGCGGATGCTCGTCAAAATCCTCGTTGAAGGTCCGGCGCAGCGGCCGGAACTCGAGCAAGGCGGGATTGACCGTCGCCAGCTTGCGGCACTCGATCATGGAGGGATCGGTGGTCACTTGCAGCGACATCGTGCCGGGCGCACCATCGAGGCCGTCCTGCGCAACGCCCGGCGCGGGCACGGCAGACAGGCCGATCGCAACCAGGGCGCCCTTCGTCCAACTGTCGATCATCACCGCACATAGACATCGCAGGATATGGGCAGGTTAGCTCGGCTGTCTTCGAGCGGGCAAGCGCGGCCACCTGATGCCGGCGGGCGATTTCGAAAAGGTCATTTCGCGGCTGACCGGGCCCAGTTCCTCGCGCTCCAGCCGCGCCAGAGAGGCGCCGGCGCCAAAATCCTTCCGCATTCGTTACCGTCCCTTAAGCCTCCGATGGCAGTTTGGCCGGGATCCGCGGCGCTGCCCGTCCAGCCGCCGATCCATCAGGTCCAAGGTCGCCGCTCATGTTTGCCGAGACGCTGGAAGCGGTTCAGTCCTCGCCGTCGAAGCGGACTGCCTATGTCCGCTTCGTGCTGGCGGCGCTGGCGGCGATCGCCGTCTTCAAGTCCTTCTGGTTCGCACGCTCCGGCGGCTGGACGGAACGCGAGCTCGCCGACTTCGATGCCTTCCACATTGTCGCGCAGCACGTCTGGCGCGGCGATCTCGACCAGGTCTATCATTTCGATGCCCTGCTGAAGATGCAGATGGAGGCCGCCGGCGGCGCCACCGGCTTCATGCCCTGGACCTATCCGCCGCAATACGACCTCCTGCTCGCGCCGTTCGCATTCCTGCCGGTCGGCGTCGGCTATCTCCTGTTCACCGCCGCGACGCTCGCACTCTATCTCGTGACGCTTCGCGCGATCGCCGGCCGGAATTTCGCGCAGGTGCTGGTGATCCTGTTTCCCGCGATGGCGATCACCATCGGTTGCGGGCAGAACGGGTTTCTGACGGGGGCGCTGATCGGGCTCGTTTGTCTCAACGTGGAGCGGCGGCAGCTGCTGGCCGGCCTCGCGCTCGGCGCCATGGTGATCAAGCCGCACCTTGCGATTGCCGCCGGCATCTATCTGCTGGTGACGCGGCGCTGGATTGCGCTCGGAACGGCCGCGGCCGTCGTCCTGGTGAGCTCGCTGCTCTGCACGCTCCTCTTCGGATGGCAGATCTGGTTCGCGTGGCTCGGTGCGATCAGGGAATCGGCTAGCTATCTCGAGCAGGGCTTCTATCCGCTCTTTCGCATGATCTCGGCCTATGCGGCGCTGTACAAGGCCGGCCTTCCCGCCAGCACCGCCTTCTGGGGACAGACGGCCGTTGCCGGGCTGGCCTTGTCCGCCGTCCTTCTCGGCGTGGTGCGCGGCGCCGCACCGGCCTTCACGCTCGGTGCCGCCGTGATGGTCTCCGTGATGATCAGCCCCTATGCATATGATTACGATCTGCCGATGCTCGGGATCGGTCTGGCCCTGATGCTGCCCGATCTCGCCAGGATGGCGGGTCCGCGCGAGCGTAGCGTGATCTACGGGCTGATCCTGTTCGCCGGAGCCTATGGGCTGTTGCAGTCGGCGCGGCTCGCGGTGCAGTTCGGGCCGAAGGCCGATCCCGATCAACATTTCGCGCCCGCCCTGGGCGGCTTTGCCCTGATGGCGCTCCTGGCCGTGCTGCTGCGGCTGCTGTGGCGCGGGACGCAGCCGGCGCCTGCGCTGCCGCAGGCTGCCGAATAGGCTCTCTACGCCCGTTGCAACGCCAGCGTCACGCCGCCGAGCGTGAGCGCCATCGCCCCCCATTCGCGCAGGCCCAGCGGTTCGCCCAGGATGATCGCGGCGGAGATCACGCCGATCACGGGGACGATCAGCATGCCGGTCGATGCCGAGGTCGGCGGCAGCCGGCGCAGTGTCTCGAACCAGGTGACGTAACAGACGCCCATCGGGACCAGCGTCATATAGACGAAGCAGCCGAGTCCCAGCGGGGTGATCGCGGTGATATCAGGATGCTCGAACAGGACGCCGAGGACCAGCATCGTGGCGCAACCGAGTCCAACCTGCCAGGCGACGACCACGAGCGGTGGCATCGGCAGCGGCTTGCGGTTGAGCACATTGCCGAGCGCGAACAGGATGGCGCAGAGCAGTGCGAGCGCAATGCCGAGCAGCTTGTCGGCGCCGAACGCAAAGCCGTTGCCCCCGAGGAGCAGCGCGACGCCGGCGACACCGAGGACGAGACCCAGGAGATCCCGCATGGTCGGCCGCGTGCGCAGCACCGGCCAGGCGAACAGCATGGCCCAGATCGGCATCGTATAGGCGAGCAGAGCCCCCTCGCTCACGGACACATATTTCATCGCGACCGTGCCGAGCCCCATCCAGGCAAAGACGTTGGTGAGGGTCGCAAACAGCAGCCGCGGAACCGCCTCGCGCGGAACGGCGAACGATTCCTTCCTGCTCAATGCCAGCATGCCGAGAATGAGCGAGGCGCACACGCCGGCCAGCCCGCGCGCGAATAGCGGCGGCCATTGCTGGAGCAGCAGCTTCATCAGCGGCCAGTTCAGCGCCCAGCCGAACGCCGTCACGCCGAGGCACAGAGAACCGATCATCCTGTCGCGGCGGGCCGAATCCATGGATAGCGCTTAGCAGGCGCGTGCGGCACACTCCACCTCGGCTGGCGCATGCGGGTTATGGCGGATGATGGAACCCGGAACGCCGGTACCCGTTCAGATGGGAGCGCGGGCGGCAGTCGTGCCGCAACGCAAACGAGGGAGACGCACCATGGCCACAGCCGAGACGGATCATGTCTACAAGATCCTGGAGCTGGTCGGATCATCCGAGACGTCCATCGAGGATGCGATCAAGAACGCGATCAGCCGCGCCGCCAAGACCGTTCGCGAGATGAAATGGTTCGAGGTGGTGCAGACCCGCGGCCACATCGAAAATGGCGCCGTCCGCCACTACCAAGTGACGCTACGCGTCGGCTTCACGCTGGTGGACTAACTCCGCGGACGGCGCGCGAAACCGTCATGCCGCGGCGGCGTGGTTAACGTTCGACGACGGGAGTCGCTCAAATATCGACGACCTCCTCCGGCGGACTATGGACGCGCAAAATCATCGCGGAAGTTGCAACAGGCCGTTAAGACCAAAGTGAGAGGTTTGCGCCGATTTGGAGCAAGCCCGATGGTCACGAGCCGCGAACTCGGCAAGACCCGCCTTCCGCTCTGGGCGGCGGGATTCGTCGTGCTGATCTGCGTGGCCATCCTCGGCCTGAGCGTCTGGCGCGAATGGGAATCGCACGATGCCGATCTCAGGAACGCCGAGGTCGACGTCGCCAACCTCGCGCATTCGCTGGTCCAGCACGCGGACGACACATTCGAGCTCGCCGATACGATCCTGGTCGGACTGGTTCATCGGCTCGAACTCGACGGAATGGGCCCGGACACGATCTCAAAGCTCCAGACCTATCTGCCGACCCGCAAATCATCGGACCGCATCCGCGGCATCTTCGTCTATGACGCCACGGGTCGCTGGCTTGCCACGACCGAGCGGCTCGACTTCTCCAAGCTCAACAACAGCGACCGCGAATATTTCCGGCGCCATCGCGACTCCAGGGAGACGGGCACGCTGATCGGACCGCCGATCAAGAGCCGTGCCGGGGGCCAATGGATCATCACGGCGTCCCGCCGGATCAACGATTCCGACGGCGGCTTCGCCGGCGTTGTCCTGCTTACGCTCGACGTGAGCTACTTCGCCAGGTTCTACGAGCGCTTCGACTTCGGGCCGAACGGCTCGGCGTCGCTGCTCACCAACGCCGGTATCATGCTGGCGCGCAGCCACGACGAGAGCAGCGCCTTCGTCGGCCGCGACCTGTCCAATGCGCCGCTGTTCAAGGATTGGGAAAGCCGTCCGGCGGCCGCGGTCTACTACTTCAAATCACCGCTCGATGGCGTGCAGCGGCTGAGCTACTACCAGCGCAGCAGCCGCTATCCGCTGATGGTGCTGGCGAGCAAGTCGCAGGACGACGTGCTGGCGCCCTGGCGACGCGCGGCGACCGCACGCACGACCTTCGTGCTCGGCCTCGTCGGGCTGATCGCGGTGATCGGCTTCTACCTGGTCCGCCAGCTCTGGCAACGGCAGCGAATGGCGCAGGCCCTGGTTGCGACGGAAGCCCATTTCCGCCTGCTCGCCGAGCAATCCAGCGATATGGTATCCCGGATCGGGCTGGATAACCGGCTGCTCTACGTCTCTCCCTCGTGCGCGCGCATCATCGGCTGGTCTCCCGACGAACTGCTCGGCACGTCGGCGGTGGCCGGCATCCATGCGGACGACATGGAGCGGGTCGAGCAGGCCATCATCGCGTTGAAGAACGGCGAGGCCGAGGAAGCGCGGTTCGTCTATCGCCAGCGCCATCGCGACAAGGGCGATATCTGGGCCGAGGCGGCCTTGCACGTGACCCGCGCCTCCGACAGCGGCGAGGTCGACGGTGTCGTCGCCGTCGTGCGCGACATGACCGAGCAGAAGGACCTGCAGGACAAGCTCGCTTCGCTCGCAACCACCGATGGCCTGACCGGCCTTGCCAACCGCCGGGCGTTCGATGAGCGCCTCGCGGAGGAATGGGCGCGCGCCCGGCGCGACGGCACACCGGTCTCGCTCCTGTTGATCGATGTCGATCATTTCAAGAAGTTCAACGACCATTACGGACATCAGGCGGGCGACGGGTGCCTGCGCGCTCTCGGCCGGATCCTGTCCGCGCAGGCCAGGCGCCCGGCGGACCTCGCGGCGCGCTACGGCGGGGAGGAATTCGCCGTCCTGTTGCCGAACACCGGCCCGGATGGCTGCGCCGAGGTTGGCGAAGGGATTCGCCAGGCATTGCACGATCTCGCCATGCTGCATGCCCAAAATCCGCCCTCCCGGCTGGTGACGGCAAGCATCGGCGCTGCGACGAGTCTTCCGTCTCAGACCGTGCTGGACTGCAACACGCTGGTCGCTGGCGCCGACCGCGCGCTCTACGCCGCCAAGGACAGCGGCCGCGACCGTCTGGTGATGTCGGGACAGGTCGTAGCCTGGCCCGCGAAGAGCGCGTGAGAAATCGACCGCTCACCAGGCGGCGCACGCCAGATCCGGCCGGCAGCCTCGTCCACCATCGCTTGCGCACTGATTTCGGAATGGCTACATGCCGGAGCGATGTTGGTGTGCCGCCGGTCTTCGACTATCGAGTCCATGCGGTCCAGCCTCGTCGTGGGGTGATGCAGACGAGACGGCCGTGAACGAGAGCATTCTGGCGGACATTCCCGGGCGCGGGCCGCACGCGCTAAATCAGTTGCGCGCCATGACGGCCGACATCTGCGACGTCATTCCGCTCACCGCGGAGGACGACTTCCATGTCACCAGCGTGACGACGATGACCGGCAATGCGTTGCTGGTCGACACGCGCGCCACCGATCAGGAATACGACCGGACACCCGCGCACGTCGCCCGCGGCGCGATGGATCACTTTCAGATCACCCTGTGTGTCGAGGGCGGGATGCAGTTCAGCTCCGGCCGGCGCGAGGTGACGCTGCGGCCGGGCGACATCGTCCTCATCGACATGGCGCAGCCAAACCGGACCGTGCTGCGCGCCGGATCCGGCCGCACCCGCCTGATGGTCATCATCCTGCAACGCGCGATGCTCGCGCCCCGGCTCGCACATCCGGATTCGGCGACGGCAACCCTGCTGCCGTCGGACCACCCTCACGCGCGGCTCCTCGCCAGCCACTACGCGGCGCTCGGGCTGCCCCCGGAGCCTGAAGCCGGCAGCACCGAGGCCACGATCGAGGCGATCGCCGACATCGTCGCCGCGGCCGCCGGCGGGACGGCCGACATTGCGGCGGGCGTCGAACGGGCCGAACGGCATCTTTATCTCGCGATGATCAAGCGCCACATCGCGCAGAATCTCGAGACCGACGCCCTCTCCGTCGAAGAGCTTTGCCGCCACTTCCAGATCTCGCGCGCGACGCTCTACCGGCTGTTCGAGGCCGATGGCGGGCTTGCGCACTACGTGCGTGAGCAACGGCTCAATCTTGCGTTCCGAGGACTGCTCTCGCCGGCTACACAGGACGACCGCCTGATCGACCTTGCCGTCGGCATGCGCTTCAGCAGCGACTCCACCTTCATCCGCGCATTCCGCCGCAAGTTCGGCGTGACACCAGGCGAATTGAGGGAAATGGCCGAGACATGGCTCCGCGAGACCGGAGCGATCCCCGCCATCGACACGGTACTGCACCAATTGGCCCGACGCCGCACGTCGCAGCCGTAAGAGACGCCGGCGCCGCGTCCGGTTTGTCGCCTGCGCCCCGGCAGGATATGACTCTGATCACGGCCGAAATGTTGCGGCCAGATTGAGAGCCTCGGCGTGACTGACGAAATCAAGCTCGTCCTGTTCGACATGGACAACGTCCTCTGCGACTACGACAGGGGGAAGCGCGTTGCGCGTCTCGCCGAGCTTGCCGGGACCAGCAACGAGTTCGTTCACAACGCGATCTGGGACAGCGGATTCGAACAACTCGGCGATTCCGGCGCGCTCGATGCCGAAGACTATCTGCGGGGTTTCGGCGAACGCATCGGCTATCCGCTGTCGCTCGACGAGTGGGTCGAGGCGCGACGCCGGTCGATGCAAGCCGATCGCGCGATGCTGGAGATTGCCGGGCAGCTGCGCCGGACCGTCGAAATTGCGATCCTGACCAACAACACCACGCTGGTCGCCGATCACATCGACACCCTGCTGCCGGAATTGCGACCGCTGTTCGGCTCCAAAATCTACACGTCGGCCCAGTTCAAGACTGCGAAGCCGGATCCGCGCTGCTTCCGCCTCTGCCTGTCGGAGCTCAACGTGAAGCCTGAAACCGCCCTGTTCGTCGACGATCTCGCGGCGAATGTCGCCGGCGCGCGCGAGGCGGGCCTCTTTGCGCATCACCACAGCTCGGCGGCGACTTTCAGACAGGCTCTTTCGGAGCGCGGCCTGCTTGCGGCCGGGTGAATACGCGCTCCGTTTTTCGCCGGCATCAGGCCAGATGACACGCCACGAAGTGTCCGCCCGCGCCTTCCTTCAGCTCCGGCGCGCTTTCCGAACACCGCGGCTGGGCGATCGGACAGCGGGTGTGGAAGTGGCAGCCGGACGGCGGCTTCATCGGGCTCGGCACGTCGCCCTTGAGGCGAATGCGTTCGCGCTTGAGCTTGGGATCGGGCACCGGCACCGCCGACAGCAGCGCCCTGGTGTAGGGATGCTGCGGATTGCGGTAGAGATCGCTCGCTTTCGCCAGCTCGACGATGCGGCCGAGATACATCACGGCGACGCGGTCGGAGATGTGCTCGACCACCGACAGGTCGTGCGCGACGAACAGATAGGTGAGGTTCAGCTCGGCCTGGAGATCCTCCAGCAAATTGATGACCTGCGCCTGGATCGACACGTCGAGCGCGGACACCGGCTCGTCGCAGACGATCAGCTTCGGCTCGACCGCGAGCGCGCGCGCGATCACGATGCGCTGGCGCTGGCCGCCGGAGAACTCATGCGGATAGCGGCGCATGTGCTCGGCCTTGAGTCCGACTTTCACCAGGAGGCCCGCGACGCGCTCCTCGCGCTCCTTGGCCGAAGACGCGAGATTGTGGATGGTGAAGGCCTCGCCGAGGATCGCGCCGACCGTCATGCGCGGATTGAGCGAGGCGAACGGGTCCTGGAACACGAGCTGCATGTTCCGCCGCATCGCGCGCAAATCGTTGCCACCGAGCTGGCGCACGTCCTGGCCGTCGAACACGACCTCGCCGTCGGTCGGCTCGATCAGGCGCAGCACGCAGCGCCCCGTCGTGGATTTGCCGCAACCGGACTCGCCGACGAGACCCAGCGTCTCGCCGCGGTTGACCGAGAACGAGACCCCGTCGACCGCATAGACGCTGCCGACCTGGCGCGACAACAGACCGCCGAGCACGGGGAAATATTTCTTCAGGCCGCTGACGCGGAGCAAGGGCTCGGTCATGCCGTGCCTCCCAACTGCGTATCTCCCAGATGACAGGCCATACGGTGGCCGGGCGCGATCTCGCGCAGCAGCGGCTCCTTCTCGGTGCAGACGTTCATGGCGAACTTGCAGCGCGGAGCGAAGCGGCAGCCGACCGGCGGATTGATCAGGATCGGCACCGAGCCGCCGATGGCTTCGAGCCTTGTCTTGTGCTCGCTGTCGAGATCGATGCGCGGGATCGAGCGGATCAGGCCCTGCGTATAGGGATGACGGGGATCGCCGAAGAGATCCTCGACGGGAGCTTCCTCCACCACCTTGCCGGCATACATCACGACGACGCGCTGCGCGGTCTCGGCGACGACGCCCATGGCGTGGGTGATCAGCATCACCGCCATGCCGAAGCGTTCCTTCATGTCCTGCAAGAGGTCGAGGATCTGCGCCTGGATGGTGACGTCGAGCGCGGTGGTCGGCTCGTCGGCGATGATCAGCTTCGGCCTGCAGGCGAGCGCCATCGCGATCATCACGCGCTGGCGCATGCCGCCGGAGAACTGGTGCGGATAGTTGTGCACGCGGCCTTCGGCGTTGGGGATCTGCACCAGCTTCAGCATCTCGATGGTGCGCTCGAGCGCCTGCTTCTTCGTCACCGCTTCATGCCGGCGCAGGCTCTCGGCGATCTGCTCGCCGACGGTGAGCACCGGATTGAGCGAGGTCATCGGCTCCTGGAAGATGAAGCCGATCTCCTTGGCCCTGATCTCGTCGAGCTGACTGCTCGTCAGCGGCACGAGATCGCGGCCCTCGAAGATGATCTGGCCCGCCGCGATGCGGCCCGGAGGCATCGCGATCAGCTTCAGGATCGACATCGCGGTCACGGTCTTGCCGCAGCCGGATTCCCCGACGACGCAGAGCGTCTCGCCCTTGTTGATGGAGATGTCGACACCGTCGACGGCCTGCAGGATGCCGTCGTCGGTCGAGAAGTGGGTTTTCAGCCCTTTGATTTCCAGCAGCGGCGCCATCAGATCACCCGTCGCGCATCGAGCGCGTCACGCAAGCCGTCGCCGATGAAATTGATGGCGACCACCGCGATGAAGATCGCGCCGCCCGGGAACAGCGCCCAGTGCGGGCCGATATCGAGGAAATCCTTGGCGTCGAACAACAGCCGCCCCCAGGTCGGAGTATCCGGCGGGAAGCCGAGGCCGAGGAAGGACAGCGTCGATTCCGCGATGATGGCGGCAGCGACGTCGATGGTGCCGGCGATGATCACCGGACCGAGCGCATTGGGCAGGATGTGCCGCACCACCTGGCGCACCGGACTTGCGCCGAGCGCACGGGCGGCCTCGACGAACTCCTTCTCGCGGATCGACAGGAACTGCGCGCGCACCAGCCGCGCGACCGGCATCCAGCGCAAGCCGCCGATCACGAGCACGATCAGGATGAAGATGCCGCCCTCGGGACCGAACATCTGCTTCAGCCCGTCGCGGAACAGATAGATCAGCAGCAGCAGCAGCGGCAGTTGCGGCGGGGACAGGAAGAGGTCGGTGAGCCACATCAGGCCGTGGCCGAGCGCGCCGCGCGACATGCCGGCGAGCGCGCCGATCAGCACACCGATGAAGACCGAGACCAGCATCGCGGCAAGGCCGACCGCAAGCGAGATGCGCCCGCCATAGATCATGCGGGCAAGGATGTCCTGCCCGAGATCGTCGGTGCCGAAGGGATGGGCAAGCGACGGCCCCTGCATGCCCGCCACGATATCGATGTCGTCGATCTTGACCCGCCAGACGAAGGGGCCGGCGACCACCGCCAGGATCAGAATGAGGAGCAGAAACGCACTGACCACGGCGAGCTTGTGGCGGCTGTAGCGCCGCCACATCTCGCGCCAGGGCGAGTAGACGCGCCGCTCAGCGGAGGGAGATGCGAGGGTCAAGCCAGCCATAAAGGACGTCCGCGATGAGATTGAACAGCACGACGAGGCACGCGAAGACGAAGGTGACGGCCATCACCACCGGCGTGTCGTTGGAAAGGATGGAGGAGATCAGCAGCGAGCCGATGCCGGGGATCCGGAATATCTGCTCGGTGACGATGGCGCCGCCGAACACGGCCGGCATCTGCAGCGCGATCAGCGTCACCACCGGGATCATGGCGTTGCGCATGACGTGCTTGACGATGACCTTGGCCTGCCCGAGCCCCTTGGCCCGCGCCGTGGTGACGTAATCGAGCCGGATCACGTCGAGCATCGCCGAACGCACGAAGCGCGTCATCGACGCCGCCTGGAACAGGCCGAGCACCGCCACCGGCATGATCGCCTGCCGGATCATCTCCAGCACCCAATGGATGCCGGTGCCCTTGATGTCGGTCGTATAGACGAAAGGCAGCCAGTCCAGCGTGACCGAGAAGATCAGGATGAACAGGATGCCGGTGAAGAAGGTCGGCAGCGAGAAGCCGACGAAGGCGAGCGTGTTGGCGATCTGGTCGAACAGCGAATAGGGCTTTGTCGCCGCATAGACCCCGACCGGGATCGCAACCAGGAGCGCCAGGATCTGCGCCGAGCCGATCACGTAGAGCGTCGCCGGCAGGCGCTGGAGGATCAGCGTATCGACGTTCATCCGGCTGACGAAGGAGAAGCCCCAGTCGCCGTGCAGCATGGCGTTGAGCCAGTGCAGGTAGCGGAGGTAGATCGGATCGTCGAGGCCGAACTTCGCCCGAAGCGCGAGAGCGACTTCGGGCGGTACGTTCGGATTGGTCGCCAGTTCCGAGAAGGGATCGCCGGGCGCCAGGGCAAGCACGACGAACAGCACCAGGGAGATGCCGAGCAGACTCGGAACGGCGATCAGCAGACGACGCAGGACATACTGACTCATAACGAACGATCCCGATTCAGGCCTGCGTGATCATTCCTCCCGGTACCAGTCGAAGAGATTGTCGGTCTCGTTGGCCCAACCGGAAACGACCGGCCGCAGATTGTTGGCGGCCGCCTCGACCTTCAGGCGGTGTTGCACCGGAATGAACACGGTGTCCTGGTACATGAGGTCGTTGGCCTTGATGTAGAGCGCGGCACGCTTGACCGGATCCATCTCGCCGTCCGCAGCCTGGATGGTCGCGTCGTACTCCTTGTTGACCCAGCGCGGGAAGTTGGTGCCCTGCCACTTGTTCTCCTTGGTGGCGACCAGGGTCGAGAGATAGCGGCGCATGTGCTGCGACGGATCGGGCTGGCTCAGCGGGATCTGGAACATCTCCATGTCGGCGTAGAACTTGGAATAGGTGTCGGGATTGCCGACGTCGGAGGAGAAGAACACGGAGGCGACGACCGATTTCAGCTCGACGTCGATCCCCGCCTTCTGGCAGGCCTGCTTGACGATCGCCTGCGTCTTCTGGCGCGGGCCGTTGATCGAGGTCTGGTAGAGGAGCTTCAGCTTCTTGCCGTCCTTCTCGCGGATGCCGTCGGCGCCCGGCTTCCAGCCGGCATCGTCGAGGATCTTCGAGGCCTTCTCCACGCTGAATTCCCACGAGGTGTTCTTGGACACGAACTTTTCGGGACCGTTGAGGAAGTTGGCGGTGGTGCGGCCGGCGCGGCCGTAGATCGCCTTCTTGACCGACTCGCGATCGATCAGCAGCGAGATTGCCTTGCGCACCGCCGGATCGGAAAACAGCGGGTGCTTGGTCTTGATCGACGAGCGTTCGCCATCGACCTCGGTGTTGGGGTCGGTGAAGTTCAGTGCGATGAACTCGGTGTCGCCGCCGACCGCGTAGACGGTCTTGCCCTTGCCGCCCTTCTCCAGGCGCAGCAGGACGTCGTCCTCGACCTGGATGTTCCAGCCGAAATCATACTCGCCGGTCTGGATCACCGCGCGCGCGGCAGAAACGGCATCGCCGCCGCCCTTCATCTCGATCGAATCGAAATAGGGGCGGTTCGACATGTGGTAATCGGGATTGATCACGCCGCGGACAAGATCGCCCGGCTTGAACTCGACGAACTTGTAGGGGCCGGTACCGACCGGCGAGAGGTTGGTCGGCGCCTCCCGCGATTTGGACCCCATATAGTCCTTGAACAGATGTTTCGGGATGATGGTGTTGGGGGCCCCGACAAAGGCGTCGGCCCAGAACGGCGTCGGCTTGTTGAAGAGGATCCGAACCGTGAGGTCATCGACCTTCTCGACCGTGATCTCGCGGAGCGTCGCGATCGTCAGTGCGGAGGTCGCCGGATCCTTGGCATATTCCCAGTTGAACACGACGTCGTCGGCCGTGAAGGGCGCGCCGTCATGCCATTTGACGCCGGGCTTGAGCTTCCAGGTCACCGACTTGCCGTCGGCGGCGAGGCCGCCGTTCTGGATCGACGGAATTTCGGCGGCCAGAACCAGCTTCATGTTGCCGTCGGGATCCCAACAGGCGAGCGGCTCGTAGAACAGGCGCGCGCCGTCCTGGTCCTTGGTGCCGGTGGCGAAGTGCGGATTGAGCAAGGTCGGTCCCTGCCACCACAACAGCTTCAGCGCACCACCACCGCCACGCTTGGTCGGCTTGTAGGTGGAGGCACCCTCGGCCATGGCGACGCCGCCAAGCGCGAGGATCTGGTTGGCGAGCGGCGCCGTGAGGCCGACCGCGGCCATGCGCGTGATGAAGGCGCGGCGGTCCATCCGGCCATCCTTCACCTGACCGATCATCGAACGCAGTTCTTTATCCAGCATCGTTGTCCCCCGTCTGGTTCCCGTATGGATGCAGGCAGCCGCGCCGCGGCCGCCGGGTTTTGCTGGCGGTAGATGGCACACCGAATGGGCCGCGCGTCAACTGCGACCGTGTGTATGCAAACGGTGTTCTGACTGTCTGTTGGGCAAAAGCAACGTTCGCAGCCCATCCGCTCGGCAATCCAGCGTCAAAACACGCTGGATTTCGCGCTGCACTGCGGAAAATTTGTTCGCCGGATCAGACGAAGTATCGAGGCGAAATTCTACGCCACGGACATGTTCAGCGGCGGCGAAACGTGGTCCGGCAGCGGGCAGACATAAGGTGTCTTGGCCGTCCGCTTCTGAAGATCCGCCTTCGCGGCCTTGATCAGCTCGGGATCCGTCAAGGCCTTGATGCCGATACCGGCCATCGCCTTGGCCGCCTGCACCATCGCCTTGTGGGCGTGTCCGCTCTTGCCCTGCGCCACCACCTGCCAGGTGTGGAACGGCGTGCCGATTGCAACCGTCGGTGCATGGACCTGCACGGTCGGCACCACCCAGCTCACGTCGCCGACGTCGGTCGAGCCCACCAGCGGGTTTCGCTTGGCGTCGAGCGGCACCAGGAAGTCGGCCAGCGGCCGGTCGGTCGGCTCCATGCCGATCGCGTAATAGACCGACGCGATGTCCTTGTCGCTGAGCGTCGCGCGGATCTGGGTCGCAAAGCCCTTGTCGGCGTCGTCGAAATGCGGCGGCCCGAGCTCTTCCATCACCCGGTGCAGCGCCTGCTCCAGCGGGGTGTTCGGCAGGATGTTGGAGACCGCGGAGATGATCTTCATCTCGACCTTGGTCTCGGTCATCAGCGCCGCGCCTTCCGCGATCTTGCTCACGCGTCCGACCAGCTCGTTCATGCCGGGCAGATCGCGGGCGCGGATCGAATAGCGCACGCGCGCATGGGCCTGCACGACGTTGGGCGCGATGCCGCCGGTGTCGAGCAGCGCGTAATGCACGCGCGCGTCGCTCGGCATGTGCTCGCGCATGTAGTTCACGCCGACATTCATCAGTTCCACCGCGTCGAGCGCGGAGCGGCCGAGATGGGGCGAGGCCGCCGCATGCGAGGTGCGGCCGGTGAAGATGAAGTCCGCGCGGGTGTTGGCGAGCGACGGCGTCACGGCCACTTCCCAGAAGCTGTGCGGATGCCAGGTGATGGCGATGTCGGCGTCTTCGAACGCTCCCGAGCGCACCATGAAGGCCTTGGCTGCGCCACCCTCTTCAGCCGGGCAGCCGTAATAGCGCACGCGGCCGGGCACCTTGTTCTCGGCGAGCCAGTCCTTCACCGCGGTCGCGGCGAGCAGCGCCGCGGAACCAAGCAGATTGTGGCCGCAACCATGACCATGACCGCCGGTCTCGACCGGCCTGTGCTCGGCGACGCCGGCCTCCTGGCTGAGGCCCGGCAGCGCATCATATTCGCCCATGAAGGCGATGACCGGACCGCCCTCACCCCACTCGCCCATCAGCGCGGTCGGGATGCCCGCGACGTTCTCGGTGATACGGAAACCCTGGTGACGCAGCTCGGCGAGATGCTCGGCGGCGGACCGCGCCTCGGTGTAGCACACCTCCGGCATGCCCCAGACCTTGTCGCTGAGGTCGATGAAACGCGCCTTGATCGTGTCGACGCCACGCCAGATGTCGCTGCGGTTATCCATGCTTCGGTCCGTGATCTCTTGGTCAAACGAAGCGGCAATGGTTAGCAGCTTCATTGCATCCCGCCTAGCACCTCGCGGGACAGCAGCCATGCGGCCGGTGCCGGAATAGGCAGCCGCTTGCCGCCTGTGCAGGCGTTCATGTGCCTTTCCAGGAATTCACGCGGCGTTCTCCGGAATAGTTGGGAACGAGGCTTTCAAGACGGCCTCCCCCGGCCTAAATTATGCGTGCTTCGCGCGTCGTTCCGCAGCAATGGCGGAGCGATGCTCTCAGCCAGGAGAACTCCATGCCCGCCCTGACCGAATGGAGAGTGCCGCCGGCCAATCAGCCGCGCGCGAGCGATTACAGTTTCGATCTCGACCGCGCGCTCGCGTCCGTCGTCGGCCTGCACGCCATCATCCCGCCCGACGCCTTCAGTGCCGAAACGCTGGGCACCGAGCGCGCCGGCAACGGCGTCGTGATCGACCACGGGCTGGTGCTGACCATCGGCTATCTCATCACCGAAGCAGAGTCCGTGTGGCTGCATCTCGGAGACGGGCGCGTGGTGGAGGGGCATGTCCTCGGCTTCGATGCCGCGACCGGCTTCGGGCTGGTGCAGGCGCTCGGCCAGCTGGACGTCGACCCCCTGCCGCTCGGCACATCGGAGGAAACCCGGGTCGGCGACCGCGTCGTGGTCGGCGGCGCCGGCGGGCGCACGCGCTCGGTCGCAAGCCAGATCGTGGCCAAGCAGGAATTCGCCGGCTACTGGGAATATCTGCTGGATGAAGCCGTCTTCACCTATCCTGCACATCCGAACTGGGGCGGCACCGCGCTGCTCAACGAGCGCGGCGAACTGATCGGCATCGGCTCGCTCCAGCTCGAGCGCGAACGCGACGGCAAGGCCGAGCATGTCAACATGATCGTGCCGATCGACCTGCTGAAACCGGTCCTCGACGATCTGCGCAAGTTCGGCCGCGTCAACAAGCCGGCGCGGCCCTGGCTCGGGCTCTACTCGACCGAGATCGACAATCGCGTGGTGGTGATCGGGATCTCCGCCAACGGCCCGGCCGCGCGCGCCGAGCTCAAGACCGGCGACGTCATTCTCGCCGTGGACGGCGACAAGGTTACGAGCCAGACCGCCTTCTACAAAAAGATGTGGGCGCTCGGCGCCGCCGGCGTCGACGTGCCGCTCACCGTGCATCATGAAGGCGTCACCTTCGACGTCACGGTGACCTCGACCGACCGCTTCAAGCTCCTGAAGGCGCCCAAGCTGCACTGACAAGACCGAACTGACATCAGGCAAGGAAAGCGGCGATGACCGAGGCCGTCGTTGACGACATCGTGGCCGTGCTGCCGCCGCTGCTCAATGCGCTGGAAGCACTCGGCTTCTTCACCCGGAATCTGCATCCGCCGGCCTTTGCCTCGGTGATGAATGCGGTCGGCATGCCCGACGAGGCCCTGCAAGCGGCTCACGCTGCGATCGGCACCTGGCCCGAGCAGTTCACCGGGCTGCGCGAACGGCTCGACCGCGCCTGCAATGAAGCGCTCGCCGCCTTTGCCGGCATACGCGAGGTCGAGCGCGGCAACGGCGATCTCGTCGCGGTCTTCCGCGCGCTACGCCATGTGCCGCGTGCCCAGGAGGCGCTGTACCCGCTGTCGACCCAGTTTCCGCCGGTGAGCGGCTTCTTCCTCAACGCCGCCAATCGCGAGAACGAAGATCTGCTGGCCCGGCTGGAAGCCGGCGCGGGCGAACACACCGGCATCTTCCACGACCACAACGAGCCCGGCAGCCGTGGCGGCTTTTCGGTCTATGTGCCCGAATATTACACGCCCGATCGCGCCATGCCGCTGGTGATGGCGCTGCATGGCGGCAGCGGCAACGGCCGCGGTTTTCTCTGGAGCTGGCTCCGCGACGCCCGCAGCCTTGGCGCGATCCTGGTGGCGCCGACCGCGACCGGTTCGACCTGGGCGCTGATGGGCGACGATAGCGACACGCCGAACCTCATGCGCATTCTCGACACCGTGCGCAGCCGCTGGACGATAGATACCTCGCGCATGCTGCTGACCGGGATGAGCGACGGCGGCACGTTCTGCTACGTCAGCGGCCTCGACGGCGCGTCGCCCTTCACGCATCTCGCGCCGGTGTCGGCAACCTTCCATCCGCTGCTGGCGGAGATGGCGGACGCCGCGCGCCTGCAGGGGCTGCCGATCTTCATCACCCACGGCAAGCTCGACTGGATGTTTCCGGTACAGACCGCGCGCCAGACGCAGGCGGCCCTCTCCGCCGCCGGCGCCGACGTCACCTATCGCGAGATCGACGACCTCAGCCACACCTATCCGCGCGAGATCAACGCAGAGCTGCTGGAATGGCTGAACCGCGGATGAACGGGTCGTCCTTATCTGCGCCGCACTGCCGCGGAACCATAACTCCGGGCCGACGTTATCGCCCGTCACCGGAGGTTCGCTATGCAGACTTTTTTCGGAATGATTTTGGGCGCACTGCTGCTCGGTTGCGGCGTGTACGTCTATGACTCCATGCAGACCTCGTCGGTCGCCAATGGCGAGGTCGCGACCACCAATCGCACCATCGTGAACTGGGATGTCGCCAAGGCCGATTGGGATGCCCTGCGCGATCGCGCGCACAAGGACTGGGTCCGCATCTCGTCGAAGTAACGATGCCTATCATGAACAAGGCGCCGTCGCGGGTCCGCGGCGGCGCCTTTGTGTTGGCTGCGATCGATGCCGCCCGCTTCAGTTCATCTTGGCCTTGCGGGCGTCAGCGATGACCTGCTCGAACTCGGTCATGCTGAGCACGCCCGGCACGCGATATTTGCCGACGATGAAGGACGGGGTGCCGCGGAAGCCGAAGGCTTCGGCCTGGTCGTTGTTGCGCTTGAGGACCGCGTCGATATCCTTGCCGCGCTCGTTGAGGTCGCGCTTCAGGCGGTCCATGTCGACGCCGGCGGCCGCGAGCAGCTCGTTGATGCGCGGCTCTGTCAGGCGCGAACTGACGCCCATCATGGCGTCGTGCGCCTGATGGTATTTGTCCTGGTACTTGGCCGCGAGCGCGATCCGCGCCGCGGTGACCGAGACCGGCCCGAGGATCGGCCAGTCCTTCATCACCAGCCTCACCTTGCCGTCGTCCTGTACGACCTGGCGCAGCTCCGGCTCGAGCTTGCGGCAGTAGGGACAATTGTAGTCGGACCATTCGATGATGCTGACGTTGCCGTCGGGATTGCCGGCGACAGGAACATCGGGGTCGCGCAGCACCTTGGCTTCGGTCAGCACCTCGTCATCATCGGCGGCCGCGCGCGCAGACGTGATCCTGCCGGCCGCAAGGGCACCCGCCCCGATCAGCGTCAACGCCGCACGCCGCGTCGCCACAAGGCCCTTATTCCTGAATCCAGTCATATCTCGTCCCGTTTCGGTCCCATCGCCGCAAATACGGCTCGGGACCGGGAATTGTTACGCGTCATATAGAGCGTTGCGGGCGCGATGTCATCGCCGTGCTATGCGCGGATCCCGGCCGGCGCTTGCGAAGCCGTAGCGCGGGGGAGCATCGCCATCAGTGTCCCGGTCATCGTTGCGATCAGCGTGGTCTTGCCGTCGTGCTCGGCAAAGGCCCTGGCCTCGCAGAAGGTGAGCGTGCGGCCGGGCTTGACCACCTCGGCCTTGAAGACGAAGCGCTCGCCACGGGCGGGAGCGAGCAGCGTGATCTTGAACTCCACGGTGAGAATATCGGCCTCGGGCGGCATCAGGGTGAAAGCGGCGACGCCGCAGGCATTGTCGAGGCCCGCGGTGATGATGCCGGCATGGACAAAGCCGTTCTGCTGCGTGAAGGCGGGCGAATGCAACATCGCGAGCTCGACTTCGCCCGGCGCGAGGCGGACGATCACGATGCCGAGCGTCCGCATCGCCGGCTGGGCCTCGAACATGGCAATGGCAGCCGCACGATAGCCCGGGTTTTTCGGCTCGAATGTCGCCATGGCTCAGACCTCGGCCGGCTCGGCGAGATGGCTCAAGGCGGCCTCGCGGATCGCATCCGTGAACGGCGCCGACTTCCGCTGGCTACGGTCCATGTGCACGCCGGTAATCTCGCAGAACGCAGCCATCTCGCCGGTCTCGGCATTCGCCATGTCGTGCCGGAAACGGATCGATTTGTCGCGGACCTCGAGCAGATGGCTGCGGATCTCGACGATGTCGCCGGCAAGCAGCTCGCGCTTGTAGGTGATGTTCTGCTGCACGGCGGCCATGCCGCGGCCGGACGAGCGCAGATAGCTCGGCGTCAGCCCGAGGCGGGCGAACAGATTCCAGTTGGCCTCGTCGAATTTACCGACATACCACATGATGTTCATGTGGCCGACGTGATCGCACTGCCACGGATAGACCGTGCCGCGATAGGTCGCCTCCTGCATCGCAATTCCTCCTGCCGTTTTCCGTCTTTTGATTGTTGATACGGTAGCGTATCAGGACCCGGTCGCGTTAGCAATACGGCACCGTATCAAGAACCGGTGAGGCTTTCTTCATGAGCGACGGCAAGGGCGATGTCTGGGTCGAGGCAGGGTTTACCGAGCTCGCCCGCTCGGGGGTCGAGGGCGTGCGGGTCGAGGTGCTCGCCAAGAATCTCGGCGTCACCAAGGGCGGCTTCTATCGCCGCTTCGCCGACCGCGCCGCGCTGCTCGATGCCATGCTGGAGCGCTGGCGCGAGGGGCGCGCGGCGTCGATCGCGCAACAGACCAGCCTCGACGGGCAAGATCCCCGCGAGCGGCTGAAAGCGATGATCCAGCTTTATTCCGAACGCCTCAATCCCGAGGGCATGGCGATCGAGCTCGCGATCCGGCAATGGGCCCGCTCGGACGAGAACGCGGCAGCGGCCGTCGCGAGCGTCGATGCGGCGCGGCTCAAGCACGTCGCCGAGCTCTATCGCGCGACCGGCCTCGAGGCGGAGGCGGCCGATGCGCAAGCCTTCCTGTTCTACTGCTTCATCTTCGGCCAGAGTCTGCTGTTCGTCGAGCGCGGTCCGCGCAAGCGATCGCAGCTCGTGGCGAAATCGGCCGAGAAGCTGCTCGACTAGAGCCATTTCCGTTCCGATGGAATCGGAACGGGGCTCTGGATTCTTGTCTTGACGCGTTTTCGTTACGCGAACCGGTACCCACTTCGCTCGAAAACGCTCCGAACGAAATGG
This sequence comes from Bradyrhizobium sp. CCGB01, assembly GCF_024199795.1. Classification (NCBI taxonomy): domain Bacteria; kingdom Pseudomonadati; phylum Pseudomonadota; class Alphaproteobacteria; order Hyphomicrobiales; family Nitrobacteraceae; genus Bradyrhizobium; species Bradyrhizobium sp. CCGB01. The sequence continues at coordinate 8,747,410 of NZ_JANADK010000001.1, forward strand.
CCGGAGCTTCGCTCCGGCCATCGCGTCAGCTCGAAGCTCAGGCGGCGCCCTTCAGCTTCTTGTTGCATTCGCTGTAATAGCCGCCGCCCTTCTCGATCCACTTCATGCCGCCATTGCCGTTGGTGGCCTTGTTGGCGTTGTACTGGTCGACGCAGGTGTGGAGACGCGCCTTGCCGGCGGTCTCCTTGGCGTATTTCGGATCGACCGCATTCGGATAGATCGCGGGGCCGGCCGGCAGGGTCGGCGCGGCAGCGGGGGCGGCCTCCTTCTTCGCCTGCTTCGGCTCGGCGGGAGCTGCAGGCGCAGCCGGAGCCGCCGCGGTCGGCGCCGCGGCAGGCGTCGCATCAGCACCGCACTGGGCCTTGCGGAAGTCATTCCACTTCATGGTACCGAGCGAGCCGTCCTTCTTGGCGGCCTGGTATTTCGCGCTGCACTCCTGCGAGGTCAGCGCCTGCGCCGGTGCGCTCGCAACCAGCGCGGCAAAGCCAGACACGACAGCGGCACACAGCAGTTTTGATTGAATGGTCATCCTTGGGTCCTCCTCCTTGGTCTTCCCCGACGGAAGTGAAACGAGGATTGCTATCCTAGCGTGCCGCCCGCTCGCGACAAGGAAGTGATGGCCCCTGCCGCCAAAATATAGTGATCCCCCCGGTTCGAATTATTCATGTCGCGTTCAGCAACACGAGCCGACGTTCCCAGCCTTCGCCATTCTCGCAAGAAGAGTGCAACACCATGACCTTCACGTCTCGCCTCGCCGTCGTCGCCCTCGCCACCCTGCTCGCCACCGGCACCGCCTTCGCCCAGACGGCCGCGCCGGCCGCCAAGACCGATGCCAAGAGCACAACTGCCGCCGCCCCCGCCGACAAGAAGGCGCCGAAGGAGCGCTCGGCGGAGTCGCTCGAATGCTCCAAGCAAGCGGACGCCAAGGCACTGAAGGGCAAGGAGCGCAAGAAATTTCGCCGTGAGTGCATGAAGGAAGCGAAGGCCGGCACCGCCGCCCCCGCCGCCGACAAGAAGTAAATCCGTCACAATACGGCTTTCGAGCATCCGTGAGAGGCGCGCGCATTGCGGCATGACGAGCCTGCAATTGTGCGCCTCTCGCTGATTTGCGATAAGGTGGCGTGAAGCAAATCACCGCCTCCCTGCCGTTCGAGTGGCCGAGCCGTGCCGAGATCTTGAGCACGGTGGAGACGCTCGTCATCGGCACCGCGGGCGGGCTGGCGTTTTTGCTCGCGGGCCTTCCCGGCGGGCTGATCTCGGGCTCGATGATCGCGGTCGGAATCGCCGCGATCGCCGGACGCAAGCTCACGCTGCCGCCGATCCTGACCCAGACCGTGCTGGTGCTGCTCGGCATTTCGCTGGGCTCGGTCGTCTCGCGCCACCTGCTTCAACAGGTCAGCGCCTATCCTCTCACCATCGGCCTGCTTGCGCTCGCGACCTTCTGCTCGACCTTCGGTTCGAGCTATTACCTCCAGCGCATCCACGGCTGGGACCGTACCTCGGCCTTCCTCGCCGGCAGTCCCGGCGCCCTGTCGCAGATCACGATTTTGGCGGTCGAGCGCGGCGCCGACCTGCCGGGCATCGCGGTGGTGCAGACCATGCGCGTCATTATCCTCACCGCGGCGCTGCCGATGGTGTTGGCGATCGCGGGGGTCGCGCCCTCCGCGGCGCCATCGCTGACGACGGTGATCGCCTCGCCGCTCGACCTCGCGATGCTGGTCGCAGCCTCGCTCGCTGCGGCGCTGCTGCTGCGGCTGATCAAGTTTCCGGCGAGCTGGATGTTCGGCGCGATGATCGGCTCCAGCGTGCTGCACGGCGCCGACTGGGTCGAGGGCGGCCTGCCGAACTGGGTGCGCGGCGTGGCCCTGATCGGCATTGGCGCGCTGATCGGCAGCCGCTTCGCGCGGATGCGGATCAAGACGCTCGCCGGACACATCAATGCGGCGCTCGGCTCGTTTGCCGTGGCCATCGCGGTATCCGCGATCTTCGTCGGCATCGTCGCGCTCACCACGCAAGTGAAATTCTCGGACGTCGTCGTCGCCTTTGCGCCGGGCGCGATGGATGCGATGCTGGCGCTGGCCCTGACGCTGCACATCGACCCGATCTTCGTCGGCGCTCATCATCTGTCACGCTTCGTGTTCGTGACGATCGCGACACCGGGCATCGTGCACCTGTTCGGCCGCACGCAGGACGATGTGGACGATTGAGGAGGCATAGCTTCCGGGTGGGCTAAGGCGCGTCAGCGCCGTGCCGACCATGCAACCGCATTGTCGTTAAGAATGGTGGGCACGCTGCGCTTTGCCCACCCTACGGCAGCTGAGCTAGCGCTTCGCCGTCGCCGCAAATCCCCACGCGGCAATCGCCGTCATCAACAGCGAGATCAGCACGTTGTAGCCGGCGAGCGAGAGGCCGAGGAAGCGCCACTGCACCTCGTCGCAACGGACCACCTTCACGGTGTCGAGCCGCGAGAGCAGATCATTGGCGCTGCCGAGATTGACGACTGGGCCCGAGCAATCGGTCGGTCCCTTCCAAAAATCCCATTCGACGCCGGAGTGGTAGGTGCCAAGCCCGGCATTGGCGAGCGCCGCCAGCGCGAGGATCGCAAGGCCGGCGAGCAGCAACGGCCGCGGCGCGCCACTCCGCGCCGCGAGCGCTGTGAGCGCACCGACCGGGATCGCAAGATAATAGGCGTAGCGCTGCTCCAGACACAGCGGACAGGGCAGTATCTCCAGCACGAGCTGGAAGAACCAGGCGCCCGCGATGGTCGCGGCGGCAATCAGCGTGACGAGAAGCGAGGCGATCAGCGCGGGACCGGTCGCAGCCGGCTTGAACGCAGGAATTGCGGCACTCTGGGTCGGCACGGCAGCCTCTTTCGGACGGGTCGCTTTCTCAAGGCTCTAACCCCGGCCCAGGCGGCTGTCGAGAACGGCCGGGATCACTTTGGCGCGGGTTGACCCCGCCCTGTCCATGGCTATAGTCCGCCGGCTTCGCGACGCCCCCATACGTGGGGCCGACCGAGGGCCCCTGTGGCGGAACTGGTAGACGCGCTCGACTCAAAATCGAGTTCCGCAAGGAGTGCTGGTTCGATTCCGGCCAGGGGCACCACGCTTCGCCCTTTCGGGTTTCGCGTGGCGCGGCCACGCCGGGCCGAAAGGGCAAAGCGTGTCCGGCGAAGTGTCTTGGTGGAGACGGACTGTCTCCTCAGCAAGGCTTGATCGTCTCTCTACCTTCCAATCGTCATATCCCTCCTGTATAAACCGGTAGCTTCTTCTGTAACTCGAAGAGGCTCATATGAACGACCTGCACACGTGGCTTTCCCAGCAACACCACGGCCTGCGCACCTTCCGGACATTCCAGCAAAAGCTCGAGACGCTCGGCCGGGACGATCCCGCCCAGCGCGGTCTTTGCCGTCTGCTCAGCGGTCTCGTCGGCAGCTATGTCGAGGCGTTTGACGAGGCTCCATTGCCGGTCGAAATTGCTGACAGCGCCTATCAGCGCCTGCTGACGCTGGTTGAGAGCATCGACCTCCATGGCGATGCCAGCCGGCGTCTTGCGGACATCAATCGCGTCGCGGACAGCCAACTCTGGCAGTGACAAGGCAGCGCTGCGCGCGCCTCGCACCGGTGTCCCGGACTTACTGTATCTATAAGCGGCCCCGCGCTCACCATCAGGGCCGCCCCGAGGCGTTCGACTTCGCCACGCGACTACCTATATCGTGAGGCGGCGCGTATTGATGCAGCGAGCAGCTTGATGGCCCGGAGACGCACGACGGAAGCGGACGCCGACGACCTCCCCCGCTATTTCGTCTGGGTCCGGGGCCTCGAAGGCCCCGAGCCGCAGAAATGGATGGCGATGGATTTCGGCATCGATGACTGGAAGCGGCCGCAGGTGCTGGCCTTTCTGGCGCTGCCGGAGGACGAGCGGCATCTGTCGCTGTCGATACTGGCACGGCGCTATCCGCCGCCGAGGGTTGACGTCCTGTAGGGTGGGTTAGCGTCAGTGTAACCCACCACTGTCTCCATCCTCGGGAACAGAAGAGGTGGGTTACGCCAAGCGGGACTGCGCTTCGCGCAGCCGCAGGGCTAACCCACCCTACGAAAAAACCACAAGAAGCGATCCCTCACTTCCCCCGTGCCGCCGTCGGCGTCAGGCCGAACCTCCGGCGGAAGCTGCGGTTGAAATAAGAGAGGTCGTTGAAGCCGCAGGCGAAGGCGATGTCGCTGATGCGGCCTTCGCGATGAGCGAGAAGATCGGCGGCCTTGCGCAGGCGCAGCTCGTTGAGGCGCGTGGTGAAGCTGGCGCCGGCCTCGAACAACAGCTCGTTGACGTAACGTTCGGAGAGACCGGCGGCGGCGGCGAGTCTTTGTGCGGAAAAATCCGACTCGTGGAAGCGCGCCGCGAGAATCGACAGCACGGCCTTGAGCCGCACGCCGCGCAGGCCCCGGCGTCGCGCCGCAGCGGCGATATCGCCGCGGGCACCGAGACCGATCGCCGCGAGGTCGAGCAGATGCGCGGCGATGGCCATGCCGGCTTCGTCAGCAGCCGTCGAATGGCGTAGCAGGAGATCGCTGTAGTCCATCGCCAGCGACAGCGCGCCGCCGGGTTCGAGCTCGCAGCCGACGAGATCGTCGACGTCGGCAACCATCGCGCGCAGCGTATCGACCGGCAGATGCACGTTGGTGAAGCGCTTGTGGCTGGCGCCGTCGGCGGCGAAGAACGGCTCGTCCAGCTTGAGCAGCACCATCGATCCCGACCGCATGGTGAATTCGCGGCCGCGATGGACCACCTGCGAAGGGCGGTCGCCGGTGTTGCGCGCGAGGCAAAAGCGGTCGTCGCCGGTCTCGCGCACCTGGCGCTTTTCGCGCCTGACCGTGACGAAGCTGCCGTCGCAGCGTCCAAGCATGGTGGTGCCGATATGAATCGAGTTCATCGTGGCGCGAAACGGCACGTCGGACGCCGGATCGAGCTCGCCGGTGTTGGAGAAATGCTCGAACAACTCGGCGAAGCGGATGAAGCGCTGCCGGTCGGACAGGTCCTGCGGCAGCATGTCGGTCGAGAGCGCCTTCCTGATGACGGACATCGAAAGAACTTCCAAAAGGACTTCTGGGAAAAGCTCGTGCGCGAAAACGTGCCGTGGCCTGTCAGGCAAAAATGAACGACCGCTGAAGACCGGCGAGCGCAGGCTATCAGCACGCCAACGTGAATCAAGCTGCGCCGGTCAGTCCAAGCCGCACCACCGTCGGCGCCGGATAGTCCAAGACGACACGCCCGGACGGGCCCTATTCAGGCGACGGATGCGGCATCCCGGCACATAAGGGAGTGCATCCGGGCAACCGGGCGGCCCCAGCCTGACGCCCGTGGAGGAGACGACGACATGCGAACCTCTCTACCCCGCAGCCTCGTGCTCGGCGGCGCCATCGCGACCAGCCTCTCGATCGGTTACGCGCTCGGCGCGCAGCCGCACATGGACGAAGCCATCGCGATCCTGCAATCGGCCCGCGCCGAGCTCGGCAAGGCCGAGCCGAACAAGGGCGGCCATCGCGAGAAGGCGATCGGGTTGATCGACCAGGCGATCGCCGAAGTGCGCGCCGGCATCACGTTCGCCGCCGGCCATTGAAGCAACGGCATTCGGGAGGACAAGACATGATGCGAACCGTGTTTGCCGCAGCCCTCGCACTCGGCGCGATCACAGGCTCTGCCCAGGCCATGCCGCTCGCCCCGCTTGGCGCAGGCGCGAATGGCGACGTCATCGCAGTCGCCGGCGGCTGCGGCCCCGGCTGGCACCGCGGCCCCTATGGCGGCTGCCTGAGAAACTACGCCAACCCGGCCGCACATGCTTGCCCGCGCGGCTACCATATCGGCCCCGGCGGCGCGTGCCGCGGCAATGGCAAATAGAGGCTGAACATTTCGCCTCTCCCCGTTCGCTGGGGAGAGGCGATCGCCGGGACGGCTGCTCCGGCCGTCCGACACGCCGCCAGCAAGACGGAATATTCCGCGCTCCTTCACCCGACGTCGTGCCACGGCTGCGCGATCCCGCTTGCTACCTCAGCGGGATTATGCACAAAATGCACCTTCATTTTCATGGCGCAACCATTGACTGAAATCGGGGAGTGCTGCCCGGCTCCGGCCTGAAGTGCTTCACCGTCGATTGCCGGAGGGGCTCCATGACTCACCATGACGGCGAGCAGAATGTCGATTCCGCCAAGCCCAAACACACGCATGACGATGTAGGCGCCGACGGGACGACCGCCACGCCGCCGAAGCGCAAGCTCGTGCTGTTCGCCGACGGCACGGGCAACGCGTTCACCGCCCAGGAATCGAGCGTCTGGCGTCTCTATGAAGCGCTCGACCACACCCAGCCGGACCAGATCGCCCACTACATCAAGGGTGTCGGCACCGCGGGCTGGGCGCCGCTCGCCGCGCTCGACGGCGCCACCGGCATCGGCGTGCCCGGCAACGTCCGCAAGCTCTACCGCTTCCTGTGCTGGAACTGGCGCGAGGGCGACGAGATCTACATCTTCGGCTTCAGCCGCGGCGCCTTCACCGCGCGCACGCTGGCAGCCATGATCGCGAGCCAGGGACTGGTGCCGGCGGAGATCGACGGCACGCCGGTGTCGCATGCGGAGATGGACCGCAACGCGATGGCCGCGTGGCGGGAATACCGCCGCGGCACCGTGCCATTGAACAAGAGCCTGCCGACGATCTGGATCGCCCGCTTCATCCGCGATGTCCTGCTCTATCTCTATCATGCGATCTGCGGGCACCGTTCCTACGCCAATGTCCGGGCGGAGATGAACGGCCGCAAGGACATCGACATCGAATTCATGGGACTGTTCGACACGGTCGAGGCTTACGGCGTCCCGATCGAGGAGCTGCGCGTCGCGATCGACTGGGCGATCTGGCCGATCTCGTTCCGCAATCACCGGCCCTCGCGCAAGGTGAAGCACATCTGTCATGCGCTGGCGCTGGACGACGAGCGCACCACCTTCCATCCGCTGCGCATCGACCAGAGCCATTTGGCGCCAGACCAGACGGTCAAGGAGGTGTGGTTCGCCGGCATGCATTCCGACATCGGCGGCGGCTATCCGGACTCCACACTGTCCTTCGTACCGCTGGTCTGGATGACTGATCAGCTCGGCGGCCGGCTCCGCTTCCAGGACGGCGAGATCGAGCACTTCAGGGAATATCAATCGGCGATCGGCCCGAAGCACGATTCGCGCAGCAGCGCCGCCGTGTTCTACCGCTACGGACCACGCCCGGTCCTCGCCGGTCAGGTCAATGGCGGGCTGCCGGTCGTGCACTTCGCCGTCATCGAGCGCATGCTGTTCGGCTGCGACGACTACGCGCCGATCATGCTGCCGGCGGACGCGCTGGTGCTGATGCCCGACGGCAGCAAGCAGAACCTGATCGAGGACGGTACGCGCGAAGCGATGAAACAGGCCTATCTGGCCAAAGCCACCGGCCCGCGGCGCGAGACGGAGGCCGAAGCCTTCATCCGCATGAACACGCCCAACGCCGAAATGGCCAGGCTCACGCGCGACACCGTGTGGTGGCGGCGCGTCGCCTATTTCTCGCTGCTGGTCATGGCCGGGGTGATCGTGGTTTGGCCCTGGATCGCCAGCAGCCTGATCGGTGTGTCGAAGGACAGCGGCCTGCAAGGCACCATGCTGCTGAAAATCATCGCCACCATCGACTGGCTCGTTGGCGGCGTGCTGGGTCCGCTGGCCAATCTCGTCAGGAACGTCCTGCCATCCTATGCGGCGCCGTGGCTCGACATCACGCTGTACTACCCGTTCGCCACCTCGATCGTCCTGGCGATCACTTATCTGATCTGGCGCAGGAACACGGTGCTGCGCGACGCCATTCAGGAACGCGCGCGGCTGGCCTGGAGCAGGCCACACCGCATGGCAAGCCGGCGGCATGTCGACGAGCCCGGCATGCTGCTCCGCTTCGCCCGATGGATGCGGCTGAATGCGGGGCCGGCGCGCCTTCTCTTCGCAAGGTTCGTTCTGCCCGGCATCTTCCTGCTCATCATCTTCTACTCGGCGCTACTCATTGGTGCGACCAGCATCTTTACCGCCCGCACCGCGACCGGAAATATCTGCACTCTCCCCGGGCCGGAGCCCGGGACGCCGGTGCTCGACGAGCCGATCGATGCGCGCGGCCGCTTCGCGACAAAGGAGTTTTGCTGGTGGAGCGGCCTTGCGGTCGAGAAGGGTCGCAAATACCGCGTCTGGGTCGAGATCGAGGATCCCTGGTTCGATCGCACCATCTTGAGCGGTACGAATGGCTTCAAGACCTATTTCGTGCGCCATTATCTCGCCCTGCCGACGCTCCGTCAGTTCGGCGCCGCATGGTTCCAGCCCGTGGTGCGCGTCGGCACGAAGGGAATGAACGACATTCCGCTGGCGGCCGGCAACGTCATGCCGGCCGACGAATTGCCGCGCCGGATGAATCCGACCATTCCGGCCGAGGACGATGCGGACAAGAGCAAGGGCAGGTATCCGACCCGGCTCGACAAGACGAAGGAGTTCGAGGCTCTTCCCGAGGACAATTCGCTCAAGCTCGCAGTCAGCAAGCTCGGACCTTTCGACCCGGTGCCGAAAGACCCTACGGCGCGCGCGATCTGGGAGGGCCAGAAGCTGTCGGGACGGCTGGTCGCGGAATTCGTCGCACCCGACGCCGGCGATCTGTTCTTCTACGTCAACGACGCCGTGCAGATTTACCCGACCCTGCTGCCGGCACCGTTGCGACCGGCGATGCTCGACGTGGTTCAGGGGCCATACGAGCAGTTCTACAAGAACAATGCCGGTACCGCGCGCATCGTCGTGCAGCGACTGCCGAGCCCGCTCATGCCGACGGATAAACCGGCCGTGGCGAAGCAGTAAGCCCCCCGCGGCATTGCCGCCCCCATGATTATGGGTGTCGCGGCATCCGCGCTGCGGCTAAGCTTGGCCTTGCGCCGCGGGGGACACGCGGTGCGGGACGATGACCATGAGCGAACAGGGCGAGACGGGTGAGGCCATCACCATCCTCCTCGTCGAGGACGACGCGCCGACCTGCTGGCGGCTCCAGGATGCGCTGGTCAAGGCCGGCTACGAGGTGCGCAGCGCGGGCACGCTCGGTGAGGCGCGTCAGGCCCTGAACGGCGGCGCGCCGCGCGTGCTGCTGACCGACCTGCGGCTGCCCGACGGCCACGGTGTCGAGCTGATCCGCGAGACCCGGCAGCGCTTTCCCGACACCGAGATCATGGTGATCTCGGCACTCGGCGACGAGGAAAGCGTGATCTCCGCGATCACGGTCGGCGCCACCGGCTATCTGCTGAAGGATGCCTTCCCGACCGACATCGCCACCACCGTGCGCGATCTGGTCGCCGGCCATTCGCCGATCTCGGCCTCGATCGCCCGTTTCATCGTGCGCAGAACGCAAGGTGCCGCGCAGAGCTCGGCCGAGCCGCCGCCGGGCCCCGTGCTCAACACCGCAAGACTGACCCCACGCGAGATCGACATTCTCTGGGGCATCGCCAAGGGCTTCAGCTACGCCGAGATCGCGAGTCATCTCGGCCTGTCCAGGCAGACCGTGCCCGGCCACATCAAGAACATCTATCGCAAGCTCGAGGTGCACACGCGCGGCGAAGCGGTGTTCGAGGCGGTGCAGCAGGGCCTGATCAAGCTGTGAGCGAGATTGCGGCGAAGGCACCCCCGCGCACCAGGCGCCGGCTGATTGGCTCGCGCCTCGTGCCTTATCTGCTGCTGCAGGTCTTGATCGTGATCGCCACCATCCTCGGACTGCGGCTGCTCCAGCCCAGCGATCCCGAGGACTTCGCGCTGAACGGATTTTCGCTGCGGGAGGACGGCGCGAGCCGTCCCGTGACGCTGCCGCATTTCACGTCGTCGCGTTATTCGCTTGTCGATCCTCCGCTCTACACCGGCACCTTCACTTTCAGAAGCGGCAACGCCGGATGGTCCGTGTACCTGCCGCGCTTCAGCAACGCGGTGGAGGTCGCCGTCAACGGCGTCGTCGTGCTCGACTCCCGCCGTGATGCCAACGCCAACCGCCCGGACCGCAACACACCGCAGATCGCGCTCATCCCCGCCTCGCTGCTGAATGACGGCAGCAACGAGATCACCGTGCGGCTGTTCGTCTGGGGCCCGCTGAAGGGCTTTCTCGACACCGTCTATGTCGGACCGGACACCGCGTTGCGTCCGTCCTACGAGACACGCACGCTGCTGTTCGTCACGCTGCCGGTGGCGTTCTCCGCCTGGCAATCGATCCTCGCCGTCATCCTCGCGATCATGTGGCTGATGCGGCGCCGCGAGCCGGTCTATGGCGTGCTGGCCGTGGCCATGGTGCTCGGCGTCGTGCAGGCATTCTCGCCGCCGCCGGTGCCGCCGGCGCCGGTGTCCCGGCTCGCCGCAGTGCTGCTCGCATCCGCACCGATCGAGAGCGCCTTGATCGTCGCCTTCGGCGTATTGTTCTTCGGCTGGCGCTGGCCGCGCTACGGAACGCTGCTGTTCGTGCCGGGGCTCGTCGTGTTCGTGGTCGGACTGATCGCGGGGCCACCACTGCCACGCATTCTATTCCTGGTGCTCGGCATCCCCACGGTCGGGCTCTGCCTGTTCCTGATGGCCTGCGTCACCGCAGCCGCCGTGGTGCGGCGGCAGGACGCGGCGAGCTTCACGCTCGGCTGCGCGGTGACCATCGTGCTGACCTGCTGGGTCCACGACATGCTGGCGGCGTTCGAAATCATGACCAACGAGCGCATCTTCGTCTCGCGGCTGTCCTATTCGGCGATGCTGGTCGCGATCGGCGCCGGGCTGACCTGGCGCTTCGCCCGCGCGCTGAACCAGGTCGACGGCTTTGCAAATCAGCTCGTGACGCGCGTGCGCGAGGCCGAGGAGCGGTTGAAGGCGAGCTTTGCCCGCGAGGAGGAGCGTGCGCGGGCCGCGGCGCTCGCCAACGAGCGCACACGGCTGATGCGGGACCTCCATGACGGCCTCGGCGGCCAGCTTGTCAGCATCGTCGCGCTCTCCGAGCGCGGCCATGAAGGCGCGAGCATCACGGACGCGGCCCGCGCCGCGTTGAAGGACCTGCGCCTCGTCATCGATTCCATGGACGACATTGGCGGTGACCTGATGCTTGCGCTCGGTTCCTGGCGCGAGCGCGCGGCGGCACAATTGCGCCCGCACGACATCGCGCTCGACTGGCGCGTGGCAACACCGCAGGGCCTGCCTCTGCATCCTGAGCTGCGGCCATGGCACGTCATCCAGATCGTCCGCATCCTCGACGAGGCCGTGACCAACGCGGTCAAGCACGCGCAGGCGCGCCACATCGCCGTGACCATCGAGACCATCGACGATGGGCAGGGGGCGTGTGGCGTGATCAGCGTTGCGGACGACGGCAAGGGGTTTGCGCTCGCCGGCGAGGCCACAGGCCAGACCGCGCGGGGCCTGCGCAACATGAAAAGCCGTGCCGCACGCTGCGGGGCCGCGTTCGAGCTGAACTCGGATTTCTCGGGGACGCGTGTGCGGCTGCAATTGCCGCAGGTCTTTCCGGACAGCGACGCCGCCACCGGCTGAAAAGCCCCCTCCCCGAACGTGTGGGACGCGCGGAGAGAGGGAACGGGCCGGATTATTGTCATGCGGAGGACGGGGGGTTCGTCCGCAAGGCTCCGTCGCCCGAAGCGATGCAATCAACTCAATCGAACGAGATCGTCAGCGCACGCCGACGCGATTGACCGGACCGCCGCGATTCATCGGCGTACCGGCGCGAACGCCGACACCGGGCGCACCGACGCCCGGCGTTGCCACCGCCGCTGCTGCGACCGGTGCGCCAACCACGACTGCCGCGGTCGGCCGCACCACGCAGCCCTTGGGCACGCCGACCGTCTTGCAATAGACCACCGCCTGCGCCGGGCTCGTGCCCAGCGACACCATTGCCGCACCCGCGAGCATCATGACTGTCAGCCCGGCGCTCAGCGCTCCCACGTTCTTCGACATCTTGCTCTCCTGCTTCCCGTTCGGCGCCCCGATGCAATCACCGGGTCTCGCAGCCGACGTGCAGCCTGAATGGCAAAAGGCGGCGCGCAGATACATGCCATGAAGATGGGGGGGCGGCGGCAGGGCCGATGCCATGAACATGGCATGGACCGGCCATGGGCCCCCGCGAGATGGTCCGGCTCACCCGATCCCAGCGGGACCATTCACAATCCCAACGAGGTGCTTCATGAAAACTTCAGTTCTTGCCGCGCTGCTGCTCGCTGCCGCCACCCTGCCCGCCGCCGCGCAATCCGGTCCGACGCCGCAGGAGCAGATGGCCTGCCGCAGCGACGCCGGCAAATTCTGCGCCGAACATATCGGCAAGCCGCCGCAGATGAATGCCTGCCTGCGCGAGAACAAGACCAAGCTCTCGGACGCCTGCCGCAAGGTGGTGGAGTCGCACGGCGGGTGAGCAAGCCGTCATTCCGGGCTCGCGCCGTTGGCGCGTCCCGGAAAAATCGCGTCCGGCGCTAATGCGTCAGGCCGTAGACGTCGATGCGACCGTCATAGGTCGGGCGATAGATGCGGCCTTTCCAGACGATCGGACGGTTGAACTTGGGATGCATGAAGGCGTGCTCGGGCCCCCAATTCCCGCTGTCCCAGATCACCTGAAGCCGCTTGGAGCCATCCGGATTGGTGGCGAAATTCTGCGCGTCGTAGACCAGGAAGCGGCCCGGGCTGAGGATCATGTTGCTGTCCTGATAGGGCACCATCGCCACGACGATGCCATCAGTGCCGTTGTTCGCGGCAAGGGTGATGCTCCACCCCGGCATGCCGCCCGGCGGACGCGGCGATTGCGGCGAGGCGATCTCATTGCCTCCGGCGAGATAGGTCGTTTTCCCGTCGGCCGCGATCGACCAGGCCCGCAAGGCGCTGTTCTCGCCGCCGACGAAATGCATGGTGCCGTGGACGACCGACTGGAACAGCAACGGCGTACCATGCAGATGCCGCGTCGCGCCGCCGGGAAACAGATTCAGCTCCATCGGTGAGGCCGGCGCCGGCGGTACGCCAGGATCGAAATAGGTGTACAGGATCGGCGGCATGCGAAGCTTGTCGTAGTTCGCCGCGAAATGGCCGGCCACGAGTTCGCCCGGCTGCGTCTTGCCGAGCGCATTGGCATTGCCGGTGTAGAGGATGCCGTCCTTGCCGGCGGCTAGAATGGCATGGGCGGAGGCGACATAGACCGGACCGCCGGACCCGAAATCCTGGTCGCCCCACATCGATTTGTTCACCGCCTCCATGTGATGCGCCACGACCGGCGCGATCTGCGCATCAATTGCGGTGCGACTTGCGGTAACCGCGACATGCCGCATCTCGCGCGCATGGCGAGGCTTCAGCGGCATTCCCATGCGCCTGGCATGCGCGATCACGGAGGGCAGGTAAACGTTGGACGGCAACGCCGGTTCGTCATCGTCGTCATCCGCGCCGGCTGCCGCGACCGCGGCCGCGCCGATCCGGTTGGCGTCGGTCCATGGCGCCCACCACGACACGACCTCGAAATGGGCATGGTCTCCGGTGTGCAAGGCGAGCCGCACGATGCTCTCGCCGAAATCCCCATGCTGCGGTGAGAACGCTCCGTTGCCGGTGATGACGTAGATTGAACCGTCGGGCGCGACGGCCGGACCGGCCCCGCTGTGCCACAGCCCGCCGCCGGAGCCGGTGACGGTGGAGCACCACGACGCAGCGAGCCGCCAGGCCTGGACGTCGACCGCGAGCAGCCAGCCGCGCGCCGTCTTCGACGTCTCGGCGATCGTGCCGAAGGGAATCAGCACGTGGTTCTGCATCAGCGTTAAGGCGCTGCGCTGCTTGCGCTGGGCCGAGACGAATTTCTGCACCGGCAGTCCGTTCGGCGGCGTGTAGACCGCGCCCTCCAGGTTCAGGAGGCCGTACACCTTCGAGCCGTCGCGGATCCGCAGCGCGGCGAGGAAATGCTGTCCCCTGGCAGCGCTGCCGTCGTCGCTGATCCAGGCGCACGCATAGAGAATACCCGCCCCCTCGTCGATCACGGGCGTCGAGAGAATGCCCCAATGGATGTTGGTCAAGTGGCCGTCGATGGCCCTCGTTCCGACGATGGGACGTCCGAGGTTCGTCGCCCAGATCCTCTCGCCGGTCACAGCGTCGAATGCATAGACCCAATTGCCCATGCTGGCCTGGAAGATCAGGTCGCGGGTCTTGCCATCGGCGGTGTGGACGCCGCCGACTGCCAGCGGCTGGGCCTCGAGCCTGGGATCGTCGGGAATCGGAAGGCTGAAGAGTTTGACGATGCCCCTGGTGCGGACGGCGGTCGCCGTCAGCACCGTCTCGGAATTGTTCGCGCCGGTCCGGGCACGGTCGTAGCTGCGGGTCGTGACGGAGGCGACCATGGTCAGGCTCCCCAGGCGAGGAGGCTTCCGGCCGCAATCAGGCAAGCCGCGGCAAGCCGTCGTACGTCGTTCAAGCTTGCGCGCCAGCCGCTCGACACGACGGCTCCGCAGGCAAAGCCGAGGGCAGCCATGATCGCGCTCGACAGTGCGGCAGCGGCCGGTGCATCAGGTGTGTGCGACACGAAATTGTCGATCGCCAGCAGCGGGGGCAGCACATAGAGCCAGCCCGGCGCATTCAAAAGACGTTGCGCGATGGGATGACGCACCAGCAGCGATGCACCGCACGCGATCAACAGGATCGCAGCGAGCCCGCCCGCGACCGGCATGGCGACGCCGAGCGCGGAGCCCAGCGCATCGCAAACGCCGAACATCAAGACGAGTGGCATCACATGCCGTCGCGAAACGATGAATGCGAGCGCAAAGGCCGCGATGAGACTGTCCGCGGACGTCCACAACAAATGCAACGACATCGCGACCTCCAAAAGGTTTGCAATGCGAGACAAGTGAGATCAATCGAGAAGGCCGCGCCGCCATCCGCCTTCGACGGCAATTGCAGCGTGGTGAAGCCGAGATCCCGCGCATGTCGCACTGGAATCTCGATCAGCCGAGGTGCGTCGGCTCCGTCAACAGGCGCGCTGACGCTTTCGCCGTGCGGCCCGAACAAGCTCCAAGCGAACAGCACTACGCCCATGACGCGGCCTTTGGCTGGCTGCATCAATCATGCATTGAATGGAGATCGTCTGGAAGTTGAAATTCGAGGCAAGCGCGCCCGTAGAACGAACCGGCGCTCACGATCCCGTGCGCGACGGCGAGGAAGGGCGCTAATCGTCGTCAGGCCCGAACAGCCTCATCTGCGGGAAGCCGCCGCGCGGACGGCTGGCGACATCGCGCGCATCGGAATCTTCGCGGATGTTGCGTGCGACGTCGTCCCAATCGGTGCGGTCACGCATGCCGCGCGGCTCGCGGGAATCGTAGTGCCGGCGCTCGGCCCAGCGCTCGCGGCGCTCCATGCGGCGCCGTTCGGACGCGGCGCGCCTCACGTCGGAATCCCTGGCCTTGGCGTAGGCGTTGTCGGGTGAGGCTGGCTGTTCCGTCGAGGCCTGTTGCTCGGCAGGTTTTGCGACGTGCGGAAGCGATGCCGGTGCCGGCTTGGGCGGCTCCACCGCGGCCGCTTGCGAGGGTTGCGGCGCTGGCGGTTCAGCGTTCGCCTGGGTGGCCTGCGTATCGGGCCTTGCGGCTTCGGTCTTGGCTTCGGTCTTGGCTTCGGCCTGCGCCGGCGCGGCGATCATGGCGCCGAAGGCTTGCGAGCCGGTGAGATATTGCAGGCGCTCGGACGGCGCGTTCGTTGTCGCGGTTTTGGCGGCTTCAGCACGCTGCGCCATCTTGCTCGTGTCCGGTCCCTGCCTGGGCGAGACCGGATTCATGATATTGCCGGCGACAATGCCGCCGCCGAGACCAATGGCGATGGCCGCGATGATCGTTCCGGCACCGACGAAATAGGCTGTCGAGGCGCGCATTGGTCCACTCCCTCTTTGGAGCGGGCAACGCTTGTCGATTGCCGGATGTTCCTGATACCGGCGCGGTTCCCGGAGGAACTTCCGCGTCAGATCTGCTGCGCGACCTTCTCCAGCCCGATGATGCGGGCGAGCTTGCGCACTTCTTCCTTCTGATCCTCACGCAGCTGGAACAGGAGCGGCATCGCCGCCGACTTCAACTGCTGGACCTCGTCGCAATTCGGATCGATCGGCACGCCCGGAGCGTTCGGATTGGAGAGCTTGTTTGCCGAGATCTTGCGGACGACGTTGCGCAGCGCGGTCTCGACCGAGGGCCAATAATATTCCTGCGACGACGACAGTTTCAGGCGATCCCTGATGCCCGCGATCTGCACGTCGGAGAGCAGCGAATAGGATTTCTGCGGCTGCGGCTTGGCGACGACCTTCGGCTTGGCCGGAGCCTCGACCGCGGCAGGCGCTTCATGCGAAGTTGCCTTGGTCATCGGGAAATCGGAAGGCGTGGCGGCGGCAAAGGCCTGGCGCAGCGGCTCGGTCAGCACCGGCGCCTGCGAAAGCTTGTCCGCGGGCACCTGAACCGGCTCGATCGCGGCCGAAGCCAGCGCCAGCGTCGGAACCAGACGGTCGGCCTTGGCGGCGCGGTTGGTGGCGAGCGGCTTCGGCGGGGCCTGCGAGATCATCTCGGCGCTGACACTGGGCACGCTGTCGCGGCCGAGAATAGCGGTGGTGGCGGCGCCGAGGACGAGGAAACAGGTCAGCACAACGATGGTGATGGCTTTGGACAAACGTCTCTCCGCGCCCAACTTCAAGTCCACGTGATCAGTGCCCGGAAACTGGGCGGTAATTAAGGCTTAACGGTGCCGGCGTAGTGACAATCGCGCGGACTGCGGCGACATGACCCGGAAACCTGAAGAAAATCAGGCAGCTAGCGCCAGATCGTAGGCATCCTGGATGTCGGCGACGATCTCGGAGGCCTCCCAGACTGCGCGCGGCTCGACCGATTGCAGCGTCACCGTCCAGTTGCCGCCCCGGCGGGTGCGGGGAACGCTGACGATGTCGAAGCGCACGTTGCGGCACAGCGGGTGACGGGCCAGGGCATGGGCCACGCGGACCCGGATTTCGTCCAGCGTCGCGGCTGTCTTGCTGTTGAGAAAATCGAAGTCCATCGCCTGTCCCTCTCGGTCCTGATTGGCGGCCGTGAGGGGATTCTTGGCGGGCGTTGGTTAATCTGCCGTTAAATGAAGGGATTTGGAGGAGCGCTCGATTAACTGTGATCGGTGGCCCCCTCCGCATTTTTACGGGGAAAGCAGGAGACAACTTACCGGCCGCCCGCCTCGCGATATTCGGCGAGCGTCCGCGCAACGAGATCGTCCACCGCCATCACGTCGGTCACGCCCGACGTCGAGTGCCCCCCGCTCCAGATATCGCGCCAGCGCTTGGGGCGGTTCTCTCGCGCACCGACGTCGATGTCCTTGCCGATGTCGATCGCCCCGCGTGCCGGCAGATCGTCGGGATCGAGGCCGGCAGCCACGATCGACGGCTTCAGCATGCTGGTCTGCAATCCCGTGAACGCGGTGGTGAGCAGGATGTCGTCGGCATTGCTCCCGACCAGCATGTCCTTGTGGCGCTCGTCCGCCATGCTTTCGCGCGTCGCGATGAACTTCGTGCCCATGTAAGCGAGATCGCAGCCGAGCACTTCGGCCGCGTGCAGCGCGTGGCCGTCGCTGATGCCTCCGGCGAGCACGATGATGCCGTCAAAGAACGCACGCACCGCGCGGACGAAGGCGAACGGATTGAGCCAGCCGGTCTGCCCGCCTGCACCCGCGGTGAGCAGCACGAGCCCGTCGGCGCCGGCTTCCACCGCGCGCTGGGCGTGGCGGATCGAGGCCACGTCCGCCAGCACCAGCGCGCCGGCTTCATGCAGCGGCTTCAGCACCGGCGCGGGCGATCCGACCGAGGTGATGACGATCTCCGGCTTGTGTCGCAGCAGCACGGCGAGATCCTGCTCCAGCCGCGCGTTGGAGCGATGCACGATCAGGTTCGGACAGAGCGGCGCGGCCTTGCGGCCGGCTCGATCCTCATACTGCCGCAACCGCGTTTCGATCTCGGTGAGCCACGCATCGAGTTGTTCCGTGCTGCGGCAATTCACGGTGGGGAAGCTGCCGATCACACCGTTGCGGCAGGCCGCGACCATGAGCTCGACGCCCGACACCAGAAACATCGGCGCCGCGATCAAAGGCAGGCTGAGACGATCGCGGAAGTGTTGCAGTCGATCGGATGTCACCCAAGCCTCTCTTTCATCCAAGCCTTGCTTTCATCGAAGCCTTGCTTTCATCCAAGCCGCCCTATGCGGGCTTTGTCGTTCCATCCCGCATTCTCTGTGCTAGCGTTGCACGCAACATTGGCACGCCAGAAGCCGATGACAAAGCAACGAGGAAACAAATGTCCGATCCGCTCCACGCATCGCTCCCGGCTTGTGCGCAGACGCTACGCGCGCTGTCGCGCTATCCCGGCCGCACTGCTTTCGCCTGGCCCGGCGGATCGCTCAGCTATCAGGGCACCATCGACCTGATCGGACGCATCCAGGGCGTGTTCATACGGCTTGGACTGCAGCCCGGCGCGCGCGTCGCATTTCTCACCGCGAACCGCGCCGACACCTGGTGCGCAGGCGTCGCCGCGCAATTGTCCCGGCTTTGCATCACCTGGCTGCATCCTTTGGGATCGCGAGGAGACCAGCTCTTCCAACTCGAGGATTCCGAGGCCGAAATGCTGGTGGTCGATGCAGCCGCCTTCCGCGAGCGCGGCGGCGAGCTCGCCGCGCAGGCGGGCCGGCTCAAGGCAATCTTCACCATGGGACCGGCCGACTACGGCGTCGATCTGTTGCAGGCGATCGAGATCGAAGGCCATGCCAGTGCGCTGTGCCTCGCCCGCCCCGACGATCTCGCCACGCTGAACTACACCGGCGGCACGACCGGCAAATCCAAGGGCGCGCTGCGCTACCACCGCGAAAACAGCGGGGCCGCCGGCGCGATCCTCGCCGACTTCGAAATCCCGGAAGAAGCGCGCTATCTGACGGTCGCACCGATCAGCCACGTCGCGGGCACGAAAGTGCTCCCGACCCTGATGCGCGGCGGCACCGTGCACATGCTGAAGGGTTTCGATCCAGAGGCCGTGCTGGCGACCATCGCGCGCGAGCGCATCAACTTCACGCTGTTCGTGCCGACCATGATCTATGTGCTGCTCGATCATCCCGCGTTGGGCAAGACCGATCTCTCCTCGCTCGAGCTCGTGCTCTACGGTGCCTCCGCGATGTCGCCGAGCCGGCTGATCGAGGGCATCGAGCGGATCGGGCCGGTGTTCTCGCAGCTCTACGGCCAGACCGAATGCTATCCGGTCTCGGTGCTGCGCAAGGCGGATCATGATCCAAAGACGCCGGAGCTGTTCCTGTCCTGCGGCTTCCCGATCTCGGCCTGCGAGGTCAGGATCCTCGACGACAACGACCAGGAAGTGAGGACGGGCGACGCCGGCGAGATCTGCGTGCGCGCCCCGCATGTCATGGCCGAATACTGGAAGCGGCCTGACATCACCGCCGAGACGCTGAAGAATGGCTGGGTTCACACCGGCGACATCGCGCGCAAGGATGAGCGCGGCTACATGTTCATCCTCGACCGCAAGAAGGACATGATCGTCTCCGGCGGCTTCAACATTTTTCCGCGCGAGGTCGAGGACGTACTGTCGCAGCATGCGGACGTTGCGATGGTCGCGGTCGTCGGCATTCCCGACGAGAAATGGGGCGAAGCCGTCACCGCCATCGTCGTGCCGCGCGAGGGCGCGAAACCCGACGAAGACGAGCTGATCGATCTGGTGAAAAGGCGAAAAGGCTCGGCACATGCGCCGAAGCAGATCCAGTTCGTCAAGCAGCTGCCGATGACCGGCGTGGGCAAGGTCGACAAGAAGGTACTGCGCGCAGGCTTCTGGAGCGGACGCGACCGGATGGTGGGGTAGCCACCTCGATTTGCAACCTGTGGCACGCAGCGCCGCACGGCTTCCCGTATCCACCCCCCGGGGTTCTACGGTGTCGCTGTGGCCCGCGAACAACAGCGCGCAAGGGACTTTTCAGGCGCGCCGTCCGCGCAATTGCGGGCGAATCAACGAATCAACTAGACCGATAACGGGGCTGGGAAGCGGAGAGTAGAATGAGAGTCGCTTCCCTGGAAAGTGCAGTGGCCGCGGTCACGTTGATCACGGCTATCATCGTGGTGCTGTGGGAGATCAAGATCTTCTACGGTATGTGAACAGGCAGGATGCCGCGTCAAACAAGAGACTTCCGGACAGGAAGCTCGTGGCCAAGCGTCCCTTCCGCGGCGGCGGAAGCCTGCCGTTCAATCGGCCCAAGGAGCGATCGCGGCACCCGCCGTCACGCTCACCGCTTCTCGATCACCAGGCTCTGATGAACGTCGCGACAC
Source organism: Bradyrhizobium sp. CCGB01 (assembly GCF_024199795.1). Taxonomy (NCBI): domain Bacteria; kingdom Pseudomonadati; phylum Pseudomonadota; class Alphaproteobacteria; order Hyphomicrobiales; family Nitrobacteraceae; genus Bradyrhizobium; species Bradyrhizobium sp. CCGB01. The sequence goes on from NZ_JANADK010000001.1 coordinate 8,767,788, forward strand.
GCGACGCGGCACCCACACAACAGGTGTCATCGCCCGGCCTTGACCGGGCGATCCAGTATTCCAGAGACGGGAGTCATTGGATCGAGAGGCCGCGGCGTACTGGATGCCCCGGTCAAGCCGGGGCATGACAGCGAGAATGAGGCGAGCGTCCCGCCAAACTCACCGCGGCGTCGCGCCCCTCACCGCTTCTCGATCACCAGGCTCTGCACCGCGCGGCCAAAGTAGCCCTGCCTGTCCGCGAGCCGCGACATCGCGAGCCCGGCACCGTCGGGGCCGATCCAGGATTCGCCGTCGAGCAGAATCCACTCGCCGACCGGCTGGCGCGACAGGTTCACCGTGAGGTCGGCATTGATGTAGGTCCAGGCGCGGAAGTCGAGCGTCGAGGCGGTGCCGTTGGAAAAGTCGGCGGCGACCACGGCGCGCATCGCCTGGGAGACCGCCTCGCCTTCGATCAGCGGACTGTCGACGCGAAACCAGATCGCGCCGGCGCCGGCCTGACCGAAGCGACCGCGCGCGGCCCGCATCGAGACCGAGCGCACGAACGGGCTGGTGGCGGCGTGACCGTCCTCGACGAGGGAGTCCTCCGGCGACGGCAGCGCGACCGGGAGCTCCTCGACACCGTCCGGCAGCGTCAGCGCCTGCCGCTTGATCTTGAGAACGGTTGCACCGACGACCTGAACGCCGTCCGCGAGCAGCTTGATTTCGCAGAGCTGGATCTTGCGACCCTCGCGCAATACCTCGGTCACGATCGTCAGCGGCGCTACAGGGACCGGACGCATCAGATCGATGGTGACGCGCGCGATGTCCATCGGGACAGGCGTCGGAATCCGTTCGGCCGCCCACGTCACCAGCGAAGCCGGCGCCGAGCCGTGCTGCATGCGCCGGTCCCAGGGGCCGGCGGCATCAGGGCTGGTAACGACATTGTTGCCGTCGACGCGGTAGATGGCGGTCATCGTTTCTCCGTGGAGCACATTCGGAGCTTAGAAAAAAGTGTCGTCCCGGCGAACGCCGGGACCCATAACCACAGGAAGAAGTTGTTGCGCAAGCTGGCAACCGCGAGTCTTCATCGAACTACTTCCTGTGGCTAGCGACGAGCGCAGGCGCTCGCGCGGGGGTCCCGGATCGGCGCTCCGCTTCGCTGCGCTTGTCCGGGACGACGGCTACGAGAGCGATCACAACGGCGGATCGATCGCTTCGTCGTATTCCTTCTTGAAGCGCGCGATCAATTCGGCGGCGGGGACGATACCGTCGACGCTGCCGATGCCCTGGCCCGAACCCCAGATCTCCTTCCAGGCTTTCGGCTTGGCGCGCTCGCCGGAGGCATCCGTGCCGAAGTTCATCTTGGACGGATCGGACGTCGGCAGGTTTTCCGGGTCCATGCCGGCGGCGAGGATCGAAGGTTTCAGATAGTTACCGTGCACGCCGGTGAAGAGGTTGGAATAGACGATGTCGTCGGCCGTCGAGCCCGCGATCATCTCCTTGTAATTCTCGACCGCGTTGGCTTCCTTGGTGGCGATGAAGGCCGAGCCGATATAGGCGAAGTCGGCACCGAGGATGCGCGCGGCACGGATCGCCTTGCCGTTGCCGATGGCGCCCGACAGCGCGATCGGGCCGTCGAACCACTTTCGCGTCTCGGCGACGAAGGCCAGCGGCGAGATGGTGCCGGCATGGCCGCCGGCGCCGGCCGCGACCAGGATCAGGCCATCGGCGCCCTTCTCGATCGCCTTGTGAGCGAATTTCTGGTTGATCACGTCGTGGAAGACGATGCCGCCCCAGCCGTGCACGGCCTGATTGAGCTCCTCGCGCGCGCCGAGCGACGAGATGATCATCGGCACCTTGTACTTGGCGCAAAGCTGCATGTCGTGATCGAGCCGGTTGTTCGACTTGTGCACGATCTGGTTCACCGCGAACGGCGCCGACGGCTTGTCGGGATGGGCCCGGTCATAGGCCGCGAGCTCTTCGGTGATCCGCGCCAGCCATTCGTCGAGCAGCTCCGGCGGTCGCGCGTTCAGCGACGGAAACGAGCCGACCACACCGGCCTTGCACTGCGCGATCACGAGGTCGGGCACCGAGATGATGAAGAGCGGCGAACCGATCACGGGGATCGACAGGCGTCCCTTGAACAAGGCAGGCATGGACATTGCGGAACGATCCTCTATTGGCCGACAAATTGAAGGTTGGGGGCCATACCAACAAGGCAATCTTTCCACTGTCAAGTATTGCGTTTTGACGCCGGACCGGACGTCGTTACCGCAATTCCAACGCGCGGAATTCCTTCTCTGTCATTCCGGCGCGACGCGCAGCGCCGAGCCCGAATGACAGCGATCCTACCCGATCAAATCCGGATTGATCAGCCGCTCGAACGAAAACATCTCGTCCCATTTCTCCTGTGTCAGCAGCTTGCGCTCGACCACCACGATCTGGTGCAGCGACTTGCCGCTCTTGTAGCCCTCGCGCGCGATCTCGGCGCACTGCTTGTAGCCGAGCAGCGGCTTCAGCACCGTCACGATGCCGAGCGAGTTCAGCACCATGTTGCGGGTGTGCTCCTCGTTGGCGGTGATGCCGAGCACGCAGTTCTCGCGCAGGCTGTTGACCGCGCGCTCCATGGTGCGGATCGAGAAGAACAGCGCGAACGAGATCACCGGCTCCATCACGTTGAGCTGAAGCTGGCCGGCGCTCGCGGCCAACGTCACGGTGGTGTCGAGGCCGATGACGAGGAAGCTGGTCTGGTTGACGACCTCGGGGATCACGGGATTGACCTTGCCCGGCATGATCGACGAGCCCGGCTGGAGCTGCGGCAGGTTGATCTCGTTGAAGCCGGCGCGCGGGCCGGAGGCCAGCAGGCGGATGTCGTTGCAGATCTTCGTCAGCTTGCTCGCCGTGCGCTTGAGCACACCGGAGAGCTGCACATAGGCGCCGGTGTCGGAGGTCGCCTCGACGAGATCGCCGGCGAGGATGAAGTCGACGCCGGTCAGCGCGCTCAAATGCCGGACCGCGAGCTTGGGATAGCCGACCGCCGCGGTGACGGAGGTGCCGATCGCGGTGGCGCCGAGGTTGATCTCGCGCAGCAGCGCACGCGCCTCCGAGATGCGATCGACCTCCTCGCCGATCGTGGTGCCCCATCCCCGGAATTCGGCGCCGAGCGACATCGGCACCGCGTCCTGGAGATGCGTGCGGCCCATCTTCAGCACGCGGTCGAACTCGCGGCCCTTGGTGAAGAAGGCTTCCTGGAGCTGGCGCAGCGCGGTCATGTAGCTCTCGAGCCGCAGGATCAGCGCCAGCCGAAAGGCGGTCGGATAGGTGTCGTTGGTCGACTGGCCGTAGTTGACGTGATCGTTGGGGCTGACGTGCTGGTAGTCGCCCTTGCCGAAGCCGAGCGATTCCAGCGCGAGATTGGCGATCACCTCGTTGGCGTTCATGTTGGTGGAGGTGCCGGCGCCGCCCTGGATGAAGTCGGTGACGAACTGGTCCATCATGTCGCCGGCGATGACGCGGTCGCATCCGAGGATGATCGCGTCCGCCACCCTGGTGTCGATTGCGCCGAGATCACGGTTGGCCATGGCGGCGGCCTTCTTCACATAACCAAGCGCCTTCACGAAGTAAGGCTCCTGGTTCATCGGAATGCCGGTGATGTGGAAGTTCTCCTTCCCGCGGATGGTCTGGACGCCGTAGTAGATGTCGTCAGCGATCTCACGCTGTCCGAGGAAGTCCTGCTCAGTGCGGCTCATGGGCGCTCCTTTGCTGGCGCGACGTCCTCAGTTCTGGCACAGCGCGCTGGTGACGACGGTATCGGTGCGGCAGTCATCCGGTTTGCGCTGCCGGCCCGGGATCAGAACCTTGGCCGAGCATTTTTCCGCGGAATCGGCGTTCAGGCTCTTGCCTTCCTTGTAGCCCTTGCTCTGGCAGAGCTGGTCGGCGGCTTGCTTGCAATCGGGCGCGCCGTTCGACGAGGCGGGGCAGGCCACACGCCCCGACACCATGGTCGACGGCGTCGCCAGCCGCGACAGGTCGTTCATGGTCTCGCTCGGGCTTTTGATCGGCGGCAGGATCGAGGGCAGCTTGTCGAACAGCTTGCCCATTTCGTTGATCAGCCCGGGATTTTCCGGCGCGGGAGTCGAGGGCGGCGGCGCGGTCTGCGGTCCCTGCTCCTGCAATCCAAGCGCCGGCGGCGCGGATTGCGGCCATCCGGTCCCGCCAGCACCGAGCAGGAGCCAAAGCACCGCAAATGTCAGCGTCCCCAGTCGCAGGACCGGATTGCCGGATCGAACCATCATGACCGCAACCGTACCCGAACCCGCCGCAGCATCAAAGCGCGGGAGTCTAGATCAGCTTGACCGCCACCACGAAGCCGAGCACCAGCACGACGGCGCCGAGCGTGACCCACAGGCCGAGATGCTCCTCGAGCTTGTGCCGGATCCAATCGCCGTAACGGTTGAGCAGGATCGCCACGATGAAGAAGCGTCCGCCGCGCGCGACGATCGAGCACAGGATGAACAGGATGAGATTGTAGCCAGCAAAGCCCGAGGTGATGGTGACGAGCTTGTAGGGGATCGGCGTCAGACCCTTGAGCAGGATGATCACCGCGCCCCACTCGGCATAGGAGGCGCGGAAAGCGTCGACCTTGTCGCCGAGGCCATAGACCTGGATCAGCCAGTGGCCGACCGAGTCGAACAGCAGCGCCCCGATGGCGTAGCCAAGGACGCCACCGAGCACCGAGGTGACGGTGCAGATCGCCGCATAGACCCAGGCGCGCTGCGGGCGCGCCAGCGACATCGGGATCAGCATCACGTCCGGCGGGACCGGAAAGAACGAGCTTTCCGCGAAAGACACGGCTCCCATGATCCAGAGCGCGTAGGGCTTGTGGGCGGCGTCGATGCACCAATCGTAGATACGTTTCAGCATGGCGCCGCGATGAAGCACCCTGGGACGGATTTGTCCATCGCGAGTTTGTGACGTTTTAGCGTGATCCGGAAAAGTGTGTCGCGGTATTCCGAAAAGATCCCGCTCAAACAATAACCTAAAGCGCGATGACGCTTCGTTCCAATGTCATCGCGCTTTAGTGGCGCTTGCGCGCGACGCGCCCTTCCAGCGCGACAATTGGCCGCCTGGCGGCAACACGCGGTGACGCAACTTTGGGCAGTTTCATCTCCGACTTCGGCAGCTTCTCGGCAATGCCGAGCATGTCTTCCCGCCGCGACATCTCGCGCCAGACGTCTTCAGGGCGCACGCCGGCTGAAGCCCAGAGCACAGTGAGATTGTAGAGCAGATCGGCGCTTTCCCGGACCACGGCCTCGCTGTCGCCGTTGACCGCATCGATCACGACTTCGATGGCCTCTTCGGCCAGCTTCTTCGCCATTTTGGAGGGGCCACGCTGAAACAGCCGGGCCGTACGAGATGTTGCCGGATCAAGATCCTTGGCCGCGAGCACAGCCAGATATAGCCGCTCAAGCGAATCACTCATGTACTGGAAACTACTCTAAACCAATGGAGAGCGCGTTAACGTTCGATAGTAAAAGCAAAAAACCGGCCGCCGCGGCAAGCGCGACGGCCAGTTATGGTCAAGACTTGCTAGCCAAAGCTAGTAGCAGTTCTGGGCGTAGCCCTGGCCGCAGAGCTCGGAGGGAGCCGAGCCGCCATAGCGCTGATACTGATAGTTCGGGCCCGGACCGTAATAGGGACCGTAGGCGGGGGCGCTATAATAGACAGGGCCACCGTAATAGCCGTAGCCCGGCCCCGGGCCGTAATCATAGGCGTAGGCGTCACGGGTCGCGGCGATCGCAAGGCCAGTGCCGATGGCGCCGGCAATGGCGGCGCCGGCGAAGGCTGCCCCGCCGCCGCCATGCCAGTGGCGGCCGCCTGCGTAAGAGGCAGTCGGGGCGACCGCAGTCAGCGCCACCACGGCGGCCGTGGCAAGGACGGCCTTACGGCCCGCAAATCTGGAAAATCTGTCAAACATGTCCTGGACCCTCCTTGGGACCTCGAATGGTGCCTGACGACAGGCTCATGTCTTTCAAACACCCGCATCCCATGTTGGGTTCCCCAACCCCAACACAAGCTGAACGGGGTTGCGTAATCATGCCGCAACCGCCGCTCATCCGCCGTTCATGTTGGCACGGACACAGTCGCCGCCAGCCGGCGCTCCGAGCGTCACCACACCAAACAATGCGGGACCGGCGCGACTGATGTTCGCATTCAAGACAATCGCCCTTCGCGGCCTGCTGGCCCTTGCAATCTCGCTCGCCGCGCTGACTGCACGCGATGCCGGAGCGGCCGAGACCGCCGCGCCCTCCATTGCGATTCACTTCACCTTCGACCGCCCAATCGACGCGAGCATGGCGCCGTTCTTCATTGCCGCAAAGGACGGCAATTTCGGCGCCGAGCGTCTCAACGTCTCCTTCAACAGCGCGGCCGGATCGCCCGACGCGCTCGCACGCGTCGCCAAAGGCGACAGCGAGCTCGCGCTCGTCGACATCAACGAGCTGATGCGTTTTCGCGACAAGGACGATGCCGCGCAAATCAAGGCGGTGTTCGTGCTGTTCAACCGCGCGCCCTATGCAATCGTTGCGCGCCGGAGCCGCGGCATCCACTTGCTGCCCGATCTCGACGGCAAGACCGTCGGCGTTGCCGACGGCGATCTGTCGATGCGGCTGTGGCCGGCGCTCGCGCAGCAGAACGGCATCAACTCGTCGCATGTGAAATTCCACAAGATCAGTGCTGCGGTCCGCGAGCCGCTCCTCTCCGCGGGCCAGGTCGATGCGGTCGCGGGCTTCAGCTATCTCTCGGCGGTGAACCTGCGCGACCGCGGCGTGCCCGGTGGCGACCTCGTGGTACTCCGCTATGCCGACTATGGCTGCGAGGCCTACGGCTTCGCCGTGGTAGCCAACCCCGCTTTCGCCGCCGCGAAGCCCGACGCAGTGAAGGGATTCGTCCGCGCATTGATCGCCGGCGTCAACGCGTCCGTCAAAGAGCCGGCGCGCGCGGCGGGCGAGGCCGCGAGCCGGATCGACGACGGCGACCGCGACCTCGAGCTGGAACGCCTGCGCAGCACGCTCATCGACAACATCCTGACCGAAGAGGTCAAGCGCAACGGCCTCGGCGGCATCGACCCGGCGCGCCTGGAGCGCTCGATCGATCAGCTCGCGCAGGACTTCAAATTCCGCAAACGGCCCGCGGCCGGCGAAATCTTCGACGACCGGTTCCTGCCGCCGGTCGCGGGGCGGCTGATCAACTGAGCAAAACCGACAGCTTCCGCTGTATCTCGCGGGCGACCCTGCTTAGAATACGGGCTCACCTTTGACTCAAGAGCCCGAGTTCTTCGCCCGCATGCCCATCCTCCGCCTCTACACCCGCGTTCTCGAACTGCTCGGCAAGGAGGCGCGGCTGGGCTGGTTGCTGGCGTTTGCCAATCTCCTGCTGGCCGCCTCGCAATTCGCGGAACCCGTGCTGTTCGGCCGGATCGTCGACGTGCTCTCCGGCAAGACGGTCGCCGGATCGAACTCGGCCTGGCCGTTCCTGATGGCCTGGGTGGCGTTCGGGCTGTTCACCATCGTCTGCAGCGCGCTCGTGGCGCTGCAGGCCGACCGGCTCTCCCACCGCCAGCGCCAGGCGGTGCTGACCGACTATTTCGAGCACATCCTGCAACTGCCGCTGACCTTCCATTCCGGCACCCATTCGGGCCGGCTGATGAAGGTGATGCTCAACGGCACCGATGCGCTATGGCGGCTCTGGCTCGGCTTCTTCCGCGAGCACTTTGCCGCGATCCTGTCGGTCGTGGTGCTGCTGCCGCTGTCGCTCTACCTGAACTGGCGGCTCGCGATCCTGCTGTTCGTGCTCTGCATCGTCTTCACGGCGCTGACGACCTTCGTCGTGCGCAGGACCTTCGGCATGCAGATGGAGGTCGAGGAGCACTACAGCGAGCTCTCCGCGCGCGCCTCCGACGCGCTCGGCAACGTCGCGCTGGTGCAGAGCTTTGTCCGTGTCGAATCCGAGGTGAAGGGACTGCGTTCCGTCGCCGACGATCTGCTGGCCGCGCAGATGCCGGTGCTGTCATGGTGGGCGCTCGTCACCGTCATCACCCGCGCCTCCACCACCATCACGGTGCTCGCGATCTTCTCGCTCGGCATCGCGTTGCACGACCAGGGGCTCACCACCGTCGGCGAGATCGTGATGTTCGTGAGCTTCGCGACCATGCTGATCCAGAAGCTCGAGCAGGTCGTCAGCTTCATCAACAACGTGTTCATGGAAGCCCCGCGCCTGCGCGAATTCTTCAACGTGCTCGATGCGGTGCCCGCGGTGCACGACCGCCCCGACGCAATCGATGCGGGGCGGCTCTCCGGCCTCGTCGAATTCAACGACGTCACCTTCTCCTATGACGGCAAGCGCCCGGCGATCGAGGACCTCTCCTTCACCGCGCTGCCCGGCCAGACCATCGCGCTGGTCGGCCCGACCGGCGCCGGCAAGTCGACCGCGATCGCGCTGTTGCATCGCGCCTTCGATCCGCAATCCGGCTTCATCAGGATCGACGGCATGGATGTGCGCGGCGTGACGCTGACGTCGCTGCGGCGGAACATCGGCGTGGTGTTCCAGGAAGCGCTGCTGTTCAACCGCTCGATCGAGGAAAATCTGCGCGTCGGCAAACCGGATGCGACCGAGGCCGAGATGCGCAAGGCCGCCGAGCGCGCGCAGGCGCTCGAATTCATCGAACGCAGCGGCGGCTTCGCGACCAATGCCGGCGAGCGCGGCCGCATGCTCTCCGGCGGCGAGCGCCAGCGGCTGTCGATCGCCCGCGCGCTGCTGAAGGATCCGCCGATCCTGATCCTGGACGAGGCCACCAGTGCACTCGACGCCGTCACCGAGGCCAAGGTGAACGCCGCTCTCGACGAAGTGATGAAGGGACGCACCACGTTCGTGATCGCCCACCGCCTCTCCACCATCCGCAATGCCACGCGGATCCTGGTGTTCGAGAACGGCCGCGTGATCGAAAGCGGAACTTTCGATGAACTCGTGGCCAAAGGCGGCCATTTCGCCGAGCTCGCCAGGGCCCAGTTCATGGTTCATGAGAATACACGGGCCAGCGTGACGGCCGCTGAGGCTGCCGCGACTGCGGCCAAATCCCCCTAGCAAGTCCCCGCAGCACCGTCGAAATTCGGCCTATTTCATTGCGGAATACCGCACCGAAGCCCCTATTCTCGACGCAACAGCCGGTATAGGTTTGCGACGCCGCAAGCGGCGGCGCCGGATTTCAGAACCGAACATCAGATCACGAGAGCCGACCGTATCAGGCGGGTCTCCAAGGACCGGAATCGGATAGTGCACGCCCTTCGCCCGCTGCTTCGCAAGTCCCTGTTCAATCTGTTCGCTGCGGCCCTCGCATGCACCGCGCTGCTTGCGCCGCGCACGGCGAACGCAGAAGCACTGCTGCTGATCGAAGCCGACAGCGGCAAGGTGCTGCAGGCGGAGAACGCGACCATTCCCTGGTATCCGGCCTCCGTCACCAAGATCATGACCGCCTATGTGACGCTGAAGGCGGTGAAGGACGGCAGGCTCACGCTCGATACGCTGCTCACGGTGTCGCCGACGGCCGCATCGCAGTCGCCGTCGAAGATGGGGTTCCGTCCGGGAACGCAGCTCACCGTCGACAACGCGCTGAAGATGATGATGGTGAAGTCGGCGAACGACATGGCCGTGGTGCTCGCCGAAGGCGTCGGCGGCTCGATCGACGGCTTCTCGGCGATGATGAACGACACCGCCGCAAGGCTCGGCATGACGCAGACGAGCTACGTCAATCCGAACGGCCTGCCCGCCGACGGCCAGATCACGTCGGCCCGCGACCTCGGCATTCTCGCGCGCTCGTTCCTGCGCGACCTGCCGGAATACGAGTACTTCGTGCACATCCCGGCGATCCGCTTCGGCAAGCGCGTCACCGGCAATTTCAACAAGCTGATCGGCCGCTATCCCGGCGCCGACGGTTTTAAGACCGGCTTCATCTGCGCCTCCGGCTACAACCTGGTGGCGTCGGCGACGCGCAACGGCCGCCGGCTGATCGCCGTCGTGCTCGGCGCCAATTCCGGCACCGCGCGCGCGGTGAAGGCGGCGCAGCTGCTCGAGCGCGGCTTCAGCCAGGACAATCTCACCTGGCTGCGCCCCTCGCTCGGCACCGTCGACAGGCTGGTACCGGTCGACGCCTCACCGCCGAACCTGCGCGAGGACATGTGCGGCGGTCATCGCAAGCGGCCGGCCAGCGACGATGACGACGCGCTGATCGCCACCAATGGCGGCACGTCCGGGTCGGCTTCCGCCACCGGCGGCGAAGCCCAGGTCAGCTTCTTCACGGCGGGCCTTCAGCCGCCGCTGATGAAGGCCTCCGAGCTGATGGCCACCGCTCCCGCTGCGGCCGAACCCGTGCTGGTCTATACCGGCCCGACCCGCACCGGCACCGCCCTGATCGCGGCAGTCGCGGCCGATGCCGACCAGCAGGCCACGCCAAAGCCGCGTGGCAAGAAGTCGCGCGTCGCCAGGAAGCCGGACGCAGCTGACAAGCCGAAAGACGCGGGCACCAAGACGGCGGCGAAGCCGGATGCCAAATCCGGCGCCAAGGGCGATACCAAGAGCGACACCAAGACCGCGGCCAAACCGGCCGGGGCCAGGCACGCTGCAGCAAAGCCTGATGCAGCCGCGAAGCCCGCTGCGAGCGGCGAGCCGGCGGCCAAGCCCGCCAAGCCCAAGGCCGCGACCAAGCCTGCCGCCAAGCCGGCCAACAACAGTTAACGCCCTTGCGGCCAAAACCGCCCCGCGCTTCGCACTTGCGGCAGCGCGGTTTGCGACGATTCCAGTAGCCACTCCCTGACCTTTGTCCTAAGCCTCGACCGGCTTGCCACCCGTTCCGGCAGGCTCGATACTGCCGGCAATGAGGCAAGCCCGAGACACAACGGGCTCTGGCAAATGAGGGGAGTTTTCCATGGAGCGCATCTGGCTCAAGCAATATCCGCCCGGCGTGCCCGCTGATATCGAGCCGACCCAATACGCATCGCTGGTCAACCTCTTGGAGGAGAGCTTCTCCAAATTCGCCGACCGCAAGGCGTTCATCTGCATGGACAAGGCGATCACCTATCGCGACCTCGACCAGATGTCGCTGGCGCTCGCGGCTTACTTGCAGGGTCGCGGTCTCCAGCGCGGCGCGCGCGTCGCGATCATGATGCCGAACGTGCTGCAATATCCGGTCGCCACCGCCGCCGTGCTGCGTGCCGGTTTCGCGGTGGTCAACGTCAACCCGCTCTACACGCCGCGCGAGCTCGAGCACCAGCTCAAGGATTCCGGCGCCGAAGCCATCATCGTGCTGGAGAATTTTGCCCACACGGTCGAGCAGGTGATCGCGAAGACACAAGTCAAGCATGTCATCGTCGGCAGCATGGGCGATCTGCTCGGCTTCAAGGGCGTGATCGTCAACCTGGTCGTCCGCCGCGTGAAGAAGATGGTGCCGGCCTGGTCGCTGCCGGGCGCGGTGTCTTTCAACGACGCGGTATCGGCCGGCCGCAGCATGACGTTCAACAAGCCAAAACTGTCGCCGGGCGACGTCGCCTTCCTGCAATATACCGGCGGCACCACCGGCGTCTCCAAGGGCGCCACCCTGCTCCACCGCAACATCGTCGCCAACGTCCTGCAAAACGACGCGTGGCTTCAGCCGGCGATGGCCGCACCTCCGCATGTCGATCAGCTCATGATCGTCTGCGCGCTGCCGCTCTATCACATCTTCGCGCTGACGGCCTGCTACCTGCTCGCGGTGCGCGCTGGCGGCTGCAATCTGCTGATCCCCAATCCGCGCGACATCGCGGGCTTCATCAAGGAGCTGGCGAAGTACCAGGTCAACAGCTTCCCGGCGGTGAACACGCTCTACAACGGGCTGATGCACCATCCCGACTTCAAGAAGCTCGACTTCTCCAAGCTGAAGATTTCGAACGGCGGCGGCATGGCGGTGCAGCGCCCGGTGGCCGAACAGTGGAAGGCCGTGACCGGCTGCTTCATCGCCGAAGGCTACGGCCTGTCGGAGACCTCGCCGACGCTGACCTGCAATCCGGCGACCACGACCGAGTTCTCGGGCTCGATCGGCATCCCCGTGCCCTCGACCTGGATCTCGATCCGTGACGATGACGGCAACGAGCTGCCGCTCGGCCAGCCCGGCGAGATCTGCGCCAAGGGCCCGCAGGTGATGTCGGGCTATTGGAACAGGCCGGAAGAGACCGCGAAGGTGATGACCGCGGACGGCTATTTCCGCACCGGCGATATCGGCGTGATGGACGAGAAGGGATACACCAAGATCGTGGACCGCAAGAAGGACATGATCCTGGTCTCCGGCTTCAACGTCTATCCGAACGAGATCGAGGAAGTGATCGCGAGCAATCCGGGCGTGCTCGAATGCGCCGTGATCGGCATCCCCGATTCCAAGTCGGGCGAGGCGGTGAAGGCGTTCGTGGTCAAGAAGGACCCGAACCTCACGGCGGAAGCCGTGATCAAGTTCTGCCAGGAGCAGCTCACCGGCTACAAGGTGCCCAAGCACATCGAATTCCGCACCGACCTGCCGAAGACCAATGTCGGCAAGATCCTGCGCCGGCAGCTCCGCGACGAGAAGAAGGCGGAGGCGGCGTAAGCCGCGCCTCTGGTTCATGACTGACGAGGCCAATATCAGCCCGGCCGGCATTCTCGCCTTCTGGCGCGAGGCCGGCCGCGAACGCTGGTACGAGCGGGACGACGCTTTCGACGCGGAGGTCAGGCTCCGTTTTCTTCCGCTATGGCAGAAGGCGGTTGCCGGCGAGCTGTCCTCGTGGGAGGCGAGCGACGACGGCACGCTCGCGCTCGTCATCGTGCTCGACCAGTTTCCCCGCAACATGTTTCGCGGTACGCCGCAGGCCTTTGCCAGCGACGCGCTGGCGCGCGACGTCACCCGCCGCGCCATCGATCGGGGCGTCGATCGCAGGATCGATCCGATCTTGCTCGAATTCCTCTATTTGCCCTTCATGCATTCCGAGCACCTGCCCGACCAATTGCATTGCGTCGCGCTGTTTCAGGACACCGACAATGCCGAGAACCTGAAATACGCGCGGGAGCACGCCGACATCATCCAGCGGTTCGGCCGCTTCCCCCACCGCAACCGCCTCCTCGGCCGCGACACCACCGAGGAGGAGCAGGCTTTCCTCGACGGCGGCGGGTTTGCCGGCTGATGACATCACGGTGAAAGACGACCGCCCTCGCCGCTTTCCCCGCCGGCAATATTGTGCAGGCCCGCTGCACGGTCTAAAAAGCGGGACCGATTTTCAGGGAGACTGACGATGGCGATCCAGACTGGCGACAAGCTGCCCGAGGCGAAATTCCGCGTGATGACGGCGGAAGGCCCGCAGGTGAAGACCACCGACGATATCTTCAAGGGCAAGAAGGTGGCGCTGTTCGCCGTGCCCGGCGCCTACACCGGCACCTGCCACAAGATGCATCTGCCGAGCATCTTCCTCAACGCCTACGCGATGAAGGACAAGGGCGTCGACACCATCGCCATCGTCTCCGTCAATGACGCTTTCGTCATGAACGCCTGGAAGCGCGACACCGACCAGCGCGACGAGGCCATCTTCCTCGCCGACGGTAACGCCGACTTCGCCAAGGCGATCGGCATGGAGCTCGACGCCTCCGGCAACGGCCTCGGCATCCGCTCCAAGCGTTATTCGATGCTGGTCGAGGACGGCGTGGTCAAGAAGCTGAACCTCGAGGCGATGCCCGGCAAGGTCGAGGTATCCGGCGGCGATACGCTGCTCGGGCAGCTCTGAGTCACGGCGGAAGTACCGTAGGGTGGGCAAAGGCGCGTCAGCGCCGTGCCCACCATCTTCCTCGATTTAAAAAAGTCGTGGGCACGCTTCGCTTTGCCCACCCTACGAAACCGGGCGATGACGGCGGAGAGTGTGGCCTCCTCGACGCCTACTCCCCCACCCGCTGCTGCAATCGCGCCTTCACGATTCCATCCCGCGCCAGCTGATCCGCCCGCTCGTTCTCCGGGTGCCCGGCGTGGCCCTTGACCCAATGCCAACGGACGTCATGTGCCTTCAGCGCGGCATCGAGGCGCTGCCATAGCTCGACATTCTTCACCGGCTTCTTGTCGGCGGTACGCCAGCCGTTGCGCTTCCAGCCGTGGATCCAGCCGGTGATGCCCTGCCGCACATACTGGCTGTCGGTGTAGAGATCGACCGTGCACGGCTTCTTCAGCGCTTCGAGCGCGGAGATCGCCGCCATCAATTCCATCTGGTTGTTGGTGGTGTGGCGCTCGCCGCCGTTCAGCTCTTTTTCCTTGTCGCCGAACTTCAGGATCGCGCCCCAGCCGCCGGGCCCGGGATTTCCCGAGCAGGCGCCGTCGGTATAGATCGTCACAATGGGAAGCTCGCTCACGCGACCAGTCCTGACGGCATCAGCCCGTAATCGCGCGCGCTGGACACGCTCTGGTGGAAGCGCAGCTTGCGGAAATATTCCAGCGGATCCTTCGGCTTGACCAGCGCGCCCGGAGGGACGTTGAGCCAGTCGACCAGCCGCGTCAGCAGGAAGCGGATCGCGGCGCCGCGCGCGAGCAGCGGCAGCGCGGCTTCTTCCGCCTCGGAGAGTTTTCGCACCCGGCCATAGGCATTGAGGAAGGCGCGCGCCTTGGTGACGTTGAACGAATGATCCGGCTCGAAACACCAGGCATTCAGGCAGATCGCGACGTCATAGGCCAGCATGTCGTTGCAGGCGAAGGTGAAGTCGATGATCCCCGAGAGCTTGTCGCCAAGGAAGAAGACGTTGTCGTTGAAGAGATCGGCGTGGATCACGCCCTCCGGCAGATTGTTCGGCCAGACCCCGCTCGAGAGATAATCGAGCTCGGCGGCGAGAAACGCATGCAGGCCCGGCTGGACCTCATCGGCGCGGCTTGCCGCCGCGTCGAACAGCGGCCGCCAGCCCGAGACCGACAGCGCATTGCCACGCTTGATCGCAAAATTGGCGCCGGCCAGATGCATCCTGGCCAGCCCCTCGCCGACGCCGGCACAATGGGTCGCGTTCGGCTTGCGCGGCCAGACGCCTTCGAGAAAGGTGATGATCGCGGCCGGACGGCCCGACAGCTCGCGCAGCGCCTCGCCGTCTCTGCCCTTTACCGGCAGCGGGCAGTTGACGCCGTGCTCGGCGAGATGCGTCATCAGCGCCAGGAAGAACGGCAGATCGTTCTTCGCCACGCGCTTCTCATAGAGCGTGAGGATGAACGAGCCTTGACCCGTGTGCAGCAGGAAGTTTGAATTCTCGACGCCCTCGGCGATGCCCTTGTATGAGAGCAATTCGCCGAGATCGTATTGCTTCAGGAAATCCGCAAGCTCGTCGGCGGCAACGTCGGTGTAGACCGCCATAAAGGTCTACTCGGCGGCGGCTTCGGGGCGCACCTGACGCGGCAGCGGGAAGAACTCGTTCTCCTCCGCGGCCGAGACCGTCTCGACATGCAGCGTGTAGCGCTCGGCGAACGCGTCCATGATCTCCTCGACGATCACTTCCGGCGCGGACGCGCCCGCGGTGATGCCGAGGCTCTTGATGTTGCCGAACTTGTCCCAGTCGATGTCGGTGGCGCGCTGCGCCAGCACCGCGATCCCGCAGCCCTCGCGCTCGGCGACCTCGCGCAGGCGCTGCGAGTTCGACGAATTGGGGGCGCCGACAACGATCAGCGCGTCGACCACCGGCGCCACCTTCTTCACCGCGAGCTGGCGGTTGGTGGTGGCGTAGCAGATGTCTTCCTTGTGCGGGCCGTTGATGTTCGGGAAGCGCTCCTTGAGCAGCGCCACGATCTCGGCGGTGTCGTCGATCGACAGCGTGGTCTGGGTCACGAAGGCGATGTTGTCGGGGTTCTTCGGGACGATCGTCTTGGCGTCCTCGGCGGTTTCGATCAGGGTCACGGCGCCGACCGGAAGCTGGCCGAGCGTGCCGACCACTTCGGGGTGGTGGGAGTGGCCGATCAGGAAGATCTCGCGGCCGCGCTTGAAGTGGATCGCGGCCTCGCGGTGCACCTTGGTCACCAGCGGGCAGGTCGCATCCAGCGAGAACAGGTTGCGCGACGTGGCGTCGGCCGGAACCGATTTCGGCACGCCATGGGCCGAGAACACCACCGGCGCGGTGGTGTTTTCCGGGATTTCGGCGAGCTCTTCGACGAAAATGGCACCCTTCTTCTTCAACCCGTCGACGACGTATTTGTTGTGCACAATCTCGTGGCGAACATAGACGGGGGCGCCGTATTTATCGAGCGCCCGTTCCACGGTGTCGATCGCCCGGACCACCCCGGCGCAGAAGCCGCGGGGAGAACAAAGCACGATCTTAAGGTCTGGTTTGGCTGACATTGAGCGATCTCGGGACCGAATCACCCGTTTCGCCTTCTGGCGGGGGCGGTCAATGGATGGAATTGGGCTTAAAAGGGTCTGCTAGGACTTTACAGGCGCTTCTAAGGGAATTGGGCCCCCTTTAGGCCGCTGTCAAGGCACTATCTATAGCAGAACCATTGCGTGGTTAGCCCCTCCGGGCTTATATAGCGCGAATTCCCTGTCATCGCTGATGACCACCGGTTTCGCCTCCAGAGGGGTGGGCGAAGCACAAAGGAGATTTGCCATGAGCAACGCACCTCTGATGCCCAAGGCGACCGCCGTTTGGCTGCTCGACAACACCGCGCTGACCTTCGACCAGGTCGCCGATTTCACCAAGATGCATCCCCTCGAGGTGCGCGCGATCGCCGACGGCGATGCCGCCCAGGGCATCAAGGGCATGGATCCCCTCTCCAACGGCCAGTTGACCCGTGAGGAGATCGAGAAGGGCGAGAACAACCCGGACTACCGGCTCCGCCTCCAGGAGAGCAAGGTCGTGCTGCCGCCGCAGCCGAAGCGCAAGGGCCCGCGCTACACGCCGGTCTCCCGCCGCCACGAGCGCCCGAGCGCCATCCTCTGGCTGCTGCGCAGCCATCCGGAGCTCAAGGACGCCCAGATCATGCGCCTGGTCGGCACCACCAAGAGCACCATCGCCAGCGTTCGCGACCGCACCCACTGGAACACCTCCCAGCTGACCCCGATCGACCCGGTGACCCTCGGCCTCTGCTCGCAGATCGAGCTCGATTTCGAAGTGGCGCGCGCGGCGAAGGAAAAGCCGATCGACGCGGCCTATGGCGGCGCCACGCTGCTGCCGGCCTCCGAGACCACCAAGAAGGACGAGTACGAACCCGCGGAGCGATCGAGCGACGACCTCAACGTCGACGCCGTGTTCGCCAAGCTGAAGACGCTCGGCGGCAAGAAGCAGGACGAGGAGGAGGAGTAAGTCCCTCCTCTCAACTCTTCATCGAATGCAAACGCGGCGGGATGACCCGCCGCGTTTTTGTTTCGGCTTACGATGAAGATCGCACCCATCGTCGCCGCTGGAGCCGTCAATATGCGGCTCGCGCGATCGGCAAGTCAGCCCAGCTCGATCGTGTCGTTGATCTCGTGGACGAGTCCGACGCTGTCGATCGTCAGCACCATCTTCGCGTTGAGCTGCTCATGGCCCTTTATCCGGCCCGCCGCGATCGCATCGCGCACGGCCTTCTCGATCTCACGCTGCGAGGTGACACCGACTTGCTTCAGGAATTTACGCAGGCTGGTGTTGAACTGGTCCTCGTTCATAACGGCCTCCGTTGAGCGGGACGGCCTACGGCCGCTCGGGGTGGTTCAGCATGTATTCGCCGAGGTCGCGTTGGCGGCGATCGGCGCGCGCGGTGGCGGCATTGCGCTGGACGTCGCGGTCCTTGCGGCAGGCCACGTATTCGGGCGAGCCCTGCGCATAGCCCCGGCTCTGGCAGACCGCGTCGTCATCGTCCCCACCCATCGCCACCGGCGTCTGGTAGCGCGCGGAGCAGGCGGAGAGAGCGATGGCGAGAGCTACGGCTGCAAGCAGGCGCGGCGCGGTGGCGAGTGGCATACGAGGTTCCCTGTTGGCCGGCCCTGTTTAGCGCGGAATGAGGAGATTGTAAGTCCCTGGGCGCTGTTCCCCCACTCGCTGTCATTCCCCGCGAAGGCGGGGAATCCAGTACTCCGCGACGGACATTGGGGACACATCTCGCGCCGCGGAGTACTGGATCACCCGCTTTCGCGGGTGATGACGGCTGAGGTTGGAGAGAGAGGGTCGCGCCTCACCAGCATGGCGACCGGACATCAAACCTCACACCCTCCCCTTCAGCGCCTCGCCGATCTCGTCCAGCACCTTGGGGTCCTCGATCGTGGCCGGCATGGTCCAGGCTTCGCCGTCGGCGATCTTCTTGATGGTGCCGCGCAGGATCTTTCCCGAGCGCGTCTTGGGCAGGCGGCCGACGGTGATGGCGAGCTTGAAGGCAGCGACCGGGCCGAGCCGGTTGCGCACCAGCGCGACGATCTCCTTCTCGATCTCCGCGGGCGGCCGCTTCACGCCGGCCTTGAGCACCAGGAAGCCGCAGGGCACCTCGCCCTTGATGGCATCCTTGACGCCGAGCACCGCGCATTCGGCGACGTCGGGATGCGAGGCCAGGATCTCCTCCATGCCGCCGGTGGAGAGACGATGGCCGGCGACGTTGATGATGTCGTCGGTGCGGCCCATGACGAAAACATAGCCGTCCTCGTCCTTGTAGCCGGCATCGGAGGTTTTGTAGTAGCCGGGGAATTCGGTGAGATAGGCTTCCTTGAACCGGTCGTCCTGATTCCACAGCGTCGGCAGGCAGCCCGGCGGCATCGGCAGCTTGATGACGATCGAGCCCATGGTGTTCGGGCCGACGGGCTTGGCGGCTTCGTCCACGACATCGACCTGGTAGCCAGGCATCGGCACCGTCGGCGAGCCATGCTTCACCGGCAGCATGCCGAGACCGACGGGATTGCCGGCGATGCACCAGCCCGTCTCGGTCTGCCACCAATGATCGATCACCGGCACCTTCAACTGCTGCTCGGCCCATTCCACCGTCGGCGGGTCGGCGCGCTCGCCGGCGAGGAACAGCGTGCGGAATTTGGAGAGGTCGTATTGCCGGATGAACTTGCCTTCCGGATCCTCCTTGCGGATCGCGCGGAACGCGGTCGGCGCGGTGAAGAAGGCGACCGCCTTGTGCTCGCTGATGACGCGCCAGAACGCGCCGGCATCGGGCGTGCCGATCGGCTTGCCCTCATACATGATCGAGGTCGCGCCGTGCAGCAGCGGGCCGTAGATGATGTAGCTGTGGCCGACCACCCAGCCGATGTCGGAGCCGCACCACCAGACCTCGCCCGGCTTGACGCCATAGAGGTTGAACATCGACCATTTCACCGCGACCAGATGGCCGCCATTGTCGCGCACGACGCCCTTGGGAATCCCGGTCGTGCCTGACGTGTAGAGGATGTAGAGCGGATCGGTGGCGGCGACAGGCACGCAAGGGGCTTTCTTGCCGTCGTTGATCGCCTTGCGGCGCAGGCTCGCCCAATCGTAGTCGCGGCCGGGCGTGAGGTCGCAGACGAGCTGCGGACGCTGCAGCACGATGCAGGCCTTCGGCTTCGTGCCGGCAAGCTTGATCGCCTCGTCGAGCAGCGGCTTGTACTGCACGATGCGGCCGGGCTCGATGCCGCAGCTTGCGGAGAGAATGAGCTTCGGCTGGGCATCGTCGATACGGGTGGCGAGCTCCTTGGCGGCAAAGCCGCCGAACACCACCGAGTGCACCGCACCGATGCGCGCGCAGGCGAGCATCGCGACCACCGCCTCCGGCACCATCGGCATATAGAGGATGACGCGATCGCCCTTGGCGACGCCAAAATCCTGCATGACGGCGCCGAGCGCCTGCACCTCGGCCAAGAGCTCGGCATAGGTGAATTTGGTGACCGCGCTCGTCAGCGGCGAATCATGGATCAGCGCGACCTGGTCGGCGCGGCCGCGTTCGACATGGCGGTCGAGCGCGTTGTAGCAGGTGTTGACGACGCCGCCCGTGTACCAACGGCCATAGACGCCCTGCGCGCCGTCGAAAATCGTCTTCGGCGGCTCGATCCAGTCGATCTCCGTGGCCGCCTCGGCCCAAAAGCCCTGGGGATCAGCCAGCGAGCGCGCGTGGACCTCGTGATAGAGACTCTTCCCCTGGGCATTCATTCCCGCGCTCCCGTTCCCTTTATCCGCCTGGCCTCGACCTTGCGGCAGGACAGACGTCCCGCCATGACAGGGATCAAGCACTGGCGTAGTTTGAGGGCTATTTTCCCGGGAACGGGCCGCGGTTCAAGCTGAAAAGAACTGGAAATGGCGTCCCTCTCCCCGTTCGTTCGGGGCCGCGACGAGTTTCGCTCGCGCGGAGCGGGTTGCGGTGAGGGGCGGCTAGCTCTCCATCGCATTCAGCCGCTGCAGGCGATCCTGCATGACCTTCCGCAGATCATAGCCGGGCCGACCAAAGCTGGCGTTGCGCGTGCTGAGGAAATCGCGCTGGGTCTTGCGCAGGTCGCCGGCCGAGCGCTTGCTCGCGGACTTGAGCACGCGCTCATAGGTCTCGGCAATCTGGCGGTCGAGTACGCCCAGTTGCGGATCGGCGCAGATCACCTTCTCGACCTCGCGCCTGGCCGTGGCGCAGTCGAACGACGGACCATTGCCGGAATTCGCTGCGAGAGGGCGCGGCGGCTCGGCACCGAATTTGGCGATCTCGGAGATCATGGTGCGGCGGCCGGCGGCGGCATTCTCGTTGCCGGGATCGAGCTTCAGCGCGGTCTCGTAATCGGCCAGCGCCTTCTTGCGCTCGCCCATCTTCTTGTAGAGCACCGCGCGATTGTTATAGGTCTGCGCAAAATTCGGATCGATCTTCAGCGCGGCCTCGTAGTCGCTCAGCGCCGTGCCAAGCTCGCCCTTGAGCTGGTAGGAATCGCCGCGGTTGGTGAAGAAGTTCGGCCGCGGCGCCAGCCGCAGCGCCTGGTCGTAATCGGCGATTGCCTTGTCGTATTCCTTCATTGCAGCATAGGTGAGCCCGCGGTTGTCAAAATATTCGGGCACCTTTGGATCGAGCCTGATCGCCTCGCCGTCGTCCGCGACCGCCTTGTCGAGCTGGCCGAGCTTCTTGTAGGCCGCGCCGCGGTTGGTGTAGCTGCGCGGCCGGTTCGGATCGAGCCGCAGCGCCTCGCTGAGATCCTTGATCGCTTTCTCATTGTCGCCGCCGAGATAATAGTTCACGCCGCGATCGGACCAGGCCTGCGCATCGTCCGGCTTCAGCTTGATCGCCTGGTCGTAATCGGCGAGCGCGCGGTCGAGCCTGCGCTGGGTGGTGTAGACCACGCCGCGCAGCTCATAGGCCTCCGCATCCTGCGGATCGAGCTCGATCGCCTTGCTGAGGTCCGAAGCGGCGCGATTGAGATCGCCGCCGGCCTCGCGCAGGAGATCGCCGCGCAAGCGCCAGGCTTTGGCATTCTTGCCGTCGAGCGCGATGGCGCGGTCGATATCCCGCAGCGCCTGCGTGAGGCCGCCCGAGGTCCGCGCATTGGCGTCAGCGCGAACCAGCAGAGCCGTGGCGCGCTCGGAGGATGAATTTGAAGCCTGGTCGATGATGGCGCTGCAAGCCGGAACAAGTTCGGCCGGCGCGGCCTTGCTGCCCATCACGCAACCGGTGCCGGCCGAGGCCGGGGCTGCCAGGATCAGGCTCACCGCAGCGCTGAGGAGGAAGGCGCGCAGCGAGATTTTGGCAAACGGCGACGTTTGCGCGGAAGGGTGCACGCCGCACATCGGGAAGGCTCCGTGACATCAGGTTTTCACCATTGTCGCGGCGGGGAAGCGATGGGTTCAATTCGGGCCGGGTCAGGGACGCGCCGGCGCCCGCTCTCTCTCCCGCTTGCGGGGAAAGGCGAAGATTCCCTCAATACCCGTCGACCCCGTTGATCCGTTGCAGCCGCTCCTGCATCGCCTTCTTCAAATCGTACCCCGGCCGGCCGAACCCCGCATTGCGGCGGGCAATAAAATCGTCCTGCTCGCGCTGGAGCGCCTTGGCTTCCGCGGGACTGCGCGCCTCCCGGATCACGCGCGCATTCGATCCAAAGATCTCCCGATCGAGGTCGGCGAGCTCGCGGTTTCCGCAGATCGCCTTTTCCACGGCACGGCGCGCGCTCCTGCAATTGAAGCTGGGCTTGCCGGCGACGGCCATCTGAGCACCGATCCGCTCGAGCTCGCGCGCCATCGCCTTGTGATTGGCCCTGGCTTTCTCGTGGTTCGGATCGATCTTCAGCGCCGCACCGAAATCCTGCACCGCCTTGGGCTTGTCGCCCTTCTTCAGCCAGAGCTCGCCACGGGCGTTGAAGAGGTCGGCGAGGGTGGGATCGAGCAGCAGAGCGCGGCTGTCGTCGGCGATCGCACGGTCGATCTGATCGTGCCGCGCCAGAATCGCGCCGCGCGCGATCAGCGCCTTGACCAGGTCCGCCTTCGCCGTCTTCTCGTTGTCGATGACCGCCGCGCAGGCGGGACCGGCCTTGTCCATGTCGTCGGCCGCGGCCGCGGCAAGGCACGGGGCGATGTCGACCTGCGTGACGGCAGCCGGCTCGCCGCCGGTCGCGGCGTGGGACACGCTGAGCGACAGCACGGAGAGCGCGACGGCCCCTGACAGTTGAACAAGTTTTTGAAAACGCATGCTTGTTGCAGTCGGAAAGTCTTGCCTTGGGGCCGTACTATCCACCATACGGCCGGATTGGTGCTAGCTTGTGGCGCCGCTCAAATCGGTTTCGGGGACGATCGTGTCGACATTCGAATGGATCATCGCGCTTCTGCTCGGCGCCGTTGCATTATCGGCGCTGGCGCGGCGGATCAAGGTCCCCTACCCGACCTTTCTCGCCATCGGCGGCGCCCTGATCGCCTTCGTGCCGAACAGCCCGTCCTGGACGCTCGAACCCGACCTCGCCTTGGCGCTTTTTGTCGCACCGGTGCTGATGGACGCCGCCTTCGACACCTCGCTGCGGGACTTGCGCAACAACTGGGTTCCGGTCTCCACCCTGGTGGTGGCCGCGGTCGGCCTGACCACAATTGGCGTGGCCTTCGTCGCGCACCGGCTGATGCCTGACATGCCCTGGGCCGCCGCCATTGCGCTCGGCGCCATCGTGGCGCCGCCGGACGCCGCGGCTGCGGTTGCGATCCTGAGCCAGGTCAAGCTGCCCTATCGTATGGTGAAGGTGCTGGAGGGCGAGAGCCTGCTCAACGACGCCAGCGCGCTGTTGATCTATCGCATCGCAGTCGGCGCAGTCGTCATGGAGCACCTGAAATGGAGCGAGGTCGCGCCGACGATTGCGCTCGGGCTGGTCGGCAGCGTCCTCGCCGGTCTTCTGGCGGGGCGCATCATCCCGCTGTTCCTGGAACGCGTGACGGAAGCACCGAGCGCGATCATCGTGCAGTTCGCCACCACCTTCATGGTCTGGATCGCGGCCGAGCATCTCGGCCTCTCCGGCATCCTCACCATCGTCGTCTATGCCATCACCGTCGCGCGCACGGCGGGGGCACGCATGCCGGCACGGCTGCGAGTGCCATCCTATGCCGTGTGGGAGACGATCGTGTTCGTCCTCAACGTCCTCGCCTTCATGCTGATCGGCATGCAGATGCGCCCGATCTGGACACGGCTGGACGCGGAAGTCCGCTGGGAATATTGCGTGGCCGCCGCCTGGATCCTGCTCACGGTGGTGCTGGTGCGGCTTGCCTGGGTCACGTTCTACCGCACGACGCTGCGCGTGCTGATCGCACGCGGGCTCTATCATCCGAAGGATCCCAAGCAGGTCGCCTCGCCGAGGGGCGGCCTCATCATCTCCTGGTGCGGCATGCGTGGCCTCGTCACGCTCGCCACCGCTTTTGCTTTGCCGGAGAATTTTCCCTATCGCGACTTCATCGTCTTCATCGCCTTTGCGGTTGTGCTGGGCTCGCTGATCATCCAGGGCCTGACGCTGCGGCCGCTGATCCTGGCCTTCGGCCTCAAGGACGACGATCCCGTCGGCATCGAGGTCGCGCGCGCCCGCGCGGTCGCCTATCGTGCCGCGCTCGATGCGATCGAGGACGACCCGTCGGAGGAAGCGGAAATCCTGCGGCTCGAATACCGCGCCATCCTGATGCAGGCAGACGACGATCCGCACGGCGGCATCGCCAGCGGCGAATTGCCCGCCGATCCCCTGCGCCGCCGCGCCATCGAAGCAGCGCGCAAATCGATCTTCGACCTCCGCGCCACCGAAGTGATCGGCGACGACGCATTTCACAAGATCGAGGAAGAGCTCGATCGCGCAGAATTGAGCGCGGGGGGATAAAGCTTGTTTACCTCGCCCCGCTTGCGGGGAGAGGTCGACGCGCGCAGCGCGGCGGGTGAGGGGGTACAGGTCAGTCGGCAGACTCGCATGCGGAGAGAGCCCCTCACCCCGACCCTCTCCCCGTAAGGACGGGGAGAGGGAGAGCATTGAACCAAACACCGCCGCTCCAGACTCACTCCTGATGACGACCCTGATCGACGACCGTCGTGTACGCGCGCGTGATGCGTCGCCTGCACGATATTTTTATCTCAATATGGCACTGGCCTGCGCCGCCACCGCGTTTCTCGGCTTCGCACCGACCTATTTCGTTCCGCTCGCGCAGCGGACGTTTTCCGCGAGCCCGGTGATTCATTTTCACGCGCTCCTGTTCTTCACCTGGTCTCTCTATTTCGTGATCCAGACCTGGCTCGCGGCGTCGGGCCGCGTGGTCAATCACCGCGCGCTCGGGATTGCCGGCGTGTCGCTTGCGACCGCGATGACGATCTTCGGCTTCCTCGCCTCCGTGCACGTGATGCAGCACGCAGCCGCGCTCGGGCAGAAGGACGCCGGCATCGGCTTCTCGATCGTGCCGATGAGCGGCATCGCGTTCTTCGCGGTGGTGTTCGTGCTCGCGATCGTGAACACGCGCAAACCCGAGATTCACAAGCGCCTGATGCTGCTGGCCGCGGTCTCGATCCTCGATGCCGCGATCGCGCGCTGGTTCCTGACGTTTCTCGCGCCTCCCGGACCGCCCGGCCCGCCGCCGGTACCCGTAACGATCGCCCCGGCCGTGGTCGCCTCGCTCCTGCTCGTCGTCGCCATGGTGCGCGACTGGCGCAGCGATGGCCGCGTCCATCCGGTCTACATCTACGGCACGCTTGCGCTGCTGGCAGTGAAGGTCTTGAACTGGCCGATCAGCGAGACCGCCGCGTGGCATTCATTCGCCGGCGGGATTCTGGCGCTGGCGCAGTAAATCACCACTGTCGTCCCGGACAAGCGAAGCGCAGATCCGGGACGACAGCGGAGATTGGAATTACGCCCCCGCCTTGCACGTGATGCCGCCGTCCACCACGAGCTCGATCCCCGTCACATATTTGGATTCGTCCGACGCCAGAAACAGCGCGGCATTCGCGACGTCCCAGGCCTCGCCCATGTGGCCCATCGGCACCTGCGCATCGCGGGCGCGCCACATCGCCTCGACATCGCCCTTGGCGTAGCTGTTGGCGAGACCTGCCGAATGCTCCACCATCGGCGTCTTCATCAGGCCGGGCAGGATCGCATTCACCCGCACATGGTTCTTCGCGAACTCGATCGCGGTGGAGCGCGTCAGCTGGTTCATCGCCGCCTTGCTGGCGTTGTAGCTGACATAGGAAATCCCGACATGGCGGATCGAGGCGATCGAGGAGATGTTGATGATGGAGCCGCCGCCCTGCTTCACCATGACCGGAATGACGTGCTTCATGGCGAGATAGGCGCTCTTGAGGTTGACGGTGAAGACGCGGTCCCAGCTCTCCTCGGCCACCTCGACCACACTGCCCATCTCGGCGATGCCGACATTGTTGTCGAGTACGTCGATGCGGCCATAGGCCTTCAGGCACGCCGCAACCATCGCCTCGATCTCGCTCGCGCGGGAGACGTCCGCGGTGAAGGCGGTCGCATTGCCGCCTTCGCCCGTGATGATCTTCGCGGTCTCCTCGGCGGCGGCGCCGTTGCGATCGACGCAAAACACCTGCGCGCCCTCGCGCGCAAAGGTCACCGCGGTGGCCTTGCCGTTGCCCCAGCCGGGTCCGATCGAGCCGGCCCCCACCACCATCGCAACCTTGCCCTTGAGCCGATCCATCGCGTGTCTCCCGTGTTGTTGTTCTTGTAGCCCGGATGAGCGAAGCGATATCCGGGGGCCACCGTTCCCGGATATCGCTTCGCTCATCCGGGCTACGGATCGTTACAGATCTTCATCGTGGTGACGTTAGCACCGATGGGATGCCCGACAATCTCCGATAGCGTCCGGCACTTCCCATCATGGCATAGCCGCCATTCCCCCGCCGCACCGGAATTGCCGAGCACGACCTCCGGCATCGGCGCGCGCTCAGGCCTCCATTGAAACCAGCCGCCCACCAGCCGCGCCTCGGGCGGCGGCTCCATGCCGGGGCCGGTGCCCTTGACGCGGGCCTGCACCAGCTCGAGGCCGGCGGGCGTGACGCGCCAATCCTCCTGCCAGTCGACCTTGGCGATCGAATGCGTCCACACCAGCGTGAAGGCGGAGAGCGCGAGCACCTTCACGCCTCCGGCTGTTGCGAAGCAGAGGCTCACGCGGCTTCGGCAACGGTTGGCGGACGCTGCCGCCACTGCCACAGCACGAGTGCCGCCGAGAGCACGAAGCCCGCGGTGTCACTGAAGGCGAAGTCGCCGAGCAGGCAAAGAGCTGCGCCGAGCGCGACGACGCGTTCCAGCAGCGTCAGCCGCGTGAACAGGAAGCCGATCGCCACCATGCCGAACAGCGCGATCGCCACCAGCGCCTTGAAGCTCGCCAGCGCCACCGCGCCGTAGAAGCCGAGTTTTGCGGCCATGGGATCGCCGGCCTGCAACATCAAGGCGGGCGAATAGACGAAGATGAAGGGGATGACGTAGCCCGCGAGCGCAATGCGCATCGCCTCCCAGCCGATCTTGTCCGGATTCTCCTTCGCGATCGGCGCCGCCGCGAGCGCCGCCAGCGCCACCGGCGGCGAGAGGTCGGCCATGATGCCGTAATAGAACGCGAACATGTGGCTCGCGATCAGGGGCACGCCGAGTTTCGCCAGCGCCGGCGCTGCGAGCGCGGCGGTGATGATGTAGGTCGGGATGGTCGGGATGCCGGTGCCGAGCAGGATCGACAGCAGCATGGTCATGATCAGCGCCAGGAACAGGCTCTTCTCGCCGAGCCCGATCACCCAGCCACCGAAGATGGTGCCGACGCCGGTCTGCGACATCATGCCGATGATGACGCCGACGATGGCACAGGCCATGCCGACGGTGATGGCGGACTTCGCACTCTCCGCCAGCGCGTCGCGGCAGTCGCGCAGGGCCTTGAACCCGCCACGGACGAACGCGGTGATCACGATCAATCCGACGACGACGCTCGCGACCGGCACGATCTGCAAGCCGTCACGCGACAGCGCGGCGACGACGAGCGCAAGCCCGATCCAGAAGATGTAGCGGATCGCCATCGAGGACGCGCCCGTCGTGATGGCGGTGCCAAGGATCAGTCCCACCGTGAGCGCAAGGCCCATGCTGCCGGCATAGAGCGGCGTAAAGCCTTCGAACAGCATGTAGACCAGTGCGGCGAGCGGCAGCACGAGGTACCAGCGCGTCACCAGCGCCTTCCACGCGCTCGGGATTTCCGAGCGCTTCATGCCGACGAGGCCGTGCTTGCCGGCTTCCAGATGCACCATCCAGAACGCGGAGGCGAAATAGAGGATGGCGGGAATTGCCGCGGCCTTGACGATTTCCGAATATTGAACGCCGAGCGTCTCCGCCATGATGAAGGCGACCGCGCCCATCACCGGCGGCATGATCTGTCCGCCCATCGAGGCCGTCGCCTCGACGCCGGCGGCAAACGCGCGGCGATAGCCGAACCTGATCATCAGCGGAATCGTGAACTGGCCGACAGTGACGACGTTGGCGACGCCGGAGCCGGAGATCGTGCCCATCATGCCCGAGGCGAACACCGCGACCTTGGCGGGACCGCCGCGGGTGCGGCCGAACAGGCCGAGCGAAACGTCGGTGAACAGCTGGATCATGCCGGCGCGTTCCAGGAACGAGCCGAACAGGATGAACAGGAAGATGTAGGTCGCCGAGACGTAGATCGGCACGCCGTAAAAGCCTTCGGTGCCGAACGACAGATGCGTGACGATCTGGTCGAAATCATAGCCGCGATGGTTGAGCGGAGACGGCAGATATTGCCCGAAGAACCAGTAGACGAGACACGCGCCGCACATCAGCGGCAGCGCCGCGCCCATCAGGCGCCGCGTGCCCTCGAAGATCAGCACCGCGAGCAGCGTGCCGACCACAAGGTCAAGCCGGGTCGGATCACCGTCGCGCGCGATCAAATCGGCGTAGAAGATCCACTGATAGAGCCCGCAGAAGAAGCCGGCACCGCCGATCACCCAGCCCACCGCACGGCCGAACGCGCTCTTCGCGGTGAAGTTGGCGATCAGGCCGAAGGTGAGGAGAACGAGGAAGCCGACATGGACGCCGCGCACCACCTGGCTCGGCAGATAGTTGAAGGCCGCGACATAGAGCTGGAAGGTCGCAAAGGCGATGCCGATCCAGTAGGCGAGCGTGCCCCACCAGCCCGGACCAAAGCCTTCCGGAAAACCGTGCTCGAAATTGTCGAACTCAACCTTGATGGGCGCCGCATCGGTGCCCTCTGCCTTTTCCAGCATTTTGCTCGTCCCCAGCCTGCCCGTGCCGGATAGCATTGGCACAGGGTCCCAAAAACGTCATGCCCGGGGTTATCCCGGGCATTCACGAAAGTCCCCCGTCGTCATTCCGGGGCGGCTCGCAAGAGCCGAACCCGGAATCTCGAGATTCCGGGTTCGATGCTGCGCATCGCCCCGGAATGACTGGAGAGTTACTTGATCAGCCCTTTTTCCTTGTAATAGCGGATCGCGCCGGGATGCAGCGGAACCGGGCTGCCATTGGCGGCCGCCTCGAGCTTGATCTCCTTGCCCGCCGCATGCGCGTTGGCGAGCTCGGGCAGCGATTCGAACACCAGCTTGGTCATCTGATAGGCGAGATCGTCCGACACCGCCGAGCTGGTGACGAGATAGTTGACCACGGCCGCGGTCGGCACGTCCTTGTCCTGGCCGGTATAGGTGTTGGCCGGGATGATCGCGGAGATGAAGGGCGGGCCGATCTTGTCGACGGTCTCCTTCGGCACCGACACGACGGTGATCGCGCTGGACGTCGAGAGGTCCTTCAGCGAGGCGACGCCGAGGCCGGCCGATTGCAGGGTCGCGCCGAGCTGACGGTTCTTCATGAGGTCGACGGATTCGGCGAACGGCAGGTATTCGACCTTGCCGAGGTCCTTGTAGCTCATGCCGGCAGCACTGAGGATCGCGCGGGAATTGAGCTCGGTGCCCGACTTCGGCGCGCCGACCGACAGGCTCTTGCCCTTGAGGTCCGCCAGCGTCTTGATGCCGCTTTCGGCGGTCGCGACGATCTGGATGTAGTTTGGATAGATCGCGCCGATGGTGCGCAGCTTGTCCAGCTTGTTCTTGAAGCCGGCTTCCTCGTCGCCGTCCCAGGCGGCCTTGAGCGAGTCACCCAGCGTGAACGCCAGTTCGCCGCGGCCCTGCTGGAGCAGGATCAGGTTCTCGACCGACGCCTTGGTGGCCTGCACCTGCGTCTTCACGTTCGGAATCTTGTCGCCGTAGATCTTTCCGATCGCGACGCCGAGCGGATAGTAGACGCCGGAGGTGCCCCCGGTCAGCACGTTGATGAAGGATTGCGCATGCGCGCAAGGTGCCGACGCCGCCAGAGCAAGAGCCGCGGCCGCGCCGAAAATCGTCCGTTTCATGGTTTTTGTACTCCCCAAACCAGCGGCGAAATTGGCCGGATGAGGGGAGCGGGTCAACCCATCCAAAAGACAAAACAGGACTGCGCTAAATGGCCGATCCGGCTCGACTTTTGGGGAACCCGGCAGGTGCGGCGACGTGGCGCAGCCGGGCCTTGGGAGCGCGCCTCGCCGTCGCGGCAGGCCTTATTGGCAAGCTCTCACTGGAACGTCATGTCCAGGCACTTGGAGATGTCGGAGCCGAGGCCGGAGGAGATGATGATGCAGCCGCGCACCTTCTGCGCGCTGACGTCGGCGGCCCAGACCGAGTACCCGCCGGGGCCGAAGAACGAGTTGGTGTTCGGCGGCTCGGTCTCGGTGGCGTCGAAATCGTAATGGCCGTCGGTCTCGAAGATGCGCGGCTTCTTGGTGCAGCCGCCGTCGGTCTGGACGTTGATGACTTCCTTGTTGTCGCGGGTCAGCGCCAGCGAGACCTGGCAGCGGAAATATTCCGAGGTCTTGGTATTGAACAGGTAGGTGTAGGACTTGCAGGTCGCAGTGTTCAGCTTGCCCGGGGCGAGGCCGCGGCTGCACGAAATCCGCTGGTTGTGGCTGAGCTGGTAATCGTCGGCCCGGGCGGCCGGCGCCAGCGCCGTCAGCAACAGCGCGGCGACCCAGCAGGCTTTAATGACATGGTTCATCCGAATCATCCCTACCAATATTTTTGTCGAATTGCGTTCTAGACGGAAAGCGGAACATAGTCGCGCGGGGACGAAGGGAAAATCACAAACTGCTGGGCGAGGCGTGATGCAATGCGGCGCTTTCGCAAATTGACCCGGAAGCATCGTTCGTGATTTGTTCAAGCCGGGTGCCTCGATGGGGAGGATAGATGATGGCATTTTCAACGAAGACATTTTTGATTGCCGCCGTGCTCGGCGCGTTCACTGCACCCGCATTGGCGCAGACCGCTCCAACGCCTTGGGAGCTCAAGCCCGACACCGGCTATGCCTATGACAAGGAAGGCAAGACCTTCTCCTACAAGATGGGCACCAGCAATGCCGGCGAACTGCTGAAGGGCGCCAAGAAGGTGCCGCGGGGCACGCTGTTCTTCATCGGGCACAACGGCCAGCTCTACATGCGCAGCGGCCCGTATCTGGAAGGCGACGGCAAGTTCAAGTTCGGGTCGGATCAGTAGGCACAGTGCAGTAGGGTGGGCAAAGGCGCGCACTTCGCGCGCCGTGCCCACCATCTGTCACCGCATTCCGATCGACAATGGTGGGCACGCTTCCGCTTTGCCCACCCTACGGCAGCTCGCCAGCGTCCTAAAACGCGCCCGCCAGCTCCCGCGCGCCGGCGTTGTTGCTGTTGCTGTCCATCCGCGTATCCGTCACCGCCAGCAGCTTGGCGACCGTGTTGTGGCGGATCGCGACCGGGTTGCGTTCGTAGCCGCCGCGCTGGAAGAAGTTCGAGGTCGGCACCTGCTCGCGCATCGCCTGCGGCATCGTCACCATGTCGAGGCCGGTGCCGTCGCCGGTGAGGTTCATCATCTCGAGCTCGGCGGCCGTGAGCGGCCGACTGTAACCCTTGGCGCGGGCGAACAGCACCGACGTCAAAAGCTTATGGGTTTGCAGCATCGGGCCGATATCGATGTCCAGCACCATGGCATGCATGGCCCAGCCCTGCGCGGTGTTGCCGATCTTCTCGTGCTCCGACCAGGTGTCGGGCACCGACTTCGCATGCGCTACCATTTTCTTCAGCACGCCGAGCTTGTGCTCGAGCGATTGTCGCGCCGGCCCCGAGGTCCGCGCCACCTTGTCGGAGAGCGCGCGGATCAATTCATGGCCCTGCTCGGCCAGCAGCTCGACGCTGTTGGTCGTCAGCAGCTGGTTGTAACCCATCGCGGTCGAGATCGCGCGCTTGCCGCCATGCTCGATGCCCGCCTGCACATCGTAGCTGCCGGTGCCGCCGGTCTCGAACGAATAGACCCGCACGGCCTGCTCGCGCGTAAGCCCCGAGGCGAGCGCATAGCGCGCATAGGCGCGCTTGAACTCGACCTCGCTGGACGGGCGCTGCGGCGCGAACTGGTAAAGCTCCTGCGCCGCGCGCAGGAGATCGGCGACCACGGGGATGGGCTTTCTGGTCGGACGATCCGGCGTCTCTTCCGGCTCGGGGTTCACCGGCCGCTTCGGCCCGTTATAGAGCGGCGGGTGCTCCAGCACGTAATCGTCCAACGTGACCTGCTGTCCGCTGCGCCGCTTGGCGTTGCGGCCGCGGCGCTTCTCGGAGATCTGGCTCCAATAGGCGCCCGCCTCCTCGTCGAAGGCCGCGCGCGCCGCCTGATATTCCCCGAGCTTGCGGCGATATTCGAGCACGGCGGGCGATGCCCCGCCTTGCGCGAAAAATTGCGACAGGAGCTGCGCGTTGGCATCGCGGACGGTCGGCGGCAGCGCGTCAGAAGTGCCGCCGCGCGCGGCGGGCGCGAGCAGGACGAGCGCGAATGGAACCAACGCAAGGCGATTTCGAATCGAATGATGCATGCTGCCCTCTTAGCAGGCATCCGGTAACCGTCACGTTAACGCGCCGTTTACCATCGTCACTTCCAGGCGAACACCGGCTGCTCCAGCTCGGTGACGCGGGTGTGCCGCCCCGCCAGCACCTCGCGGAACTGGTAGATCAGCGCCGCCGTCGGCGCGTGAATCAGGCTCATCTGGTGATGGAAGCGGATCACGCGGCGGGAGCTTTCGGGGATTGCGATGAAGTCGAACGCGTCTTCGCGCTCGATCGTGGCGAGCGCGATGCGGTGGACGGAGGCGACCTCATCCGGGTTCGGCCGGATCGCAGCGCTGTCCGCCGCCCAGACCACCACCGGCGTAATCAGATAGCCGGAGCGGGTCGGATAAGCATCGAGCGTGCCGAGCACATCCGCGCTGGTGAGGCGAAGGCCAAGCTCCTCATCGAGCTCGCGTAGTGCCGCCTCGACCGGCGTCTCGCCGGCATCGCAGCGACCGCCCGGCAAGGCCCATTGGCCGCGATGGGCGCGCAGATGTGAGGCGCGCAGCGTGAGCAGGAATGCGGTGTCATCACCGCCGGTCGTGCCGGTCAGCGCGACCACAACCGCGGCGCGCTTCAATGCCGCCGCCGCATCGTCCTCGGGCAGGCGCGTGAAGGCCGCGCAGGCAGCCGCGATATTCCGCCGTGTGGCATCGTCGAACGGTCTCATCATGCTTGACTACACCACGTCGGGCCCCGATGAAATGAGATCGCAAGACCCGCGCAGCAATGGACGACCACATGACCAACAAGGCCGCCGCAAGGCTCAAATCGGACGGCTGGAGCATCCTCGAGACCACGGGCTTCATGCACCTGATCGGCCCCTTGTGGGAACGCAAGATCGACGGCCATTACGAATTCGCACTCGCGACCGAGGACAAGCACCACAACCGCCGCGGCATGGTCCAGGGCGGCGTGATGATGACGTTTGCCGACCGCACCTGCGGCATGACCGCCCGCTACGTCTCTGGCAAGGAATTCATGGCAACGGTGCAGCTCGACACCCATTTCGTCGAGGCCGGCCAGATCGGCGACATCCTGATCTCCCGCCCGCGCGTGGTGCGCTCGACGCGCAGCCTCATTTTCATGAGCACCGAAGTCACCGTCGACGGCCGCTGCATCGTGATGGCGAATGGCGTGTTCAAGATCTTGAAGGGCCCGGCATAGGCGCGCGGTCAGGCCGCCGCGGCGCTCGCAATGACGGGCCGAGCCGGCTATGCTGCCTCCACAAAAAGCAGCAAGGACCCGCCCATGCAATACCGCCAACTCGGCCGCAGCGGCCTCAAAGTGTCGCCGATCTGCCTGGGCACCATGATGTTCGGCGGGCCGACGGATGAAGCCGCATCCAAACGGATCATCGCGAAAGCGCACGAGGCGGGCATCAACTTCATCGACACCGCCGACGCCTATTCGAAAGGCGCGTCCGAAGAGGTCGTCGGCCGCGCCATCGCGGGCAATCGTCAGGCCTGGGTGCTCGCGACCAAGCTCGCCAACCCCATGAACAATGATACGGGCAACGATCCCAACCGTGTCGGCCTGTCGCGGCGCTGGGTGTTGCAGGCCGCCGACGAGAGCCTGAAGCGGCTCGGCACCGACCACATCGACATCTACTATCTGCACAAGGAAGACCATGCGACGCCGCTGGAGGAGACGGTGCGCGCGATGGGCGACCTGATCCGCGCCGGCAAGGTGCGCTATTTCGGCGTCTCGAACTATCGCGCCTGGCGCGTCGCCGAGATCTGCAACATCTGCGACCGGCTCGGCATCGACCGGCCCGTGGTGAGCCAGCCTTATTACAACGCCATGAACCGCATGCCCGAGGTCGAGCATTTTCCGGCCTGCTCCTATTACGGCCTCGGCATCGTGCCCTACAGCCCGCTGGCGCGCGGCGTGCTCACCGGCAAGTACAAGCCCGACGCAGCCCCGGACAAGGAGACGCGCGCCGGCCGCAACGACACCCGCATGATGCAGACGGAATGGCGGCCGGAATCGCTCCAGCTCGCGCAGGAGATCAAGACCCACGCCGAGAAGAAAGGCATCACCGCCGGCCAGTTCGCGGTCGCCTGGGTGCTCAACTCCGCCTTCGTCTCATCGATCGTCGCGGGCCCGCGCACCGAGGAGCAGTGGGACGGCTACATGAGCGCGCTCGACTACCGCTTCACGGCGGATGACGAGGCGCTGATCGACCGGCTGGTCGTGCCGGGCCATCCCTCGACGCCGGGCTACAACGACCCGGCCTATCCGATCGAGGGACGCCGCGCGCGAACGGCTTGAGACGGAGACGGGGATGGCGCACGAAGACCGCTACGGCCTGCCGCTCTCCACCTCGTCAGACGAGGCGGCAAGCACCTATCGCGAAGGCGTCGACCTCATGCTCGCGGGGTGGACCGGCACGACGGAGACGCTGGAGCGCGCGATTGCGGCCGATCCGGATTTCGCGCTAGCCCTTATCGCCCGCGCCCGCGTGCATGGCTTCTATCAGCAGGGCGATCTCGCGCGAAGCAAGGCGGCACGCGCGCGCGAGCTCGTGGCGAAGCGCGGCACGGAGCGCGAGCGCTCGCATGTCGAGACGCTGGCGCTCGCGATCGAGGGCCGGCTGATCGAAGCCATCGCGGCAATGCGAAGGCACATCGAGGGCTGGCCGCGCGATGCCGTGGTGCTGTCGCTGCCGCTCGGCGCGTTCGGCCTGTTCGCGTTCTCCGGCATGGCCGACCACGACCGCGCACGGCATGAGCTGTGCGAGCGCGTGGCGCAGCACTATGGCGAGGACTGGTGGTTTCTCACCATGGCCGGCTGGGCGATGACCGAGAACGGCGACGTCGCGCGCGGCCGTCGCGTCACCGAGCGCGGTTTCGACCTGCGCCGTCAGAACGCCCACGCCGCGCACGCCGTGCTGCATGCGATGTTCGAGGACGGCTCGATCGAGGCGGCCGACCGTCTCGTCGACGAGTGGATTCCCTCTTACGACCGCACCGGCATCCTGCACGGCCACATCCTCTGGCATCAGGCGCTCGGCGCGCTCGAGCATGGCGATGCGGCGCGCGCGCTTGCGATCTACGCCGACGTGCTTCAGCCCTCGGCCACGCAGGCGCCGCCGCTCAACGTCGTCACCGACGGCGCCTCGCTGCTCTGGCGGCTGTCGGCCTACGGCCACGCCGTGCCGGAGACGCTCTGGCTCGATGCCGATGCCATCGCGCAAAAACTGTTTCCGAAATCGAGCCTGCCCTTTGCCGACGTCCACATGGCGCTGTTCGCGGCGGCGACGCAGAACCAGGCGGCGCTCGCCGCGCGCCTTGCGGCAATCGAGCAGCGGCTGGGCGACGGCAAGCTGCCGGCCGGTCCCGTGGTGCCGGCGATCTGCCGCGCGCTCGTGGCCTTTGCCGACGAGGACTACACTTCATGCGTGCAAACGCTCGCGCCCGTCCTCGGCGAGGTCGTGCGCATCGGCGGCAGCCATGCCCAGCGCGAGCTGATCGAGGACACCTACATCGTCGCGCTCATGCGCAGCGGCGAGCTGCCCCGCGCCCGCGCGCTGCTCGACGCCCGGCTGCATCGCCGTCCCTCATTGCGCGACACCCGCTGGCAGGCGGCGATGGGCTAGCTCTGCCACGAAAAGAACATCGGCCTGGCAACAAGTGCCTGCTAGGGCGGAGGCGGGGCAAGCCGGCGAATCGTCGAGGGGTGGCGCGGTGGTATTCCAGGCGGGATCGGCTGAACAAACGGGATCGCAACCAATTTGCGGTTCGCTCGTTGTTGGGCGGAACTTTTCCGCCGCCGTGGCCCCCTGGCATACGAGGCTGACGATGCGCCTGCGCCGACCGGTCCTCGCCGTGGCCCTCGCGGCTCTCGCAAGCCCTTGTTTGGCCGAGTCTTCTGCGCCTATCGCGGTCAACAATCCACCAGCGCAGAACGCCTTCATCGACCTCCTGGCGCTGATGTCAGGCCACTGCAAGACGCTGAAGGTCGCCGGGCGCACCTTCGCTTGCAAGACGGTGGCCTACGCCCATGGTGACAAGGGCCGGGTCAATTTCGCAGTCGCCGTCGACGATCCCTCCGACGCCAACCACGTCGTGTCGTTCTCCGGCGAGAACGGCAAGCGCGCGGACGACAATTCCTACGAGCTGCGAATCGACCGCATGCTGCTCAATTCCAAGGACCGGCCCAAGGTCGACGGCCTGCCGGTGCCGGCCGAGCAGATCTCGACCGGCGTCTGCCGCCAGACCGGCAATTTCGCCGCCAAGCAGGTTTCTGACGTCACCTGCACGGCGACCGACAGCGAAGGCCGCCGATACGAGCTGCTGTTCGTCTCCGACGGCAAGCCCGTGAGCGTACGCCGCATCCGGCAATCGTCGCCGTCGATCCAGGATCCGTTCAAATAGTCTCACCATCATTGTGTATGATCGCGGCCATGCTTCGGAGCGACTCATGACGCGCGACCGCCTGTTTCTGCTGCGCCCAGGTTTCGAGGACCCGGCCTTTCCAGGTCGCCTGTTCTATTGCTGGCATTGCGCGCTGATCGAGGGGGTGCTCGCCTCGTTTCCGGCGTTGGCCGCAAAGCTCGACGTCGAGCGCATCGCATGGCCGCAGCCACGGCAGCCGGTGATCGCGCTGGTCGGCGAGGAGAACCAGTCGCTTCCGCTGCTCGTGCTGGCGGATGGGACGACGTCGCCGCACCAGACCGGCAGCCGCCACGGCCGCGCCTTCATCGCCGACAAGGACGCGATCCTCGCCGCGCTCTCCGAACGCCACGGCTTTCCCGATCCGCATCCGTGATCGTGGGAGGACCTTCGTCGCGAAACGAGGGAAGATTGGCATTGTGCGGTTTCCCAAAGGCCTCGCATAGTTGGTGCAGCAAGCAAGCCTGAAAGCGTCTCCTCCATGCCCAGCCCCCTCCCCGCCCTTATCATCGTCGACGTTCAGCGCGCGTTCGATGAGTGGGAGGCGGCCGGCAAGCGGCGCAACAATCCGGATGCGGTGGCGCGCATCGCCGATCTCCTCAAGGCGTTCCGGACGCGCGGCGCGCCGATCTTCCACGTCCGCCACGAAGGCACCAAGCCGAATTCGACGTTTCTGCCATCGTGCTCCGGCTACGCCGTCAAGGACGAAGCGCGCGAACAGCCGGGCGAGCCGGTCATCGTCAAGCGCGTCAACAGCGCCTTCATCGGCACCGATCTCGAGCAGCGCCTGCGTGCGCGCAATATCACCGCACTCGTGATCTGCGGCGCGACCACCAATCACTGTGTCGAAACGACGACGCGGATGGCCGGCAATCTCGGCTTCGACACAAGCCTCGTGCGCGACGCGAGCTGGACGTTCGACCGCATCGGGCCCGACGGCGACAAGCATTCCGCCGAGGAAATCCATGCGATGACGCTGTCGAATCTCGACGGCGAATTCGCGCGCATCGTCACCACGGATGACGTCGTCGCTTCACTCAAATCGATGCGACAATAGACCGCGCGACATCGACTCACTCACACGCGTTGACCGGAACTGATCTGCGTCGTTTCGACGCCCGCGCTTTTCGGAACGCATCGGACTCCCATCTGTTGTCACACGACGTCTCAACTGGAGTGAAGACATGAAGTATCTCTTTGTCGCGATGGCTGTCGGTGCTGCGGCGCTCGCCGGCGGATCCACGGCCAACGCGGCGGGCAAGGCCAGCGCGAAGCAGAACGCGCAGGCCAGCCAGTCCACTGACATCAGCGCGCAGCACAGGCACCACCACCATGGCTATCGCCATCACCACTGGCGCCATCACCACCACGGCTACTATCGCCCGCACTACCGCAGCTACGGCTATTATCCGCGCCACCACGGCTACTACGGCGGCGGACCGTACGGCTACTATGGCGGCGGTGGTCCCGGCGTGACCTTCAGCTTCGGCGGCGGCCGCTGGTAAGTCAAAAAGGCCCGCAGAGATGCGGGCCTTTTTCCTATCCCCGCAAGATCATCTCCGCCGTCTCCCGCCCGCTCGCCAGCGCCGCCTCGACCGTGCCCATGTCGCGGCCGCGATAGAGCGCTTCGCCGGAAAACAGCACCGGGCCGTCGGCACGCGCGAGCAGCGCCTGCGCCTCGCGCGTCCGCGGCGTTGCCCAGGAATAGGCGCCGCGGGCAAAGGGATCGTGCAGCCAGTTGGTCGCCGCGCTCGCCACGAGATCGCGCGCGATGTCTTCCCGCGGCACGCCGAAGATCGCCGCAAGCGAATCGAGCCCGGCATCGATCAGTCCTTGCCGATCGAACTTCGCCAGCTCGACCGTGCGCGGGCCGCCGAACCAGCCGGTGAGCAGGGGATGCTGGTCCGGATGCCGCGTCCACCACACCGGGATCGTCTGGTCCGACAGCAGGAAGGTCATGTCCGCGAGCTCTTGCTTGCGCTCGCGCCACCATGGCCGCGTGAAACGCAGCAGGATCTTGACGACGTTGCCGAAGCCGATGTCGTCGGCGGCCGCTGCCTTCGCGCGCGCGCTCGCCGGCAGCGCGATCTCGCGCAGCAGCGGCAGCGGCACGGTGAGGATCACGCGATCACAGCGATGCACGGCGCCGTCCGCGCCGTGGACAAGGATCGCGCCGCCCTCCTCGGCGACGGCCGACACCACACGACCGAACTGGATCGCAACCCCGTGCCTGCGGCACTCGGCCGCCAGGAAGTCGATCAGCGCACCATAGCCGCCATTGATACGCGCTTGCGGAGAGTGCCCGCCATCCATCCATTCCTCGCGCAGCGCCAGCGTCGAGGCGCGCTCGGGGTCGGCCGCGTCATAGCCCTCGACCATTCGCTCGATCGAATGGCGCATCGGCGCGTAGTCATTCCCGGAAAAATGCCGGCGCAGGAAATCGGCAACGGTGAGATCGTCCGTCAATTCGCGGAGCACGGTTTGCAGCTCGGCCTTGTGCCGATCGTGGCGATCCTCGCGCGAGATGTCTACGCCGTCGAAACTCCACTGCTCGCCTTCGATCTCCTGAAGCGACAGCCCGGCCTCGCGCAGGAGGCCGCGCGTGACCGGCGCCTCGCCATGGACGAATTCGGCGCCGCCATCGGCGGGGTAGCCGAACTCCGCCGCCGGCAGCGGATGGATGCGCCCGCCGCAGCGCTCGCGCGCCTCCAGGATCGTCACGCGTCTGCCCGCGCGCGCCAATTCGCGCGCCGCCATCAGCCCGGCCGCGCCGGTACCGACGATGACGATATGCTCCGATTGTCCCGACATGCCGGTGCTTACTTGCCGACGGCTTGCGGGTCGTTCTGGATGAGATAGCGCAGCAGCAAGACGCCGCCGCCGAGATCCCGCGTGCTCTCCAGCGTCATCGCGGTCAGCGGCGCGCGCTGGTCGCTGTCGGCATCCGTCGAGTCGAACGCGAAGGGTGCGCCCCTGGCGCCATCGATTGCAGGGCTGAGGATCAGATTGAATTCGTCGATCAGACCGGCGCGCAGGAATGCGCCATTGGCGACGCCGCCGCCCTCCACCAGCAGGCGCTTCACGCCAAGCTCGCGATTGAGGATGTCGAGCGCCAGCGCGAGGTCGATTTCGGACTTGCCGGCGAAGATATAGGACACGCCCTCGCCGCGGAGCCCGGCCAGATGCGAATCCGGCACGCCCTCGGTCAGCACCACGACAACAGGATCGCCGCCGATGTCGGACCGGCCCCAGCCGATCTTGCCCTGCGCGTCGAGCACGACGCCGTAGGTTTTCGCATCGCGCCGCGCGAACCAGTTTTCGCGGGGAAATGTCTCGCGCGTCTCGGACGGGTACGGCTTGCCCTTGGCGAACTCCGAGCCGGTGACGCGGCCGATCACCCAGGCCTCGCCACCGAGCTCGTCATGGATCTTCTCGAACCAGTCCGTGCCCGCGCCCTTTGGCCGCCAGCGGCTGGGATGCGTGCGGCCGTCGAGGCTCGAATGCATCAGACAGATGACGTAAGGCTTCATGCAAGTTCTCCGGACTTCCTTTCACGCCGGCTCATTGCCCTTGGCGCGATCGTTCACGATCACCGCGAGCGGATTGAGCGTTGGCGGGGCAACGAGCTTGAGCGTGTTGGTGTCGCGATGATTGAACGGCGCGCCGCGCACGAACAACTCGGTCTGGATCAGATAGGTCCAGCTTCCGTCGTCGTTGAAGGTGATGTCGCAGCGATAGGAGTCTGTACGGAAAGCCTGCTCCAGGAAATCGGTCGAGCAGATTCCATAAGCAGTATCGCCGCGCTTCGCCATGACGGAGATCGTCTTGTCATCCGGCCCGGCCTTGCCCGAGGCGAGCAGCACCTGCCCGCGCGGGATCGCGAGCGTCTGCATGATCAGCCCGGTCGCGGGCTCCCACAGCCAATAGCCGACCTGGTCGTGGAAGGTGATGTCTTCCTCGGGCGTGTTGATGTGAATGTGGTAGCGCAGCCCGTAAAGCAGTTGCGGCCCGTTGGCCTGCGGATCGATCGGGTCCATCCGGATGCGCTCGATGAAGGTCCGCCGCTCCGGCCCCTCCGCCTTCGGATTGATGTCGATGCCCTTGTCCGCCTGCCAAGCGCCCGCGAGCCGGCGGAGCGGGCC
Organism: Bradyrhizobium sp. CCGB01; assembly: GCF_024199795.1. Lineage (NCBI taxonomy): Bacteria > Pseudomonadati > Pseudomonadota > Alphaproteobacteria > Hyphomicrobiales > Nitrobacteraceae > Bradyrhizobium > Bradyrhizobium sp. CCGB01. Next base: position 8,808,661 of record NZ_JANADK010000001.1, read on the forward strand.
GAGATTGGCAAGGCCGTCGGGCGAGACGTCCTCGGGCTCGGTGAAGATGTCGGCGGGAATGGGGAGCATGGGTGTCCTCGCGTCGTTGCGGGACGCAGCAATAGCACAAGGACGGCACAAATCGACTGCACTGGAACCAGGGTGCGGGCCGGGTGTTATCAGTCCTTAAGCCTCCAAAATCGGGGCTCGAATGGGCAAGGACGCCCATGTCACGCGTCGCAGGGGAGTCCGGTGCTGTCTGAGACAAACGCTCGGCAGTCAGCTGAAATGGGCTTCCTCGCTGACGGAGGCGAGCTGGGCGCCATGATGAGCGCCCACGACTGGTCGGATTCACCGCTCGGTCATCCCCGCGACTGGTCCCGGGCGCTGAAGTCGACGGTCGGCATGCTGCTGGCTGCGCAAGCCCAGATCGTCCTGTTCTGGGGTCCTGATTTCGTCGCACTCTATAACGACGCCTATTCGCCCGGCATCGGCGCCAATCACCCCCGCGCCCTCGGCCGCCCGGCGATCGAGAACTGGGGCGAGCTGTGGGACGATCTCGAACCGCTCCTTGCCGGAGTCCGCCGGACGCGGAAGACATTCGCCGCCAAGGATCGTCCCTTCTACGTCGAGCGTCATGGTTACGGCGAAACCAGCTACTGGGATGTCTCCTACTCGGCCGTACCTGATGACGATGGCTCGGTCGGCGGCGTCCTCTGCATCGTGTCCGAGACGACCGAACGTATTCTTGGCGAGGCGCGGCTGCGGAATAGCGAGGCACGCTACCGGGAGCTGACCACGACGCTCGAGCAGCGCGTCGCCGAACGCACGGCGGAACGTCATCTGCTTGCCACCATCGTGGAGACCACCGACGGGCAGATCCAGGCGCTCGATCTCGACTATCGCTGGCTCGCTATCAACACGTCCTGCGCCGATGCCTATCAGCGGATCTACGGCAAGCGGCCGAGGGTCGGCGATTCCCTGCACGAATTCCTCGCCGACCGGCCCGAGCATCTCGCGGCGGCAACGGCGATCTGGGCACGCGCGCTGGATGGCGAGGCCTTCATCAACATCGACGAGTTCGGCGATCCGCAATTCGACCGCCGCGTCTTTGAAATGAAGTTCGAGGCGCTGCGCGCGCCTGACGGCACGCGGATCGGTGCGTTCCTGACCGGGATCGACGTGACGGATCGCCTGGAGGAGCAGGCGCGGCTTGCGCAAGCCGAGGAAGCGCTGCGTCAGGCCCAGAAGATGGAGGCGATGGGCCAGCTCACGGGCGGCGTCGCGCACGACTTCAACAATCTGCTCACGCCGATCGTCGGCCTGCTCGACATGTTCCAGCGCAAGGGCATCGGCGGCGAGCGCGAGCATCGCCTGATCGCCGGTGCGGCGCAGGCCGCCGAGCGCGCCAAGACGCTGGTTCAGCGTCTCCTCGCCTTTGCGCGCCGGCAACCGCTTCAGGCCGTTCCGGTCGACATCGGCCGCCTCGTTGCCGACATGGGCGATCTGATCTCCAGCACGACGGGACCCAAGATCCAGGTGACGGTGGATACGCCGGAAGGGCTTCCAGAGGCCATGGCCGATCCCAACCAGGTCGAGATGGCGATCCTGAACCTCAGTGTGAACGCCCGTGACGCCATGCCCGATGGCGGCAAGCTGCGCATCTCGGCCAAGGCCAGGACGGTCGTCCGCGGACATCATTCGGATTTGGCGCCGGGCGCCTATGTCTGCATCTCGGTCGCGGACACCGGCATCGGCATGGACGAAGCCACACTCGCCCACGCCGTCGAACCGTTCTTCTCGACCAAGGGGATCGGGCAAGGCACCGGTCTCGGCCTCTCGATGGTGCACGGCCTTGCGTCGCAGCTCGGCGGCGCGCTGACGATCAGGAGCGCGGTGGGGTTGGGCACGACAGTTGAGCTGTGGCTGCCGGTCAGCCAGGCGTCCACAGCGCAGAGCCACACCGTCCCGCAACCAAAGCTGCGGCCGCTTCCCGTCGGTACGGCCCTTTTGGTGGATGACGAACCACTGGTGCGCATGAGCACCGCCGAGATGCTGGGCGAGCTCGGCTACAGCGTCGTCGAAGCGGGCTCCGCGGAGGACGCGCTCCAGCGCGTCAGGGAAGGCCTGCGGCCGAACCTGCTCGTCACCGACCATCTGATGCCCGGCATGAGCGGAACGGATCTCGGCCTCGCCCTGCGCGACCAATATCCCGAGCTTCAGATCCTCGTCGTGTCAGGCTACGCCAACAACGAAGGCATCACGCCGGACTTGTCGCGGCTGACGAAGCCGTTCCGAAGCGACGAGCTGGCGGCGAGCCTGGCGGGCCTGGCGAAGGTGGGACGGTAGAGGGGATACCGACTATCGGTCCGAGCGCACATTGAGCGTCAAGGTCGTATCCGCTGAGGATGAGCAAGTCCGCTGTATGAGGCGAAGCGAAGCCGAACCTAGTCAGTTCGGCTCCGTCGCCGGGAAGTTTAATGGCGATGGTCGCGGACCTCGGGTTGAGTCCGGTGATCCCGAACGATGGGTTGATTGCGATGGTCCCGCACGACCGGCGGGGCGCGATGGTCGCGGACGATGGTTGTGGCGCTCGAGGGTGTCACCGCGCTTGCCAACGTAACGGCTGCGAGAGCCGCAAGAATGTAATTGCGCATCAGTCTTGTCCTTTGCCTGGTGGATCACTGCGAGCCACCGGACAAAAGACTAGTTTGATCAGTCGGAATGATATGTGTCGTCGATCACGCGTGATTATCGATGCGGCGGCGACCGTGCGCGCCCTTGTAGCCCGGATCGAGCGAAGCGAAATCCGGGACCGACCGACCGCATCGCACGACCGCCCACGCAGCACCAAACCCGGATTACGCTAGCGCTCCATCCGGGCTACGCACTCCATCCGGCTATGTGAGTTGACGCCTCCGCCACAAGCCCGGCGCCCACCTTCAACGACTTCAACGCCAGCCCGCCGCCAACGCCACGCTGCTGCAATACGCCGAGGTCTCACCGGACCTGGCACGAGGCGGTGGGCAACGGCACCGCCTCTTGTGGGTGATGTTCTTGCCGCGAAGCCCGCCCTCACGGCGTTCGGCGACTACCTACGGTCCCGGCAAGCGGCGCGGGCCGGCTGATCAAAACTGGCGCTGAGGTGAAATGGTGCCCAGGGGCGGAATCGAACCACCGACACTGCGATTTTCAGTCGCATGCTCTACCAACTGAGCTACCTGGGCGTGCTGAGCGAAGGACCCAAGGCCCATCGAGCGGGCGGTTTATAGTGGGCTGGAAGCGGCCTGTCCACCCGGCTTCGCCAAGAGCCTTCGCCGGACGCGGCCCGGCTGTGCACAAGCCGGGGCCGCCTCGCCGCAGCTGGCGCTCAGCGCATCGCCGAATCAAGCAACAGATTGATATTGCTAAGTTATTCTATGTCTTCGACATCATCGTCGCGGCCGGGGATGAGGTAAGAGCCTTTCAGCCAGCGGTTCAGGTCGACGTCGCGGCAGCGCGAGGAGCAGAACGGACGGGTGGCCTGCGCCTGCGGCTTGCCGCAGATCGGGCAGGTTTTGAGCGGCCCGGAGGGCTTTTTGACCTGGTCGTCCATAATGTCGGCGGCTTACGGGAGGTGACAGAGTTCAAGAGCCTGTCGGCAAACGGGTTCCTCGGGCGGCGGCGCATGCGGTCCCGCCGGGCTCCAGTGGGCCCATTCTACTGTGCATGGGGTTGTTTTCGAGAATTTAGTTGGAGCTCACACCGCCGTGGCGTTGAGCCAGCCGAAGCGGATCGGGAAACCCTCGCCGCCGAGCAGCGTCGTGGTCTCGTAGAGCGGCAGGCCGACGACGTTGGTGTAGGAGCCGACCATCTTGACCACGAAGGAGCCGGCAATGCCCTGCACGGCGTACCCGCCGGCTTTGCCGCGCCATTCGCCGGAGCCGATATAGGCCTGGATGTCGTCTTCCGAGAGGCGCTTGAAGCGGACGCGGGTCTCGACCAGGCGCTGGCGGAAGGCCTCGCGCGGCGTCACGAGGGTAATCGCGGTGTAGACCCGGTGGTTGCGGCCCGACAGCAGCCGCAGGCACTGCGCGGCCTCGTCCACGAGATTGGCCTTGGGCAGGATGCGGCGGCCGACCGCCACAACCGTATCGGCGGAGAGGATGAAGGCGCCGCGCAGCTCGTCGTCGAGCTGCACCGATTTCAGCGCGGCATCGGCCTTGGCTCGCGCGAGGCGATTGGCACAGGCGCGCGGCAGCTCGCCCCGCTTCGGCGTCTCGTCGACGTCGGCCGGCCGGAGCGCGTCCGGCTCGATGCCGGCCTGGTTGAGCAGCGACAGGCGTCGCGGCGAACCGGAGGCAAGTACGAATTTGGGGCGGCCGAGCATCAGGTGATTTTGGGAGATGAAGCAGGGGGTGAATTGCGCGCGGAACCTATCGGACGGGGGCTGATTTCACAACCCGGGAACCCGGACTTTGGTGATTCGAGGCTTCCGACATGCGTGTGCCCTCAGTCTGTGACGCGGGTGTTACGCCCGCCCGATGCTACCCACTCGCCGCGCCGACCTTCGCAAAGCGCCGGCGGATGCGCATCACGAGCTGGTCGCAGACCTCGCGGTAGGCCGCGAGCTTCTGGTCGCGGCTGCCTTCGATGGTGGTGGGATCCTGCGTCGGCCAGTATTCGACGTCGGCGGCGAGCGTGCGGGTCAGCTCCAGCGCCTTGTGGTGCGCTTCGGGCGAGAGCGTGATGATGAGGTCGAAATTCAGCCCCTCCCAGTCCTCCAGCTCCTCGAAGGTCTGCGGCTTGTGGACGGAGATGTCCTGGCCGAGCTCGGCCATCACGCTGACCGCGAACGGATCAAGCTCGCCGCGCCTGGCGCCGGCCGACTTCACGTAGAGGCCTTGCGGAAACATGTGCCGCAGCAGGCTCTCCGCCATCGGCGAGCGCACGCTGTTCATCGCACAGGCGAACAGCACCGATTGCGGATCGCGTGCGCGTGTGGGCGCAGCCATCCGCGTTTAACCCTTCCAATGAAGGACAGTAATGAGCGTGAACAGCCGGCGCGAGGTCTCGAAGTCGACCCGCACCTTGCCCTTCAGCCGCTCCTGGAGCGTGCGCGATCCCTCGTCATGGATGCCGCGGCGGCCCATGTCGATGGCCTCGATCTTGTCCGGCGTCGCGGTCCGGATCGCCTGATAGTAGCTGTCGCAGATCATGAAATAGTCCTTCACGATCCGCCGGAACGGCGTCAGCGACAACAGATGCGCGACCACGGGCGCGCCGTCCTCGCGGCGAATGTCGAACATCAGCCGGCTGCCGGTGATGCCGATATGCAGCGTGAACGGCCCCTTTCCATCGGCACCGTCAGGCGCGAACAGGTTCTGTTCGATCAGATCGTAGATCGCGATCGCGCGCTCATGCTCGATGTCGGGCCCGGAACGGCCGATCGAGTCCTCGTCGAGCGTGACCGCGACGATGCGATTGGTCGAGTCGTCCTGTTCGGGCGGCTGGGTCATGACAGATTGAGGCGCAATCCAATCGAGCGCGAATGAGCGTCGAGCCCCTCCGCTTGTCCGAGCGTCATCGCGGCAGGTCCCAGCGCACGCAGCTGGTCCGGGCCGCATTTCAGGATCGAGGTGCGCTTCATGAAGTCGGCGACCCCGAGCCCTGAGGAGAATCGCGCCGAGCGCGCCGTCGGCAGCACGTGGTTGGAGCCGCCGACATAGTCGCCGATCGCCTCGGGCGTATGCGCGCCGAGGAACACTGCGCCGGCATTGCGGATCTTTGCGGCAAGCGCGTCGGGATCATCGGTCATGATCTCGAGATGCTCGGCCGCGATCGCATCCGCGAGCGGAATGGCGTCGGCAAGATTCTTCACCATGATGATGGCGCCGAAATCGGCCCAGGAGGCGCCGGCAATTGCGGTGCGCGGCAGTGTCTTCAGCTGCGCTTCGAGAGAATTTTCGACATCGGCTGCCAGGCGTGCGGAGTTGGTGATCAGAATCGATTGCGCGCTGGCATCGTGCTCGGCCTGCGCCAAAAGGTCGGCGGCGATCCAGTCGGCATTGCCGGTGTCGTCGGCGATGACCAGCACCTCGGAAGGACCCGCGATCATATCGATGCCGACCTTGCCGAATACCAGCCGTTTTGCGGCAGCGACATAGGCGTTGCCGGGGCCGACGATTTTTGCGACCGGCGCGATCGTCGCGGTGCCATGCGCGAGCGCGGCCACGGCCTGCGCGCCGCCGACGCGGTAGATTTCGGTGACGCCGCCGAGATGGGCTGCCGCCAGCACCAGCGGGTTAAGCTTGCCGTCCGGCGAAGGCACCACCATCACGAGGCGCGCGACGCCGGCGACCTTCGCGGGCACCGCGTTCATCAGCACCGAGGACGGATAGGCCGCAGTGCCGCCGGGCACGTAGAGGCCGGCGGATTCGATCGCGGTGTAGCGCCAGCCGAGCTCAACGCCGAGCGGATCAGTGAAGCGCTCGTCCTTCGGCAGCTGGCGCCGGTGATAGGTCTCGATACGGTCGCGCGCGAGCTTTAGCGCGTCCAGCGTCGCGGCATCGCAGGCCTTTACCGCGGCATCGATCTCGGCGGCGGTGATGCGCAGGCCGGATGCATCGAGCGTCAAGCGGTCGAACTTTGCCGTGGCCTCGAGCAGGGCGGCATCGCCCCGCCTTGCCACGTCGTCGACGATCGTGCGCGCGGCAGCCTCGACGTCGGCCGAGACCTCGCGCTTGGCGGCAAGGAAGGCCGCGAATCGCTGGTCAAAATCGGCGCTGCTGCGGTCGAGACGAACGGGCATTTTTGGCTTGGCTTCCGGCTGGTCTTTGGGGCGGATTGGCTCGCCTGCCCCCCTGCTCAATGGCGCGGCGGGGAAGCTGCGTCAACCCTCGCAAGACGCCGTTCCGGCGAAGCCCAGAGCCGGTTCGACTGGTATACAGGCCACCTCACCCCTCCCCCTCGATCCCCAGTGCCGTCCCCAGCTCATCCGCCCCAAGGTCCGTCAGCTCGCATTCCAGGCACTCAACGTCGAGGCGGATGGCGCCGCCCTGGGCGAACAGCAGGAGGGCGCTGCCGCCCGGCTCCTCGTTGCGGCCGTCCTGGGAGTGAAACTCGATGCCGACGAGGTCCAGGACCTCGTCCGGGGCCCCGAGGTCGATGTTGCGCGATTTGCAGGCGAGCACGCGATCGAAGCGGAGCGCGGCGACCAGCCGGCGGGGTTCGGCCTCGCCGTCCAGCGTCTGCTCCCAGTCCAGCCGGCTCATTCCGACCACCAGCCGCTTCTCGCTTTGCCGCCAGATGATGTCGGCGGCCTGGACGCGAGCGTCCTGCACATGGGTCGAGATCACGGCGAGATCGTCGGCGTCGAGCGCGATCAATTTGAGCTGTGGAGACATCGCCGGCATTTCTCCTCGGGGGTCGATAGGGCCCAACGCGCGCGGACGCGGAAATTTCCTCAGAACTAACGGGCCAGCGGACTAGAGGCTATTGATATCCTCCATCTCCAGCACCTTCCGCGGATACCCTTCCCGGGCGACGCGAATCATGGCCCGGCCCATCTGCTCGGTCGATGTGACGAGCCGCGGCGAGATCCGGCGCAGCACCGACCAGAGCGGCCAGGTTGCGGCATACACCGCCTGCACCCATGCCGTCTTGGAACGGATACCGTGCAAGGGCTGGATCGCGCCGGGCCGGAACATGTAGGCCGCCTTGAACGGCAGCTTGAGCAGGTCGTTTTCGGTCTTGCCCTTGATCCGCGCCCACATCCGCGATCCCTGCTCGGTGGAATCGGTGCCGGCGCCGGTGACGTAGACGAATGTCATCTGCGGATTGAGCTTCGCCAGCGTCGTCGCCGCCGCGAGCGTGAGATCGTAGGTGAGTTGACGGTAGCGCTCCTCGCTCATGCCGATCGATGAGACGCCGAGGCAGAAGAAACAGGCATCGAAGCCGGTGAGCTGCGGCTCGATCGCGGCATAGTCCGTGAAATCGCCGTGTGTGATCTCGGTGAGCTTGGCATTGCGCACGCCCGTCGGGCTGCGCCCGACCGCAACCACCCGGTCGATGCCTGCATCGATCAGGCATTCGCGCAATACACCCTGCCCGACCATGCCGGTGGCACCGAAGATGATGACCTGCATCGGGACGCCCCCAACGGACCCGCGGCTCATGCGGCGACCGCGATCTCGTCGAAAGATACACCGGTCAACGTCGCCGAGACATCCCACAGCATCGCGGCCGTGGCGAAATCCTTCGCCTGCGGCATGATTTTCGCTGGCACTGGCGGTCCCTTCAATTCGTAGAACCAGTTCGGACCGTAATAGCCGCCGGGCTCGGCAGCCGGCGAGGTCGCGGCGAACAGGGTCGGCAGCGCACCTTCGGCCGCGGACTGGCTGATCAAGGGCTGCAGCCACCGGCTCACACGCGATTGGAACGAGCTGGTGCCCGGCCCGTTCGGGATGAGATCGGTTCGCGCGTAGCCGGGATGGGCGGCAAGGCTCGTCAGGCCCCAGCCGGCAGCGAGGCTGCGGCGCTGCAACTCCAGCGCAAACATCAGCATCGCCAGCTTGGACTGGCAGTAGGCGCGCCAGGGGCGATAGGAATGCTTGCTTTGCAGATCGTCGAAATTGATCGCGCCGGGGCGATGCGCAAGGCTCGAGAGGTTGACGATCCGAGCCGCCTTGGCGCGGCGAAGCTGCGGCAGCAGCCGCGCCGTCAGCGCGTAGTGACCGAGATAGTTGGTGCCGAGCTGCATCTCGAAACCATCCTCCGTCTGCTGCCGCTTCGGCAGCGCCATCACGCCGGCAATGTTGACGAGGAGATCGAGCTGCTCGTTGCTGGCAGCGAAACGTTTGGCAAAATCGGCGACCGAGGCGAGGCTGGCGAGATCGAGATGCTCATAGGCGATCAATGCGTTGGGAAACCGCTCGCAAATGCCCTCGATGGCGCGCAGGCCCTTTGCGTCGTTGCGCCCGGTGAGTATGACAATGGCACCGGCGCCCGCCAGCGCCATCGCCGTCTCGTAGCCGAGGCCGCCGGTCGCCCCGGTCACGACGGCGGTCTTGCCGCTGAGAGAGGGGATGTCTGCCGTCGTCCAGTCGGTCATGCCATGTCTCCAGGCGCTATCAGGGGGTGGAAAAGGCCCGCGACCGGTCTAAATGTGCACTGGGTGCAAGTTTGCAAGAGGTGAAATAATTTGAAGGCTTCGAAGCCAGCTGCGAAATCGGCCAGGACAAGCGCCAAGCCATTGCCGGCAGGAGCGAAATCCCCTGACGGCCCCGGCCTGCGCCAGCGTAAATTGCAGGAGACTCGCGAACGGCTGACCCGCGGGGCGATGGCGCTGTTCCTGGAGCGCGGCTTCGAGGCCACGACCATCGACGACATCGCAGCCGCAGCGGACGTGTCGCGCCGCAGCTTCTTCCACTATTTCGCGTCGAAAGAGGACGTGGTCGCCGCCTGGCAGGAGGGCGCGGCAAGCGCACTGGTCGCAGAGGTCGTGGCGCGGCCTGCGGACGAATCCATGCTGACCGCGGCGGAGAATGCGATCGCGGCGGCGGTCCGGCGGATCGATCCTGCGGAAGCGGCGGCGATGTCGCGGCTCAAGCGCGACAATCCGGCGCTGCAGGCCCGCGACCAGCTCAAATACGAGAAGCTCGAGCGCGCGCTGGCCGAAGGGCTTTCACAGCGCGCCCGAAACAAATCGGACCGGCTGAAGGCCCGGCTCGTCGCCATGATCGCCACCGGCGCGATGCGCGTCGGCGGCGAAAGCTGGATCGGCGAAGGTGTGCGGGAGAAGCCGGAGGCTTTCGTGAAGCGCACCTTCGATGCGATCCGGGGGATATTGAAGTGACTCTTCTTACCCTCCCCTGGAGGGGGAGGGGTCGGCTCACATCTGAGCGCAGCGAAGATGAGAGACGGGGTGGGGTGACAGTCTCTCCGCATTGATCAGTGCCCGCGAGGAGAGATCACCCCACCCCGCCCGCGCTACGCGCGATCGACCCTCCCCCTCCAGGGGAGGGTAAGGATCAGCGCCTCACCCCCTGAAGAACGCCAGGAGGTCCGCGTTGATGGTCTCGGCGTGCGTAGTCGGCATGCCGTGCGGAAAACCCTTGTAGGTCTTCAGCGTGCCGTTCTTCAGCAGCTTGGCCGATAGCGGCGCGGAATCGGCATACGGCACGATCTGGTCGTCGTCACCGTGCATCACCAGCACGGGCACGTTGATCTTCTTGAGGTCTTCGGTGAAGTCGGTCTGCGAGAACGCGACGATGCCGTCGTAATGCGCCTTGGCGCCGCCCATCATGCCCTGGCGCCACCAGTTCTGGATCACCGCTTCCGACGGTTTTGCGCCGGGGCGGTTGTAGCCGTAGAACGGACCCGCCGGGAGGTCGCGATAGAATTGCGTGCGGCTGGCGGCAAGTTGCGCCTGGAGACCGTCGAACACGCTCTTCGGCAGGCCGCCCGGATTGGCCGCGGTCTGCACCATCAGCGGCGGCACCGCGGAGAGGATCGCCGCCTTCGCCACCCGGCTCTCGCCGTGACGCGCGATGTAGTGCACGACTTCGCCGCCGCCGGTGGAATGGCCGACATGGATGGCGTTCTTCAGGTCGAGATGCGCCGTCACGGCCGCGAGGTCGTCGGCGTAGTGATCCATGTCGTGACCGTCGGCGACCTGCGACGAGCGGCCGTGGCCGCGGCGGTCATGGGCGATGACGCGGTAGCCGTGCGCGACGAAGAACAACATCTGCGCGTCCCAGTCGTCGGCCGAGAGCGGCCAGCCATGGCTGAACACGATCGGCTGGCCCGAGCCCCAATCCTTGTAAAAGATCTCGACGCCGTCTTTGGTGGTGATCGTGGGCATGAATGGCTCCTTCAGCGAGACGTCGTTCCGCGCCACCGCTGCGCGGTGCCCGGGAATGACGAAGTATCAATCATCAGGCGAACGTCATCGGCCTGAAACGGCGCCAGGCGCCGATGGTGAGCACCACGAAGAACACCAGCACGAGGCCCTGCACCACGGCGAACACCGGGCCGGACGGCGGCGCCGGCGGCACGGCGGGTGCGAGCGCGGCGAGCGCCGGCACCTTCAGGAACGACTGGATCACCAGCACGAAGACGTTGAAATAGAGCGAGATCATCGCGGTCACGATGTAGACCGGACGCCAGACGCCTGCGAGCTTCTGGCCGTACAGCGCGAAGCAGGCGATCGCGAGCAGCACCAGCGAGATGATGCCGATGATGTGCGAGGGCAGCAGCTCCTTGAACGGAAACAGGAAGCCGGTGGCGCTGGTGAGGATCGTGAAGAGCAGGAAGATCGCGGTGGGGCCCGGCATCGACTTTGAGCCGAGCAGGCCGAACATCACGACGAGGCCGGCGGCAATCGCGATCAGGCTGATGATGACATGGATCAGCGTCAGTGCGGGCAGGCTCAATCCAAGCATCATCTCGCTCTCTCCGTCAGGAAACGGCCAGATGGTATTACGGCCCTCATCGAATGGCTACACGCAGCAATGTCACAGGCGCGTGCGCAGCCATGCGTCGTCGTGCGAATCGACAAACGCATGGCTGAATTTTTTGCATCGCTGTCACAAAGGACAGCAGGCTTTCGACGAAAGTTGAACCGAAAACTCACACTTCCTTGGTGTCGAAGATCAGGAGGTCCGCACCGCCACTGGCGAATTTCGGCACGTCGCCCGCGGCGGCCTTGCCCGCTTCGCTGCCGAATGCCTTCTGGATGTCGCCCACGCTGTCGAAGGAGAGAATGGCAACGAGATGAACTCCGGATGGTCCGGCGGGCGAGCCGACCGCGCCCGTGCTGACGGCGTATTTCTTCAGGCCCGGAAGTTTCTTGGCGAGCGGAATGTGGGTCTCGGCATAATGCTTGTCGAAGGCGGCAGCGTCCTTGGGCGTTTTATAGAGCACGACGAGTTCGGCCATTTAGTCCTCCCGTAAGCGTTTTGTTTGTCGATCCTCATGGTGAGGAGCGTGCGAAGCACGCGTCTCGAACCATGCAGGCCCGGCTTTGGCAGCGTGGCCCTCGATCCTTCGAGACGCCGCTCTCGCGGCTCCTCAGGATGAGGGGATAGTCTGTAGTTGCAGACGCAATGGCAAGCCACATTCGACTTGCCATCCGCTTGTCTTCTGCTTGCCTAAAGCGCCGGTTTTGCGGCGTCGCCGAGGTAGCCGTGCAGGGAGGCCACGACCTGCGCGCCTTCGCCGATGGCGCCGCCGACGCGCTTGACCGAACCGGAGCGAACGTCGCCGACGGCGTAGACGCCGGGCACGGAGGTCTCAAGCGGCGCAACGAGCCGGCCCTGGTTCTGCTCGGACTGCGCCCCGGTGACGACGAAGCCGCCGCGATCGAGCGTCACGCCGCAGCCGTCGAGCCAGTTGGTGGCGGGATCGGCGCCGACGAACAAAAAGAGATTGCGGATATCGGCAGAGTCTTCGTCATCAGACAGCCGGCTCTTCCAGCGGATGCGCCGCAGCAGCGAGGCCTCGTCGCCCTCGAGCGCGGTGATCTCGGTGTTGAACAGCAATTCGATATTCGGCGTCGCTTCGATGCGCTCGATGAGATAGCGCGACATGCTGGCGCCGAGACCGCCGCCGCGGATGATCATCAGCACCTTCTTGGCATGCCCCGACAGGAACACGGCCGCCTGCCCCGCCGAATTGCCGGCACCGACAAGGGCCACTTCCTCGCCGGCGCAGAGCTTCGCCTCGACCGGGGAGGCCCAGTACCAGACGCCGCGTCCCTCGAATGTGTCGAGGTTCTCGATCTCAGGCCGGCGATAGCGCGCGCCGCTCGCGACCACCACCGCGCGCGAGCGCAAGGAATCCCCGCAATCCAAAGCCAGGGCGAAGGTGCCGCCGGCGCGCGAGCAATCGAGCGACTTCACCGAGATCGGAATCATGATTTCGGCGCCGAACTTCTGCGCCTGGGTGAAGGCACGGCCGGCGAGCGCCTGACCGGAGATGCCGGTCGGAAAGCCGAGATAGTTCTCGATCCGCGCACTGGCGCCGGCCTGGCCACCGAAGGCGCGGGTGTCGACCACCGCGACCGAGAGACCTTCGGAGGCGGCGTAGACCGCGGTCGCAAGTCCCGCCGGTCCGCAGCCGACGATCGCGACGTCATAGATGCGGTTGTCCTTGGCACCACCGATCATGCCGATGGCGCGCCCGAGCTGGGTCTCGCTGGGATTGCGCAGCACGGTGCCGTCGGCAGTGACGACCAGCGGCCAATCCTCCGGCTTCGGCGAATAGCGCGCGATCATCTCGGCCGCATCGTGCTCGCTATTGGGATCGAGCAGATGATGCGGCTGGCCGTTGCGGGTCAAAAAGCCTTGCAGGCGCACCACGCCTGCGGAGTTCGACGGCCCGATCAGCACGGGGCCACCGATGCCGGCCTGGATCAGGCTGACCCGGCGCAGGATCAGCGCGCGCATGATGCGCTCGCCGAGATCGGCTTCGGCCACCAGCAGCGCGCGCAGCCGGTCCGGCGGCACCAGGAGCACCTCGACATCGCCTTCGGCGCGGCCATCGACCAGCGCCGGTCGGCCCGAGAGCTGGCCGAGCTCGGCCAGGAACTGCCCCGGCCCCTGATCAATCACGGGCGTGACGTGGCCGAGCCCGTCGCGCTGGGTGATGGCGACGTGGCCCGATAGCACCACGAACATGCCCGGTCCCTGCTTGCCGGTTTCGAACAGCAGTTCGCCGTCTTTATACGGCCTGAGCTCGCCGAAATGGCGCAGGCGCTCGATCTCGACAGGGCTCAGCGTCGGAAAGGTCTGCTCGGGACGCGAGAACTGCGCCATCAGCTCATCCCTGCCGGTTCGTTGCTGTCCGTCCTGCCCCATCGTCATACTCGCTCATTCCAAAATTCTAGCCGCCGGCCTTGCCGGCGGTCCCCTCATCTAGGGAACCATTTTCGTTCTGCGAGGGCTCGGTGCTTGCGGCGCGTTCGCGCGCCTGCACCTTCCGCCGCTTCAGGTTTTCGCGCAGCGCCGATTTCAGCCGGTCGTCGCGGGACGATCGGTCCTGTCTCGTGCTCTTGTCGTTCTCGTCAACCATGGCAGGTCCATACAGCGATCGGCGATAACATGCCCAAGGAATACGGCGGCTCAAGAGGCCCGCGCGAACGGATCGTGCGAAACTCGAAATGGACCGAATCCGATCGCCCGGCCAACTGGCCAGTTGGCCGGGGATATCGGAACCCAAATCGTCGGAAAGTCGGCCGTTTCGCGCCGAATCGGGCATTTTGGGCCTGATATCGCCCCGATTTTCTCATTTTGTCGGGTCCTGCAAGCTTGCACAGGAGGGGGGCTTGTGGCAGATATCGGCCCGCTTGGTAGGCCCCTCGTGGCGGCCGATTCTTGTCCCAGCACATGCTGCCGTAGCTCAGTGGTAGAGCACTCCATTGGTAATGGAGAGGTCGACAGTTCAATCCTGTCTGGCAGCACCACCCATCTTCTTGGGAACATTGATTTTCTTGAAATTTCGGTCCTGAGTGCCACACAAAAGTGCCACACAGACCAATGGTTTCTCTGAAGTTTTCAATGTCCAAACGTGCCCGCTCTAGTGTTCCCCAATTCCGAATCCGTGTCCCTGCTAAGATCGTAGACCGGCTACGCGGCAAGCGCGTGTTGCTCAGCATCTCCACTCCGCACGACTATCCCTGCATCAAGACGGTGACGATCGGAAGTGACGTCGCCTTCAGTCTCGAAACAGACGACACGACCATTGCAGAGGCTCGGCAGGCCAACGCTCTGGATCATCTTCGCCGGCTGTTCGACTTGACCGAGGCGGCTCCGATCAGTCTCAGTCATAAAGACATGGTCGCGCTCAGCGGCGAGACGTACCGGCTGTATCAGGAAATCCACCGCGACAACCCCGGCGAACCTGACGCATGGATGTATCACAAGGCGCTCAGTCGCGCGGCGCTCGAAGGTCGCATCAAGAACCCACCACCTGCCGCGTTGATGCCGAACGAGGCGAACACCGCGATAGAACTGTTTGGGACTGATGACCTGACTGCGGCGGTCAACGCCTTCTCAGCCGGTCAGCATGACGCGCTGGAAGATCGGTTCGGGCTGCTCGCGGATTGGGTTCTGATCCGCCAGCGCATCCACCTAAACCCGAACGATCGACAACGCTTCCTGCGCCTTGTCGGAACGGCCAGCCTCGATGCAGGCTGGCAGCTCCGGCGCAATGCGGAGGGGGATTACAGCCCTGATCCGAAGGCGCATCGCTTCCCTCCGATCGAAAGCGTAGCAGCGATCAAGCCGAGGCAGACGGTCACCGGCTTGCTTGACCTGTGGTGGGCTGAAGCCAAAGCTACCGGCCGCAGTAAGACCACCTATGACACATACAAGGGTGCCATCGATCGACTGGTCAAGCATCTCGGTCATGACGATGCCATCCGCGTGACCGAGCAGGACATGCTTGCGTTCAAGGATGCCCGTCTGAAGGTCGTGACAGCCAAGACCTTGAAGGATGGTGATCTGCCGGGGATCAAATCCGTCTTTGGGTGGGCAGTAGACAATCGGAAGCTGACGAACAATCCTGCCGACGCAGTCAAGGTCAAGGCGGAAAAGAAAATCCGGACCCGGCCGAAGGGCTTCACAGATCAGGAAGCCGGCGCGATCTTCGAGGCCTGCTGCTCATACATGCAGAAGCCGAAAGAGGACTCGAGGACGGCCGCCGCCAAGCGGTGGGCTCCGCTGATCGCCTGCTACACCGGCTGCCGGATTGCGGAGGCGTTACAGCTTCGGAAAGAGGATGTTCGCACCGAGTCAGGCCACCATATCTTTGATCTGAATCCACTCGCCGGGAGCATCAAGACCGGGACTTACCGGCTGGTCCCTATTCACCCCCACCTGATCGAACTCGGGTTGTTGCGCTTCGTCGCTGACTCGGGAGACGGCCCGCTGTTCGCGAAAGGCAGCTACAAACGTGTCCTTGATTTTGTTCGGACAGTGGTAACCGACGAACGGGTCCAGCCTAACCACGCATGGCGGCACCGCCTCAAGTCGGTCGGCCGTAACCTTGGATTCGATCCGCGAGTCGTCGATGCCATTCAGGGCCATGCGGCCCGAACATCCGGCGATGACTATGGTGACGTGTCGGTATTCGCCATGGTCCGTGTGATCAATGCCATACCTCGGATTGCAAAAGACGCCCCCGGCCGGATTGGCTGAGGGCGTTGATGGCTGGTGTGGCTCAGGTGAGATCAGGAAATGGCTCGCGCGGCCTCCCCCATCTCCGAAGGGGCCTCGGTCAAGGCGTCGTGGAATGCGTGTCCGTCAATAAGCTCGATGAGATTCTCGGCCGCTGACCTCGCAAGGTGCTGCTGAACCCCCGACACTCTAAACAGGGCCGGCAATATCAATTCGATGGCGGTTTCAACGGGATGACTTTTCATGTGATGCTTTCATTTCAAACACGACCGACTGCCGGTCGCGACTCGACCATGATCGATCGGCGTTTGCATTGGAATTTGTATTGACGCAAACGACGAAAAAAGTTGCCCGGCCCCGTAGGGCCGAGCTGTGCCTCAGGTGTACTCGCTCTCCGAGTCATGGGCGCGCCAGTTCATCTTCTCGTCGATGCGGCGCTGAACCAGCGTGGCCAGAGCTTCCGGATCGTGGCTATTGCCGTTGATGTGGATCGCGACGTTGCTGTTACCACCGCCGAAGCCACCCCGCATCGGGATGCCAGACTGCGGAGCAGCAGGCACGTTCTTGACAGCATCACTCGGCGTCGGGACATTCTTCCACGGCTGTGATCCGTTCCACTCGAAGTGCATCGGGTCGTTGAACTTCTTCGACCAGTCTCCACCCCATGACAGACCGTACTTGGCGGCCATGTCGCGAACGTTCGCCGGCATGTCCGTTCTGCCGGTGCCATCCTGAGCGTTCTTGCCGGGGTTGATGTCGATCGCATTACCATAGGCGTGCTGCGACCAACCTCCGCCCTTGCGCTTGCCTCGCATATCAAAGCCGCCGATCGATCTGATCTTGTAGCCAGACGCTTCCAGCTCATCGACGAAGCCCTTGAAGGACTCTGCCGCAGCGGAGTTGACGGTCAACTTCTTTCCGGAGGCCAGGGCGACGGTGGTCAGGTTTTGACCGACGCCACCATACTGACCATGCATGAAGTTGGCCCTCCCGCGCAGGCCGAGCTTGTCGGCAAGGCCGGGTTCAACGCCAGCCGCCGCTGCGGCGGTGCTGCCGACGCCACCAGACAGCGCACTCATCTGCTTGCGAACGCCTCCGGGCCATCCACCGTTCAGCCCACGCGGATCGTTCGCGGCGCCGACAGGGGCATAGCGCGCCCCCATCTTGTCGAGGTTGCCACCGGCCAGACGGTAGTTCTTTGCGACCACTTGGCCGGCTCTGCTGATGCCTGCATCGAGACTGGCGAACTGCATCTTTTTCGCCATGCCGGTTGCCGGGTCCATCAGGCCAGCAACGTTGTTTCCGGACAACACATGGCCGTTGCCGGTTTCGTGCGCGATCACACCGGCCAGCAGCGCAGGCGAGATGCCGTTGACTCTGGCCGCCGCGACGATCTGATCGTACTTGCCAGCGAGCGGAGTGCCAGCGAACTTCTTATCGAAGGCCGCCCGGCTCATATCGTCAACGCTGCCGCCTCCGCCGCCGAAGGAAGGGATGTTGCTGCGCTTGATGATGCCGCCAGAGCCAACGCCGAAGTTCGGAAGGAGGCCGCCCGGCGTTACGTTCTTCCACAGAGCATCGGGGGTGCCGACCCCGCTGACGATCCGGTTCATGTTGGCACTGATCGCCGCGCTGCTGCTGCCGCCGCTGCCGTAGGTGCGTCCGCGGGAACTGAGGTCAGTGCTCATGAACGAGGCGCGTTCGATCTTCCCACCGAGATTGTCCAGCTTGTTCCCGATGAAGCTCATCGGGTGAACGTCCGCGGGGTTGAAGCCGTCGCCACTCTGCTTCTGGTACAGGTCTCTCTTGTGCTGGCGTTGACGCTCTCGCCATTGGCTTGTCGTCTCGCCCGGCCGTTTCTTCGAGGCATCGGATAAGCCGGTGTCGTTGTTCTCCGCGAGGAGCCACGCGAGCAGGGCAGCGGTACCAACAGGGTTGGCGCTCGCAGCACCGAGCAACGCCCGACCACCGAGCAGGCCCGCGATGCGGCCGATGATGCCCACCAAGCCGGTGAACACGGCCATGACCGGGGCGAGTGTTCCGAGCGCGACGGACAAGGCAACAATCTGGCCGGTCAGCCTCCCCAGGACTTCGGCGCTGTTACCGTCCTTGCCCATTGCCGCGGCCACGCCTTTCAGCAGGGTGGTGACGGTATCGAACACAGACCTGAGCCCGCCCGCGAAGCCCGACAGGAAGCCGATGATCTTGTCGACGTCTACGGACGACAGTTTCGCGGCGATCTTGTCGAGTGCATCGCCCATGCTGGCGACGCCAAACGCCTTCTTCAGTCGCTCGACAAGGTCTCTGGACTTCTCCGCGATCCTGCCGGAGGTGACGATGCTGGTGTGCTTGTCAAACCAGTCCGACACCTCGATGAAGCTCTGCTCGAAGCCGCTTCCGAATTTTTCCCATGCGAGACCGAACATTGCCTTGATGCGGTCCCAGCGCTTCTGAAGTGAGTTGAGTTTGGCCTTGGAAAACCCGGAAACGGCATCGCTCTTTTGGTCGATCTCCTTCAAGGTCTCCCGAATTTGATCGGAGGCCTTGGCCATCTGCACCAGCTCATCCCGCCATTCCCGCATGCCGGCGAGGTTGGCGAACTTCGCCCGGGTCTGCTCGCTCATGTTCCGCATCTTCGAGAACATGTCGAGCATGAACTCAGTCGGTGCGGCAGCCATCCGTTGAGCCATTTGCGACCGGCCACCGTATCCGATCATTCGCGCTGCTTGATCCAGATCCTTCGCACGCTGGCCGCGGGCATTGCCGGCGTTTGCAAATTCGGAGGTCAAGTAACCGAGGAACGTACCGGCCTTGTTCGGCTGGAGGCCTGCCGAGATGCCGACCGACGTGAACGCGGAGAGATCGATTTCCTTCATCTTGGTTGTGCTCAAGGCTGACAGAGCACGCTTGTTCGCCTCAACGACTTCATTGGGGTCCGCGGCGGTCGCGGCGGCAGCAACGGCAACCGAGGTCATCATTCGTGCCACGCGGGCAGGATCAGCGTTCCGGACGTTGCCGTAGAGGCTGGTCGCGGTCTTGCCGGCCAGCTTCATCAGTTCACCGATGTTCATTTCGAGCGCCGAAGACGCCTCCAAGGCGTTCTCTGTGACCTTTTTTGCAGCCGTGGCGTCGAAGCCTTGCTTAAGCGCTTCCGTGTAGCTGTCCAGCACTGCGGCTGCGGACTCACCGAACTTGACCGCGACTTGATCCGACCAGTCACCACGAAGCCGCTTCACCTCAGCTTGTGACAGCCCGCCGAAGATTTGCGCCTTGGTCTCGGCGACGTCGGCTTCCATCCGTCTCTTGAATGCGGATGCGACACCTGAGATCGTGATGCCGCCGGAGATGAGCGCGGTGGTTGGCGAAATGCCACGAGGGAGCGCGCCACGACCGCCGGAGCTGGCACCACGACCAACGGCGCGTTGCTCAGCCTGTCGCCGATTGAAGGTCTGCCGGTCGAGGCGGTCCAGCTCACGATGGAACGCCCGCGCGTCACGCAGACTGTCTGCATAGGCCGACTTCCATTCTGTGCGGTAAGTCGACGCGGCCTTCCGAGCGTCGTCGGTGATCCTCTGGAGGCCGGCTGAGACACTGTCGGGAAACAGCTTGGATGCTGAGATGCCGTTGATGGACTTAACTGCGGCCTCAAGCTTGCGAACGTTCCGGAGAAGTCCGGCGATGACGGGACTCGCGCTGTCGGTCGCGGTCAATGATGCGTGGACGCTGATGATCTCTGACATGTTTCTCTTGTTTTGTTGGCGCGGCTGGCGCGCGGACGGTGACCACCCGAAATGGGTGGGGTCTTTTTCTTGGTGGGGTGGGCCTCTCAGAAAGGCGCCTTTTGCTGCTCGCTAGTAGGAAGGGGTTGGCCGACCGAGGGGGTATGCCGCACAAAAAAACTCGCCTTCACCCTCCCCCGCTCGCGAGCGCTGGGAAACCTCGCAGGCCTGTGCAGGGCGAGGGCAATGATGGTGATGGTGATGGTGATGGTGATGGCGATGGTGCTCCACGGCGGACGATGAAGTGAGGAGCCCCCGGCCGTGGTCGCATTGTCCGTCACGGTGAGGAGCGGTCAGCTTTGGCGCACCACGTCCAGTCGATCGCAGCCACGCAGCCCGACCTTCCGTCAGCGGCAGACGGCCTCCACCGGGCTGATGATCACTGACCGTCACCAGCGAGCGGACAACCGCAGACGAACGATGCTGGGGCGCTGGTGTAGATGACTGATCACGGCGGTCTCTTCGGTGGCCGCGACACCTCAGCAGCTCCCCACCATGGCGTCAGCACAACTGTGCTTTGGGTGAGGACCGAAGATCGAAAGATTTTCGTTGACGGGGCGGCCTACCCGCCGTTACAGATACGTCAACGGACGTTGAAGTATTTGTAACAGGCAAGGCCATGGCGCAGCATAACGGGAAGTTCGTCACCTACTACCGAGTTTCCACCGGCAAGCAGGGCAAGTCTGGTCTCGGCATCGAAGCTCAACGCGCGGCAGTCGCGGCGTATCTCAACGGGGGCGACTGGACGATCGTTGCCGAGTTCACCGAGGTGGAGTCGGGTAAGCGAGCTGACCGGCCCGCACTGGAGCAGGCGCTGGCCGCGGCGCGACTGCATCGGGCTGCGCTGGTGGTCTCCAAGGTTGACCGCCTCACTCGCTCTGTCGCCTTCCTGTCCCGCCTGCTTGAGGCGGGCGTTGACGTTCGCTTCGCGGACCTGCCCGTGATCGAAGGCGCTACCGGCCGCTTCCTGCTTCAGCAGATGGTGGCAGTGGCGGAGTTGGAAGCCGGCATGATTTCAGCCCGCACCAAGGCGGCACTAGCAGCGGCCAAGCGGCGGGGTAAGCAGCTTGGTGGCAACCGTGGCGTTGTCCCCGGTGCGAAGATGCAGGAAGCCTCCCGGAAGGCCCTGTCGGAGCGCACCACGAAACATGCGGCAGATATCGGTCCGACGATCCGCAAGTTACAAGCGGCCGGCGCAACGTCGCTACGGGCCATTGCAGATGGCCTGAACGAGGCCGGTATTCCTACCGCGCTCGGCAACGGCAAGTGGCAGGCGGTGCAGGTGCAGCGCGTCTTGGCGCGGCTACCGCAGTGACACGCAATATTCTCCGGCGCTGGTGAATGTTCCGGCCGGACACGATCGGCCGGGAAGACGGGCAAAGGCGCGTGGCGTGTCCACATGGAGCGCAACGCAGCACGGTCCCGACGCCAGATAGCCGATCGGACAGACGCTGCCGGCTTTGGCGATCTGGTCACGACCGTGGGCTGGTATGCAGTAGGGTCCGGCAAGGGCGGGAGGCGCGACGACGGCGAGAGCCACCGCGAGGGCGTGCAATTTCGCAAGTCTCAACATCGGCCTACGTCACGCCTCCCTATACGAACGGCAGCCTCTGGAGAGAGCTGAACCGCCGTCCGAATATTTAAGCAGTCGGCGCTGCCGCTGCTGCCTCTCTTTCGACTTCGTCGAGTGTTGCACGGGCGGCCTTGAGATCGGCCTCAGCCCCCGGGACGCTGGCCAGTGCGCGTTCATGGGCCTCTAGCGCGGCTGCCACGGCGGCCTGAGCGGCGGCAAGTCGCTGGCCTCGTTCGCGGGCCACTAGATGCTGAGCCCGTTGCTCCCGTGCATCGGGTGGGATGGCTTCGATGGCCTCCCGGGTGGCAACTGCACTTCGTAATCTTCGATAGGTCATGCGCGGTTCCTCGCGATCTCATTCATCATGTCCAAGGTCAGGCCGGCGGCCTTGGCACGGCGGTCATGCCATGCGGCGTCGAGCGATCGTTTCCGGCGCATCTCGGTGACTGTCCGCTCCGCGTCGGGCTTCTCAGGCTCCTGCAATCGGCTGAAGCCGCTCGGTGCCCGGTCGCGCAAGTCACGAAGATAGTCTGCGACCGACAGCGAGCCCTTACCGGGAATCGTGATCAGGTCGCCGACAAGCGACGAACCGGCAAGATCGATGGCCACGGTCGCCATGATCGTTGAGTTTAGCGCATAGCCCTTGGCGCGTGCGGCAGAGACGACGGCGTCCTCAATTGCGTCCGTGGTCATCTCAGGCAGCCTCATGTTCGCGGCGAAGGCCGGCTATCAAGTATCGGCGCATCTTCGAACTCCGGTTCGCACAGCTCGGATCGTCTTGAGCGGCGGCAGCGTCGATCCTGTCGAGCAGGATTTTGGGCAGCTTCAGCGCTACGTGTACCATTGGTGAGCAGACAAGCTCATCCGGTGCGAACGGGTCAGTTTTCTTCATGGTGTTCTCCAAAACGAAAAACCCGCCGGGCGGTATGCCGAGCGGGCTGGTGGGTATCGGGGCGTTAGAAATGCGAAAGGCCCCGTGAGGGGGCCTAGCGTTCAATCCAGTGCCAATGTAGTTAATCTTGTCGCACGATATGGGGAAAAAGTCAATAGGACTCGGCCCATCTGCATGCCGTGAGCGCCGTAAGTCGTAATTCCCCTAATATAGACGCGAGGGTAATCGCGAGTCGTCAGGCCTTTTCTGTGATCGTTGGAAGGCGTGCAGCAGCCCCGTGGAGCGCGCTGACCTTGAAGGCTACGCTGCTAGGCCCACCGCACATTAACGCACCGACGATCGATACCCGCAGCGTCTATCCCCGGTCTTGTGGTGGTGGTCGCCACCTACAGAAGCGCGGTCCACTCGTTTGATCCTCCCGAACGTCGAGCTTTGCGAGTGCGCCCACCCTGCCGAATGCGGCGACGGTATCAGGCCGGCCGGCGTGACGCATCTCGACAACGGCGGAAGGGTTCGCACCTTCACCGAGGAGGTATCGAGCCGCGGATAGCAGCGGCGTGCGGGATGCCGGCAGGGTCGATCCATCTGTCAGCCTTACTTCGAACCGGCCATGTCGGTCGTCAGCCTCCCGTATGGTGATGCGGTGGCGGCCGGCGGGTTTTCCTGAAGGTCGGGAAAAGTTGAGGCGTCCAGTGGGCTGGTCCAGTGAAGTGGTCATGGCAAACGCTTTCGGCCGGTGGTGCTGTCTGGCGGCCCGGCATTGAGATGAATGTGGGTGATGATGATCCGGTGCGCCCTGGGGGGCAGGCACCGACTGAGGGGTGAAGGGGACCGGCAGCGTGACGTGTGCTGCCGGTCATGGGTTAGACATCAACCTCAACGCCTCGGTTGAGATCGTCGTCGCCGCTGGCGGCTCGGAAGTGCTGGTTGTCGTTAGCAGCGTGCCGCTCGGTCTCAGGGTAGGTCCCGTCCTCGCGCATTTCCTGATCAAACTTAGCAAGGAAGCCGGCGACGCCTGCCACCCACTGGCCGTTTGATCTTTGCCGATCGCGGTAGCTCTCGGCAGCCTGAACGATCTGGCTCGACGGGACGCCAGAGCGCAGCAGCTTGAACCAGAGAAACATCGCTCCACGGTCGGAGCGCTTTCCTGGTTGGTGCTCGGCATCCTCTGATGTGCCGGATATGATGCGATTGAGCTCGATCCAATCTCGCTTCGCTTCCTCACGGGTCTGGCGGTATTGATTGGCCTGCTTCTCATTGCCCGGCTGGCCAGCGCCGCAGGCGCGTTCCCTTTCAGAGGAGCGAGCGGACACACCCGACGAAGCTTCGTCGGGAATGTGTTGGTCTTTCGGTTGGGCATTGCGTTGGACATTAGGCTCCGCCTCGTGGAGCGCCGCTGCTCCATCTCGTGGAGCATCTTGCTCCATCTCGTGGAGCACTTTCTTTGCCTTCCTGTCCTCCGACTTCTTGCGCTTCCATTCCTCACGCTTCTCTTTGAGGCGGACGAGTACAGACTCCACCTTTTGCGGGTCCGGTTTGTACCGATTGTTTCCTCCGGAATTATCGACGGTCATCAGGCCCTTGCGCAGCTTCTCCACAGCGTTTGAGATTGTGGTCTGACTGAAGCCGTAGACGAATTCGAGGTATCGATATGTCGGGAAGGCATATCCTTCTTCAGAGTTGAAGTGATCGGCGATCACGCCAGCGACCAGCCTTTCACCACCGGTGAATCCATCCCAGAAGTCGATGGCGCGGCGGACGCGGCTGATGTTGATTTCGGAGTGTGTTTCAGGCATAGTGTTTTCAGTTCGATCTCAGCAGGTTGAACAAGAATGAACGAGATTGAGGCCCATGGCGCGGCGAACGCCGTGGGCTTTCTCTTTGGCGACTACTTCGCGGCGGCCTGAAGCCGTTGCAGACGCTCCGCGACGGCCTGCCTCACGAACTCCGACCTGCCCTGACGAAGGTTCAGGCGTGCTTCATCCAGCGCAGCCAGTTGGTGCACCGATAACCTGAAGCCAACATGTGGCCGTGCGGTATCGGGATCGTAGAAAAGGCGGTTAGTCATAGTCCCTCCAAAACAAAAAACGCCCCGGCGGGATTGCCGAGGCGTCAGATAGGTCGACGACAAAAGCCCCACCTAGGGCGGGGCTTTGATCAAATGGTAGCGATGATGGTCATGGCGTACCACGCATATGGGCGGGCGTCAAATTTTGAACGTGGCCACAGCCACAGCAATGCGGTTCATGGAAGGATGGAGATCGTCAGAGCAGGCAACTGAGCCCGCCTTGAGCGTTCGCCTTCGAGCCGAGCAGCCGCGGACACTCACGGCGCTACTGCCGCTTCAGACACTCTCCAAACAGCATCGTCGTCTGTCTCCAGAGCAATGAGATTTGCTCCTTTCGGGCACTTAAAGTCCAGCTCAACTCCGACTCCCCTCGGAGCGTCGGTCTCTGGCATCACTTCATGCACGTCGGTGTCGTTTACTCGCAGCTTTTGGATGCGGCCCCATCGTGCGCCTGTAGAGTCCACGAGCACAAACACAGGCTGGCCGACGAGGAGCCGCTTCGCGGGCTTCTCGATCACAACGATGGTTCCTTTCTTGTATGGGCCATCGTTTTGTACTTGCACAAGTTCGACGTGGCCGAGCGACGTGGGCGCGTGATGTGTCTTGAGATAGGCTCCAACAGTGATCGCGAAGATTGACTGTGCGAAGGCTTGCATGAAACTGATCGCCTCTTTCATCTCGTTCTCACCGGGCAGCTCGGTCGGGATGTCACCTCCATGTGCGATCTCGTTGCGGCGATCGACTAGATCTTTGATGCGTTCCTCGACGAGGGTCGCGGGCACACCGTCTTGTAGAACAACTTCAAGGTTCTTCGTCTCGCGGTACCAGTGCATGAGCGCATCCGCTCGGCGGGCACGATCGCAAACGTTCTCGATGCCGACGGTCGCAAAAAGGTTGTCGATCTCGCCAACGCGCAGATTTACATCGTGGGCTATTACCGCTGCTTTGTTCAGGGTGTACGGCTTGACGCCATTCAGACACTCGAACAAGTTCTTAACGACCTCAAGTTCGGTGAGGCCAAGATAGCGCCCCTCTCCGATACGACCACGCGACAACATCTCGGCCGTGCGTGAACGGTGCTTCGTCAAGAGCTTCGTTGGCAACTCCCCGTAGCTAAGGCGCCGCGACTCAAAATGAGCGTACTCAGCTATGAAGGCTTCGATGAACTTCTCGAATGAGGCGTACAGAGCAACGGCGAATGCCGCGTAATCAAACCGGCGGCGGACAAATACGTACCTACGCACGAGCGAGTCCTTGTGGTTAGCGAGCGCCGCGTTGACCGGGCTGATCGATGCCACCAGAACCCGTAGTTCCTCCAACTCCTTCGTGAATACGTCCAACGTAGAACGCACAGATAGGCTCCTTCGCGAATCTATTTCGCAGTTTTGGCGATCGCGTTGGAGAAGGCTTCGCTCACGCAGCGATTCCGGTCTTGGGTATCTTTGAAGTTCGTACGACGACCAGAGAAGAGGCCTTGGTTCTTCTGATACATTTCCTTTAGCTCATCCCGGAGCACGACCTTGTTCGCAACCAGTTCGGCCCGATGAGGCACGACACCGGGGCTGTTCGCGACGAACATGAGCGGGTCATAGACGATCTTTGTCGGTCTCCGCTTCGAAGGATCGAGAACGGTGAATGTTTCGACCCCCAGCACCTCCCAAAGGAACTGTATGGTCTCTTCAAACATCGCCCGATATTCGGCGAGTCCTTTTTCCGGAAACTTGTTGCCAGCCACGATGAACCGGTCAAGAAATTCGGAGATCTTGTTTAAACCCGCCTTGAACTCCCCGATCTTCCGGTAAGCGAAGAAGCGCAGCACAAGTTCCGCGTCCTCCATCTTCTCAAACATGCGGAGACCCGCTGTTGTCGAATCGTCGGTGGCCTCCTCAACCTCTTCGTCGTCGTTCGTCTCCTCTGGTTTAGGATCGAGCGGGATACCCCACATACGTCGAAACTTCTCGTTTTCCGACAGATCAAGACAGAGTTTATTGAGCGGGCCATTGTAGACGGCATTGCGCGTCTCCTGGCTCCCAAGCTTAACTCCCCCCGAGTTGAGGCGTTCGAACACCATCTTCTTCAGCATGGCGGCCTGCTCCTCGCTGGCCGCTGTTTCCTTAAGAAGAATTATTGATGAGATGTAGCGCCGATCGATGCCGTCTCTGATTTTTGAAGGAAGTTGCGAGTACTTGCGGCCGTCGAGGTCCGACCAGTACTGCAGCCCAATGAGTTCGAACTTGTCTGCGTAGAAGTCGCTCAGTGCAGTCAGGCGTTGTCGTCCGTCCATCACCTCAAAGCGAGCCAGATCGCGCTCGTACAGGAACACTGGTGGAACCGGCACGTTCATCAAGAACGACTCAATGAGCCTCGATTTCCTTTCATTGCTCCATCGGTGGCGGCGCTGATATTCCGGATCAAGCTTGTACCGTAGCTCTTTCTCGCCGTCCTCGTCCTCTATCACATCCCTGAGCATCCCAAGAATTCCAGCCAGGGGATATCGGGCCTGTTCGGTAACTATGCGGACCTCTCCCTTCGCGTACCGGCTGTTCAATTCCTCGTCGGAGGACTTCGACTTAGTCGTGTCGTGGTCGAACGGAACTTTCTCGAAGTCGTGGAGATGCTTCCCCTCCGACTGCTGCGTCTTGCCGCTGGCCTCCGGCTTTTTCCGGCTTTCCTTCGTCACTGATAATCCCCGTCCACATGGTGGCAGTACACGTCATATTCCGTGATTGCTTTCTTTGGTTTGGCTTGAAACTGCCGAACCTGTCGGCGACCGCGATCGGAATCGGGCACCGCCCTAGCGGCCACAATCCTCCAGCCGGAGTCGGCCAAGGACATTTTAAGCACATCCATGGGCCTTGCGTCACGATCATGGATTCCGCCGTAGCGGATGATCAGCCGCGCTCCTTCAGTCGTGTGCAAGGCCATATTCCTCCAAACTCGCCGCATCTCGGTCGCGAAGTGGTCCGCGCCCGAGTGCTCAAGCTGCCCCTCCGGATAACGGTAATCAACGTGGTCTGGGCCACCAAGAAACCAGAGCCGGAGCCATTGATCTGGCAGGTAGGTGCGCATGCCAAAGTATGGAGGTGATGTGACCACGAAGCGTGCCTTGGGAACGTCGTTGAAAGTGGCCGCCTTTCGGCTGTCTCCGAGTTGCACCAAGCCGTTGACCTTGGGCGGCGGCTCAGCGAGGTAGCGTTCCGCCCGGGTTTGAATTATCGACAGCACGTCGACTTTGTCCGGGCGCATCCCCTGTCGAGTCCAGAATCTCGCCGCGTAGTCTGGCTTCGGCGCGAACGTGCGCGGGGACTGGTTCGAGAAGTATGAAGGTGTCCCCTTTGGTCGTGGCCCGTGGAGCGCACCAAGGATTATTGCGCGCAGTAGCACCCTTGCCGGCGACGAACATTCTGCGAGTAGTGCCTCGCGCAACTGGCAGAGACGAACGAGGGTACTTTCATGGTACGCGAGCTTCCAAAACTTGCCTGAGGGCACTCGCTCGGGTTCTTTTGCAGCTTCAAGAATGGAGCGGGCACAAGCCACAACTTGTTTTGGGTCGGCTGTCGCAAGCTTCGCCTGAGCGAGAGCTGCCGCCACCGGACTGCTGTCGACACCCACGGAAGGCATTTCGAGGAGCCGAGCCGCGAAATTTGTAGTGCCGCGCCCACAAAACGGATCTATCACCCAGTCGCCCCGCTTGCCGTGCGTTTTTAAGACACGCAGAGGAAAGTCGAGTGGGTACATTGTGTAGTAGGGACAGATTGCGTTCAGGGCGTCATTGCTCATGGAAATGGTTTCATGCTCAGGCAAGTGGCGAGGTCGTCCTCGGCCGAAAGGCACGCTGTTGCCGCGATGGGCGTTATCCGTTGCGGTCACAAACGAAATTCGATCCGCTGTGGTTATAGATTGATTCTATGGAAGACGGGGGCCTAAGCGGGGTGCTGTCCAGCCTAGACTTCTGTCATTCACAGCTTCTGGCTGTCGATCCTCTACCCGCTGACGGGAGTGGGAAGCCGCCGACCTAGCCATCTTGGGCACACTCCACCTCTCGGATATTCGGTATATTGGGCGAACCTGCTCAAAGGCCGACGTACCGATAGATCTGCTGTGGAAGTTCTTGCAGAATACCAAAGCGACGCCAGCCAAAGCCGGACTCGTCCTCAGGCTCAGAGCGGAGCTTGCTACCGTCGCCCGGCGAAATCCGTCGCAGCGCGCCGCGCTTGCCTCCGGCAAGCGTCAGGGCAGCACCTGGAAAACCTGATGCAATGTTGGGGCCTCCAGGGTACATTATCGCGATAGCGCCACCAAAGAGTGCCACACAAAGTCATATCGCCGGATCGAAAAACATAGAAGAATCAATACAGTTCAGGATTAGTTCCTAAGTTCAATCCTGTCTGGCAGCACCATTTTCTGGGTTCAATCACGCACAGATCAGCATTCTCGCGGCGCCAGATGCCCGAGTTTTGCTTCCGTCCGTCACCCTCTTCCGCGAAGAGGGCGACGGTTCTCGCGAGGATCAAGCTCCACTCAAGCTCGGCTAGAAGCCGAAGCCGACGCCGCCGGCTGCGAGATGCTGGGACGTCCCGCCTAAGCTGGCCGTCCACGGGCTGGTCGACGCATGAGCGGGATCGACGGTCGAGCCGAAAACCTGATTGACGCTACCGACATACAAATAGCGGTACTCACCGAACAGATAGGCGCCGCTGTTGCCGAGGGCGAAGCGCGCACCGGCCTTGGCCTGTGCGGCAAAGGTCCAGGCCGAGGAGTCCGCGCGCGCATTGAAGTGGTTGATGCCAGGCTCGGCCGGGTCGGTCTGGGTGGACGAGGCACCGTTGATGGAGACATTGGCGGCCCCGATGCCGCCGCCGATATAGGGCGTGACGCCTTGATAGGGCGTGTTGAAGCCGACAACCATGTTCGCCAGAAGCACCGTGGTGCGGGTGGGGAATGTATCGTCGAAGGAGCGCTCGATAAGCCGCACGGTGGGGTTCGCCAGCGTCGCACGCGGCTGGTTACCCGCCAAATAAAAGCCTTCGATCTCGAGGGCGGGCCGCAGATGCGCTCCATACGACCACTCGTAACCGAGCTGCGCACCGCCGAACCCAACGCCACCACTGCTGGTGCGTCCCGTGGCGTCGACAGCCAGGGGACCGCCGGCGGCCTCGGGGATAAAGACGGTACCGAACTGGCTGACATCAGTGCCGCCCCGGCTGCCGCCGCCGCCGAAAACGCCGACATAGGCACCGCCACTACGCGTCGGCACGACTGCAGGCCCCTTGTTGTACATCGCATAGGCTTGCGCGGGCGGCGTGGCCGCCACCGTCGCGACGTCACGTCCGGCTGGCCTGACGGTCGGTGCAGCCGTCTCGCGCGGAGTGGCAGCGCGCCGCTCCTGTTTCGCCTGCTTCAATTCGGCCCGCAGCTCGGAGATCGTCTGCTGCTGCGCCTTGAGCATGCGAAACAGTTCGGCGTTGGATGGAATGTCCTCGGCATGGGCAGCGCCCGCCGTCATCAAGCCCGCAGCCACGATAAAACACTTACGCGCTGTCATTTGATACCTCGCCCCTCGGTTGCAAATCATCGGCGGACACTATGAATCCTGATCGGGAAAGCGCAAAGAGACCGCGTCCGCGCGTGCGACCGTTTGCGACACGCAAGCTGGAGATTTCCAGCGCGGTGTGGACTCTGGGCGACACGCGCCAGCGTCTCCATCAATCCTCTCTGACAGAACCATTCTCAAATCACGCACGACGCGGCATTCTCGCGGCACCAGATGCCCGAGTTTTGCGTCATTCCGGCCCCTCTTGAAGTGAAGAGGGCGCAGGGAAGGCCGGGTGCCGGCTGGCACCCGTAGGTCCGCTGCGCCAAGAATTTGCACACGCAAATGCGCAGGCGGAAAACAGGTGGGCCGGAAAACACCCGGCCTTCCCTGCGCGATGGGTTGACGGCTTATGCGCGCTCTCCCCGGAGCCGAGTTCGTTCTGGCCTCCGTCACCTCGCGAATTGGCGATGCCCCGCGACCCGGTCGAGTCCCGATCCATCTCCGCAAGGCTTGACCGTAGCAACGACGGTCAGGACCACACGGTTTTGCCGTACGCAGCTCGCCCCGCATCGCCCCGAAGGACTTCGCAAGGCGTTGGCGCCGTCCGTCTGCACGCAGTCAAGACCTCACGAGGTTCATCTCGCCCTGGTCCCGCCTTCGCGTGCCCGGCGCTGCCGCGTCCACCGCACCCCGGTCCACGTTCGTTACGACGTACGATCGCCCCCTCTCCGCGGACCGGGACGGCGAAGAGAATGCCGTAATTCCGAATTTCGGTAAAGTGGAATATTTTTGTGGGATAGGCTTGACGGGTTTGTACGAGAGGCAGGTGTTTTGCCCGACGAGTCGATGAGCGCGGGCGTGTCAGCAGTTGGCCAACGCCGCTCGCCAGGTTCCATCAGGTCATGCTGCTGACGCATTCTCTGTCTTAGTCAGTGGCAACCTAAAACACTGCGTGGGAACCACTCTGGTTCGCACAACGGTTCCGTAGCCAGGGGTTGGCTCGAAACTCCGCAAAGCATTGGCGCAAATTCGTGAACGCTTCCGCGTTCGCTTGCCGATGCTTGCGATATCGGAACCGACGATCGAAAAAATCACAGGAGTTATGATGTTGTTCCGCTCGAGCGCCGCAATTTGCGGCGCCCTGATTGCGCTTGCCGTTTCCGTTACCGTTGCTCGAAGTGAAGCGGGTGGAGTTCACTCAATCGCCGTCGTCGATGCCGCCTCTGGGGATGCGGTCGTTGGCGCTGCATCCATGTACAATCCGTTCAAGCCCGGTAAGGAAGAGGGCGGTCCGAGCACAGCCTCCGGCGAGCGCTATGATCCCTCTGTCTGGGCGGCTGCCATCAAGACGAGTTTGCGCAGGAAATTTGGTGGGGTCCAATTTGGCGCAAGGCCGAAATATGCTCTCGTCGAGGCCGTCGGCAAGAAAGTCATCGTCAAGATCAATGACGTGGGGCCGTTGAGGCCTGGCCGCATCATTGACTTCAACGAGCGGACGATGCGCCATTTCGATCCAAGCCTGGAGCTGGGAGTCATTCGTGAAGTAAGAGTTATCCCGCTTTCAGGAGACGATTGGACCCCGGGACCGCTGGGCTGAACGTCCCACACGAAATGGCGTAGCCCTGATGGAGCGCAAGCTCGATCCGGGCTACGAGCTCTCGCCGCGCAACGCCCTTTGCTTTCGCCACACCTGCAGGTCAACCATGGCTTTGACGGTTGCTGCGAGAACGAGCGCGCAGAGCGCCACCTTGGAAATTGTCTCCATCGTCCCCTCGATCAGCAGGCAATGGGCGACGCTCCCTGCGACGATGACGATCGCGAGGGGAATATGGATGATGCGCCAGGTGCGCAGCCGCAGACCCAAGCGCCGACGCAAGAGAGCCAGAAGCGCGACCGCGAAGATGGCCCACATGGCGGTCACGCCGAAGGGGGAGAACGGCGTCGGCGATGAAAAGGTCAGGGCATCGATCATGTCGGGCGGGCTGGTGATCCAGAGGCCGGCGACATGGATCACCACCGCCAGCACCAGCGCGCCGCCGATCCAGTGATGGGCACGCCGTCCACGATAAGCCGACAGTCCCGGCAAATATCCGCCGATCAGCAACGGCTGAACGAGCACAAGACCGAGGGCGATGATCCCGGCGAAGCCGGCCAGGATGTAGACCGGACCGCGCCATGCGAGCTGCTCGCTGCCTGCCGCTGCGGCGATCGGCACGCCAACGGCCAAAGCAAGGGCGACCCAGATCAGGGTCGCCCGGGCCGATCTCCTCCCCTTCTCTTGCAACGCTGTCAGGCCGGCTGAAGGACGAAGTGCGCCTCGAGGCTGGTTTCCTTTGCGCTCCGCATCACCGGCCGCAGGAAGACGGTTTTGAATTCACCGCTGTCATAGGCGAGGTGACCATGCGGCTGGCCGAAGATCGGAATGATCTGCGGCATCTCGAGCCGGAATTTTCCGTCCTTGTCGGTGAGCGTGGCGCCGTGACTCTGCGGCTCGTGCTCCTGACCTTCGGTCGTGTGCGCCCAGATCTGGATGCGCTGCCCGGCAAGCGGAGCCCCGTCGCCGGCGCGGCGCACGGTACCGCTCATCCAGAAACCGCCCTTGCCGATCCGGTCCACGATCGCCGCGCCCTTGCGGTAGTTGTTCGCCCCGCCCGACATCGTCTCGGTCGGCGCGAGGCCATCCGCGCGGGCCGGCAACAGCAGCCCCGAAACCGCATTTGTCAAAACACCCGTTGCCAGGACGGAGCCGCCGGCAGCAAGGAGGCGGCGGCGGTTGAAGACGATCAGGGTCATGTCGGTTCCTCCTGAACAACCGTGCAGTGGCTGCGCCGAGGGTACAACAACAAGCGCAAAACGCCCAGTTGAGACGAAGGCTCCCACAGGCCGCAATAACGGTGTTGTGAACCAGATACTGGCCATTCGAACGGGCCCCAGGATGGGGGGCGCGAAGCCCGTCGAAGCGCTCTCAGTTGACGAAGCAGGATGGGTTTCGCAAGCGCACTACCCATCCTGCGCGCTGACACTACATGTGACGCTCCAGCCGCGCATGATCGCGCAGATCCTCCACTCCGGCAGCCCCCATGATCCCCTTCTCCGTGCTCGACCTCGCGCCCATCCGCCAAGGCGGCGATGCGGCGCAGGCGTTTCGCAATTCGCTCGATCTCGCCCAGCATGCCGAGGCCTGGGGCTTCAAGCGGTTCTGGCTCGCCGAGCATCACAACATGACGGGGATCGCGAGCGCGGCGACGTCGGTGGTGATCGGGCACGTCGCGGGCGGGACAAAGACGATCCGCGTCGGGTCCGGCGGGATCATGCTGCCGAACCATTCGCCGCTGGTCATCGCCGAGCAGTTCGGCACGCTGGCCTCGCTTTATCCGGGCCGCATCGATCTCGGGCTTGGCCGCGCGCCGGGCACCGACCAGTTCACCGCGCGGGCGCTGCGGCGCGACCTCGCCACCAGTTCCGAGAACTTTCCGCATGACGTGCTGGAGTTGCAGGCGCTGCTCGGCGACGTGCAGCCGAACCAGGCGATCCGCGCCGTGCCCGGCATGGGAACGAAGGTGCCGCTGTGGATCCTGGGATCGAGCACCTTCGGCGCGCAGCTGGCGGCGATGCTCGGCCTGCCCTTCGCCTTCGCCTCGCATTTCGCGCCGCAGATGATGATGCCGGCGCTGCGCGAATATCGCGCGCGCTTCGAGCCATCGGCGCAGCTCGACAAGCCCTATGCGATGGTCGGCGTCAACGTGTTCGCCGCCGACAGCGATGCCGAGGCGCAGCGGATGTTCTCATCGCTGCAGCAGCAGTTCATCAATCTGCGCCGCGGCACCCCCGGCCCGCTGCCGCCGCCGGTCGACGACATGGACGCGCTGTGGTCGCCGGCGGAGAAGGCCGGCGTCGGCCAGTCGCTGTCCTGCTCCGCGGTCGGCTCGCCTGCCGTCGTCGAAGCGAAGCTGAAGGCGCTGATCGCCGAAACAGGCGCGGACGAGCTGATGACCACGGGGCAGATCTACGACCACGCCGCGCGGCTGCGCTCGTTCGAGATCGCGGCCGAGCTGCGGGACAGACTGGCGAAGCAGCCGGCGGCGTAAGCGCGGGCACCACGCCCGTCATAGAGAGCGCAGCGAAGCAATCCAGACCGTTTGCCTGGCGGCAGTCTGGATTGCTTCGTCGCCAGCGCAAAATTGCCTCGCAATTTTGTCGCGAGCTCCTCGCAATGACGAAGAGGCCCTAATCCGGGAAGCCGAACAGCTTTGCCGGATTGTGCACCAGGATCTTCTCCAACTCGGCATCGTCGGACGCGAAGCGGAACATCAACTCGAGCAGATCGGCGTCGTTCGGCGGCTGCTTGACGGAGACCGGATGCGGCCAGTCGCTGGCCCAGACGCAGCGGTCGATGGCGGCTTCGATATAGGTGCGCGCGATCGGGATCACGTCGTCATAGGGAGGACCAACCTGCGAGGTCTTCTCGCCGAGCGAGAGCATGACCCAGAAATTGCCCTTCTTGAGCAGCTCCAGCATCTTGCGCAAATTCGGATCGTCCTTGCCATTCGCGGGCACCGGCCGCGCCATGTGGTCGATCAGCACGGGCACGTCGAGGTTCTCGTACTTGGCGACGCTGGAGATGATGCCGTCCTTCTCCGGCTGGATTTTCACGTACCAGCCGAGCTCGCGGATGCGTGCGATCGCACGTGCAAAGTCCTGGTCTGACAGCACCGCGCCCAGTTCCTGTCGAAAGCTGAAGCGCGCGCCGCGCACGCCGGCATCATGCAGTTTTGTGAGATAGGCATCGTTGGCCTCCGCGAACACCAGCGCGTTGGCGCAGCCACGATAGTTCGGGCCCATCGCGGCAAGGCCGTCGAGCACGACGGAATGATCCGCGCCGTAGGTCGTGGTCTGCACGATGATGCCGCGCTCGATGCCGAGCGTCTTGTGCACGCGCAGTGCCGCTTCCCACGTCGCGGTCGGCATCCGATAGGCCGCACCGGGACGCTCCGGATATTTGTCGATCGGACCCAGCACGTGAAACTGGCTGTCGACGGTCTTCGGCGGCGGTGCCTTGACCGGGCGGCGCGGATTGGGATCGAACGGCAGATAGGTCGGCATGCGCTATTGCTCCTTCAGTCGATCACGGCGGTGAAGTCGCACTGCACGAGTGCGCCGCCGTCCATGTTGTCCATCGGCAACGCGTGGCGTGCGGGACGCGAATGCTCGTCCGGAAACATCTTCAGCCACTCGACATTGACCGGACCGCGCTGCGTACGATCCTTCAGCCACACCGTCATCTTGATGATGTCGTCCGTGGTGCCGCCGGCGGCCTCCACCGTCGCCTTCATATGCGCGAACATGTTGGCGCATTGCGCGTCGAGGCTCGCGGGCATCGCGCCGGCCGCATCGCGGCCGAGGATGACGCCGGACATCACGAGATTGCCGATGCGGCAGGCGTTCGGGATCGGGTTGGCGTGCTTGAAGCCGCCGATATGGATGCTCTTGCGCCGCGTTTGGCCTGTCATGGTGCGCTCCCTTTTATTGTTGGTTCAGACGAACTGGCACGACACCGAGCCGAAGGCGCCGTAGTCGGCGTGAAACGTGTCGCCGCGGCGGATGTCGACCGGACGCGTGAACGATCCCGCCAGCACCACCTCGCCGGCCGCGAGGTGTTCGTCATGCGGCGCGAGGCGGTTGGCGAGCCAGGCGATACCATTGGCTGGATGATTGAGCACGCCGGCGGCAAGCCCGGTCTCCTCGACCTCGCCGTTGCGGAACAAGAGCGCGCCGATCCAGCGCAGGTCCGCATCCAGGGGACGGAACGGCCGGCCGCCCAGCACCAGCGCGGCATTCGCCGCATTGTCCGAGATCGTGTCCATGACTTTTCGCGTCTTGCCGGTCTCGGGATCGACGCGATGCATGCGCGTTTCCAGGATTTCGAGCGCGGGCGTGACGTAGTCGGTGGCGTTGAGCACGTCGAAGATGGTGCAGTCGGGACCGCGCAGCGGCGCCTTCAGCACGAAGGCGAGCTCGACCTCGATCCGCGGCGCGTGAAAGCGGTCGAACGGAATGGGCGTGGCGTCGGCATAGAACATGTCGGCGAACAGCACGCCGTAATCGGGCTCGGAGATGCCGACCGCATTCTGCATCGCCTTCGAGGTCAGGCCGATCTTGTGGCCCTTGATAACCCGGCCGCGGCCGAGCTGAAGCCTGGTCCAGGCGCGCTGGACGGCGTAGGCATCCTCGATGCTGAACTCGGGAAACTCCTTCGAGAACATCGGGATCAGCGCCTTGGTGCGCTCGGCCTCATCGAGGCGCGCGGCAAGGCGTTCGATCGTGGCGGCATCCAGCATGGCCTAACGCTCCGCGGCGACGACGTTGCGCAGCACGCCGATGCCGCTCGACTCGACTTCGACGACATCGCCAACTTTCAGCCAACGCGGCGGATCGAAGCGGACGCCCGCGCCTGTCGGCGTGCCCGTCACGATCATGTCGCCGGGCTTCAGGGTCGCGAAGGTCGAGAGATAGGAGATCAGGAAATCGAACGGGAACATCAGCCGTTCGGTCGTGTCCTGCTGCCGCACCTCGCCGTTGACGCGCGTGACGATGTCGTGCGGCCCGCGCGGATCGAGCTCGTCCGCCGTGACGAGCCACGGGCCGATGCTGCCGGAACGATCAAAGTTCTTGCCCTGGGTGACGTTGAACTTGCCGTGGCGCAACCAGTCGCGGATCGTGCCCTCGTTGCACAGCGTCATGCCGAAGATGTGCGCGAAGGCTTTTTCGCGCGGGATGTGACGGCCGCCCTGCCCGATCACGATGACGAGCTCGCCCTCATAGTCGAGCTGCTCGGACACCTTTGGCTTCTCGAGCGGCTGGCCGGAGCCGGTCATCGACGACATGCTGCGCACGAACAGGCTGGGATATTTGGGCAGGTCCGAATTGTCTTTGTATTCCGCGTTGCGCTCGGCGTAGTTGACGCCGATACACCAGAGCTTTTCCGGCGCCAGCACCGGCGGCAGCAGGACGAGCTTTTCCAATTCGTAATCGGGCGTCGCGCCGGCCACCGCTTCCTGCGCGTCGGCGAGCGCATTGGCGGCGATCAGCGCCTTCACGTCGGAGAAGTCGCGGCCGATCCGCTTCGTCAGATCGACCACGCCGCCCGCGACGGCCGCGCCGTAGCGCGGCTCTCCATCCACCAGATAGCTCACGAGTCGCATGGTTGTTCTCCAATGGTCTTCAGGCGCGGCCCAAGGCTGCGCGCTCAGTCTTTCGATTTGGGAGTCTGGAAGACGGTGTTCAGCGTCACGATCTCGCCGAGCCGGGCGTAGCGCGGTCCGCCGATGCGCGCGATCGGGTCGAGCGCCTTGGTCTCGACCTTGCCGTCGTTCACGAGGCCGTCGCGGATGTGGAGCATCACGACCTCGCCGACGATGAGCCGGCTCCGCGCCTCGCCGAACTCGAGGCATTGCCGGAAGCGGCACTCCATCGCGACCGGCGCAGCGCCAAGGCGTGGCACCTTGATGCGCTCGCTCGCGCGCGTTTCCAGGCCGAGCTCCGCGACCTCGCTGATTTCAGGCGGATGCTCGACGGAGCTGTCGTGCACCGCTGACATCAGCGGCGTATCGGCGATGTGGATCACATATTCCTCGGTGTCGAGGATGTTGTGCGCGGTGTCCTTGTAGTCGGCGCCCTTGCGGCCGACGCTGATGGCCAGCATCGGCGGCTTCTGCGAGACGAAGGTGAAGGCGCTGAACGGCGCGAGGTTGAGCACGCCGCTGCGCGACAGGCTCGTCACCCACGCGATCGGGCGCGGCACCACGATGCCGGTCATCAGCCGGTAGATGCGCTCCGCGCCAAGCTCGGTGGGGTCGATCCGCATCGATCAGTCAGCCTTGATGTTGGCCTTGCGCACGACCGGAATCCACTTGGCGTCCTCGCGCTCGAGATAGGCCTTGAACTCGTCCGGCGTCATCGGCGTGGCTTCGCCGCCGAGCTTCTCGAACTTGTCGACCACGCCGGGGTCCTTCAGGATCGCGACCAGCGTCTCGTGCAACTTGTCGACGACAGGCGCCGGCGTGCCTGCGGGCGCGAACAGGCCCGTAAAGGTCTGGCCGTCTAAGTCCTTGTAGCCGAGCTCGGCGAAGGTCGGGACGTCGGGCAGCGACTTCAGGCGATGCGGGCTCGTCACCGCGAGCGCGCGGAACAGGCCGGCCTTGATGTGCTGGAGGCTGACCGTGAGCTGGTCGAACGCGAACTGCACCTGGCCGCCGAGCAGATCGTTGATCGCAGGCGCGTTGCCGCGGTAATGCGCGGTGACCCATTGCAGGTCGAGGTTCGACTGCATCAGCTCGCTGAGCAGGTGGTTGGTGGTGCCGGGACCGGGCGAAGCCATCGTCAGCTTGCCGGGCTCGCGCTTGGCGAGGTCGATGAATTCCTTGAAATTGTTTGCCTGCACCGACGGATGGACCTCGAGCACCAGCGGCGTCATCGAGATCGTCGAAATGGGAAGAAAGTCCTTCTTCCAGCTATAGGCCTCGCGCTTGTTGATTTCGGTCGCGAACAGCACCGGGCCGTTGGCGCCGACGAACAGCGTGTAGCCGTCCGGCGCAGATTTCGCGAAGGCTTCGCCCGCGATCATGCCGCCGGCGCCGGCCTTGTTCTCGATGATGAAGGGCTGGCCGAGCTTTTCCTGGAGCTTGTCGGCGATGATGCGCGCCGCGCTGTCGACGTTGCCGCCGGCCGGATAGGGCACGATCAGCTTGACGTTGCGCGCCGGCCATTGCTGGCCCGAGGCGGGTCCCGCCAGCATCGCGGCTGCGGCTGCTATGGCAATCCAGATTAATCTCATGTTAACCTCCCGGCGGCGCTTCCAATTCACTTCGAGTGCCGTTGCCTGTCGTGCATGGCGCCCGATCGCGGCGCAATCTCCAGATGCGCGCTTTACCTGTCGAGCGAATTGTGGCGTTCTTGTCCATATTATGGACAAGACGCGCAAGCCCGCCAACAGTTCCGCAGAGCCGCGACAAGGTGCGCAGGCGATCCGGCGCGCGCTGGCCGTGCTGCGCATTCTTGCCGCAGGCCGCGAGGATGGTGTGCCATTGGCCGAGGTCGTGCGGGCAACCGGCCTCACCCGTCCGACCGTGCATCGCATCGTCCACGTGCTGATCGAGGAAGGCATCGTCGAACGGCATGGCAAGACTGGCCGCTACGCGATCGGCAACCAGGTGCCGGAGCTGGCGCTCGCAAGGGCGCGGCCCTCGCGGCTGCTGGTCGCCGCAACTCCGTCGCTGCGGCGCGCCTCCGCGGAGATCGGCGACACGCTGTTCCTGACGGTGCGGACCGGCAACGACACGCTGTGCGTCGATCGCAGGATCGGCATCTATCCGATTCAGGTGCTGTCGATCGAGGTCGGCGCGCGCCGGCCGCTCGGCGTCTCCAGTGCAGGCGTTGCCATCCTCGCGGCGATGCCGGCGCAGGACGCGCGAAAAATCGTCGCAGCCAACGAGAAGAGATTTGAGTCCTACCGGACCGACGTTGCGACGGTGCTCGGCGAGGTCACCGCGGCGCGGCGGCTGGGATACGGTATGAGGGAGATCGGTCTCGTGCAGGGCACGAAATCGATCTCAACCTGGATCAAGACCCCGGACGGCCGCCCCGCCGCGGCGATGACGGTCTCTGCCGTTCGGACGAGGCTCGGTCCGCGCCGCGAGCAGGAAGTCGTGGAGATACTCTTGCGCGAGACAGGGATCATCGAGCACGCGATCGGCGGCTAGCGCTGCACGACATCACGCGACGCTGTCAATGGGCTGACTTGGCGCGCGGTTTTGTGGCACAACGACCGCCTCCGCCGACCGACCAACGAGGCCACGCATGCCCGCGCCGAAACCGCCTGCCTTCGAGACCCTGAGCCTGCATGCGGGCCAGCATCCTGATCCCGCGACCGGCGCCCGCGCGGTGCCGATCTACCAGACCACGTCCTACGTGTTCCAGGATTCCGACCACGCCGCCGCGCTGTTCAATCTCGAACGCGCCGGCCACATCTACACGCGCATCTCCAATCCGACCACCGGCGTGCTGGAGGAGCGGCTCGCGGCGCTGGAGGGCGGCGTCGGCGCGATCTGCACCGCGAGCGGCATGGCCGCGATGCATCTGGCCATCGCGACGTTGCTGAGCGCCGGCGACCACATCGTGGCGTCGAGCTCGCTCTATGGCGGCACCATCAATCTGCTGGCGCACACGCTGCCGCGTTTCGGCATTACCACCAGCTTCGTCAAGCCGCGCGATCTCGACGCATTCCGCGCGGCGATCAAGCCGAACACAAAGCTCGTGATCGGCGAGACCATCGGCAATCCCGGACTCGAGGTGCTCGATATTCCGGAGGTCGCGGCGATCGCGCATCAGGCGAAGATTCCGCTGCTGATCGACAACACCTTTGCCACCCCCTATCTCAGCCGCCCCATCGAGCTCGGCGCCGACATCGTCATGCATTCGGCGACCAAATGGATCGGCGGCCACGGCATCGCGATCGGCGGCGCCATCGTCGACGGCGGCCGCTTCGACTGGCGCGGCTCCGGCAAGTTCGGCGTGCTGACCGAACCCTATGGCGGCTATCACGGCATCGTCTTCGACGAGCAGTTCGGCACGAGCGCCTTCATCATGCGCGCGCGCACCGAGGGCCTGCGCGATTTCGGCGCCTGCCTGTCGCCGACCAACGCCTTCCAGCTCTTGCAGGGTGTCGAGACGCTCGGCGTGCGCATGGACCGGCACATGCAGAACACGCACCTGGTGCTGGAAGCATTGAAAGCCAACAAGGCCGTCGACTGGGTGCTGCATCCCTCGCTCGAGGACCACACAGACTATCAGCTCGCAAAACAGCTGCTGCCGCGCGGCGCGGGCTCGATCGTCTCCTTCGGCATCAAGGGCGGGCGGCCCGCGGGCCGCAAGTTCATCGAAAGCTTGCGCATGATCAGTCATCTCGCCAATGTCGGCGACGCCAAGACGCTGGTGATCCATCCGGCCTCGACCACGCATCAGCAAATGGATGCCGAGCAGCTCAAGGCCGCCGGCATCGGCGAGGAGCTGGTGCGGCTGTCCGTCGGTATCGAGACGGCGTCCGACATCATCGACGATCTCGCCCAAGCGCTACGCATCTCGCAAAAGGTCTGACGCCATGAAGCTTTCCGTCAACGGCACTGATGTGTTTGTCGCGACCGGCGGCTGCGACTTCGACAAGTCCCTGCCCACGGTCGTCTTCCTCCATGGTGCCGGTTTCGATCGTTCGACCTGGGCGCTGCATACGCGCTGGTTCGCCCATCACGGCTTTGGCGTGCTGGCGCCTGATCTCCCCGGCCATGGCCGCTCGGCCGGGCCTTCACTGGGAAGTATCGCCGAGATGGCCGACTGGACGGCGGCGCTGCTTGATGCCGCCGGCGTGGCCAAGGCGCATCTGATCGGCCACTCCATGGGATCGCTGATCTCGCTAGAGACGGCAGCGCGTCACCCCGACAAGGTCTCGGCGCTGAGCCTGATCGGCACGGCCGCGACCATGACGGTCGGCCCGGATCTGCTCAAGGCCGCTGAAGCCAACTCGCAGGATGCAAACGATATGGTGTCGATCTGGGGCCTCGGCTTCAACGCCGAGCTCGGCGGCAGCCTCGCACCGGGCCTGTGGATGCATGGCGGCGCGCAGGCGGTGCTTCAAGCTTGCGAGCCGGGTGTGCTGTTCAGGGATTTATCCGCCTGCAATTCTTATGCGAACGCACTCGCGGCTGCCGCGAGCGTCAAGGTGCCTGCGACGCTCGTCCTCGGCGAGCGGGACATGATGACGCCGGTGAAGGCCGGCAAGGCGCTCGCCGCGGCGATCCCGCATGCGAAGACCGTCGTGGTGCCGGGCGCGGGCCACATGATCATGGCCGAGCGTCCGGATGAGTTACTGGCAGCGCTGAAGGGCTGAGTCCTCTCAGGAGCCCGGCGTCCACTTCCAGACGATGTCGGAGACGTTGACCGGCTTCGGAATCAGGCCGAGCTTTGCAAAGCGGTCGGCGACGGCTTGCTGGCCCTTGATCACCTCGGCGTCGAGCGGCACCACGCTGTAAGTCGAGCGATTCACGAAACGTCTGACCGCCTCGATGTCCACACCGGTCGCCTCGGATTGCGCTTTCGCGACCTCCTCGTGATGCGCTTCCGCCCACTTGCCTTCGGATGCAAACGTCGTGTTGAGCTTGGCGACCAGTGACGGATACTTCTCAACGAAATCCGTGTTGGCGATGTAATAGGCGTTCGGCTTGTGCACGTCCTTGTCGAAGGCGAGAACCCGCGCGTTCTCCTTCAATTCGGCGAGCGCCAGATACGGATCCCAGATCGACCAGGCATCGACCGAGCCCTTGACGAAGGCGGCCGTCGCATCGGCGGGCGCGAGCGGCGCCGGCGTGATATCCGCC
This sequence comes from Bradyrhizobium sp. CCGB01, assembly GCF_024199795.1. Classification (NCBI taxonomy): domain Bacteria; kingdom Pseudomonadati; phylum Pseudomonadota; class Alphaproteobacteria; order Hyphomicrobiales; family Nitrobacteraceae; genus Bradyrhizobium; species Bradyrhizobium sp. CCGB01. Next base: position 8,851,070 of record NZ_JANADK010000001.1, read on the forward strand.
CAGGACAGGCCAGCCTTTTCGAGCGAAGCGACCAGGAGATTGTGCGCGCTCGATCCCTTGCCGAAGGCGACGCGCTTGCCCTTGAGATCGGCCAACGTCCCGATCGGCGAGTCCTTCGGCACGATAATCGCCTGATTGTCGCCTTCGGACTTCACCGCCGCGACATAGCGGATCTTGGCCCCGCCCGCCTGGGCGAAGATCGGTGGGGTGTCGCCGACGAAGCCGAAATCGACGCTGCCGACATTGATGGCCTCCAGCAGCGGCGGACCGAACTGGAAGTCGATCCACTTGACCTCGATACCCAGCGGCTTGAAGGCATTCTCGAGCGTTTGACGCTGGCGCACCGCCGGGAAGAAGCCGCCCTTCTGCGTGCCGATGCGGATTTCGGCCGGCTTGTCCTCGGCGCGCGCGGGCGCGGCGACAGCGGTCGCGAGAAGGAGCGTCGTTGCGAGGATGTGTCGTCGAGTGATCATGTCGTGGTGCTCCGGGTCAGTTGGCGAAGAGTTGGGAATTCGCGCGGCGGCCCTTCTCGGACAGCAGGGCGCGTGCTGCGCGCTCGGCCTCGCGCGCCGAGCGGAACTGGCGGCCTTCGAGGCTGTCGAACAGGCGCTCGGAGGAGAAGAAGCGGAAGCCGCGCTCATCCCGCGTGATGATGCCGGCGGCGCGATCGTGGATTTCGATGATGTAGGCGTTCGATTGGGCTTGAGACATGTCTGCTCGCTCGCCGAAGTGCCGGCGTTCCTGTCTTGAGATTTGCTGTGCGGGAGTTGCTAGAAGGCGATCAGCAACAACAACAGGCGCCGGTGGCCGCCGAGAAACAGCGCCGCGTCATGCACGCTTGCATGTCGCCTCTGTTACGCTGGTGATCGGTTCTCATGTCGCGGCATCAAGCTCGAGGAGCAGTTTCGATGCTTCGAATATCGAGCGATTGGCGCGATCGGTCAATGAAATGGCTATCCATATTTGGCTTTGGCGCGCTGGGGCGCTTCTCCCGCCGCAAGCGGCGACAGACGGATTCATCTCGCGATGAGTTCAACACGGATACGCGGCCTGCCGTGATACGCTGCGGCAGCCACCAAGCGGACAATTCGGGAGTTCCATACATGGCGAATGATCTGAACGGGCGCACGGCGCTCGTGACCGGCGGCTCGCGCGGAATCGGTGCTGCCATCTGTCGTGCGCTGGCCGCATCAGGCGCGGCCGTTGCGATCAACTGCCGCGAGCGGATCGGGCAAGCCGAGCAGCTGGCAGGCGAGATCGTCAAGCAAGGCGGCCGTGCCATCGTAATTGCCGCCGACGTCTCGCAGCGCCAAGCCGTGGCCACAATGGTCGAGCGCGTTACGGCCGGGCTCGGGCCGATCGACATCCTCGTCAACAATGCCGGCATCGCCATCACGCGCGGCGTCGACGATCTCACCGAGGACGATTTCGACCGGACGATGCTGGTCAATCTGAAGTCCGTCTTCCTGTGCACGCAGGCTGTGCTGCCGGAAATGCGCGCCAAGAGATGGGGGCGCATCGTCAACATCTCCTCGGGTGCCGCGCGCGGCGCCGGCTCGATCGGCCCGCATTACAACGCATCCAAGGCCGGCATGGAGGGCCTCACGCGCGGCTATGCGGCGCGGCTGGTGAAAGAAGGCATCACCGTCAACGCAGTGGCGCCCTCGCTGATCGAGACCGACATGATGAGCGGCCAACCGCAGCTCGTCAGCCGCATCCCGCTCGGCCGCTTCGGCACGGCGGACGAGGTGGCCAAAGCGGTGATGCTGCTGGTCGACAATGCCTACATGACCGGGCAGACGGTCGCGCTGAGCGGCGGGATGGCGTTTAATTAGGGCACTGCTGCGCGCGGTGGCCCCCTCTTCCAAGCTCGGGAACGCCGTAGGGTGGGCAAAGCGAAGCGTGCCCACCATTTGTCGCGATCGCGGAGAGATGGTGGGCACGGCGCAAGTGCGCCTTTGCCCACCCTACGATTCCGAATTCGCGGAGAGATATCCCCCATCTTCGGCGGGGGAGAGGGTAAGAAAGATCACCACATCGTCGCCGCTGCGCGCTCCGGCCAGATGCGATCGTACTCGGCGCCGCCGACCTTGTTCTCGCTCATCTCGGCCAGGATCTGGCCGGGTGTCGGCAAGGTCTTCGGATCGATCCGCTTGTCGGGATTCCAGAGGTCGGAGCGCACGATGGCGCGGGCGCACTGGAAATAGATTTCGTCGACGGTCATCACCATGACGCTGCGCGGCGCCTTGCCCTCGACCTTGAACGAAGCCAGCAACTCGGGATCGACGGAGAGATGGGCGCGGCCGTTGGCCCGCACCGCGTTGCCCGAACCGGGGATCAGGAACATCAGCGACACCCTGGGATCGCGCACGATGTTGCGCAAGGAATCGACCCGGTTGTTGCCGCGCCGATCCGGCAGCATCAGCGTCTTCGGATCGTGGATACGGACGAAGCCGGGGAGATCGCCGCGCGGCGAGCAGTCGATGCCCTCAGGCCCGATGGTGGCAAGTGCGGCGAACGGCGCCTTCTCGATGAAGATCCTGTAGAGCGGCGTGACGTGGTCGGCGACTTTCACGGTCGAAGCGTCACCGACGGCGCCGTAGATGGCTTCCAGCTGTTCGACCGTTTCGATCACCGACATTCCGTTCTCCTTGTTGTGCCGGCAGCTACTCCTGCCAGCCTTCATTCCTGATCGCACGCACGAGCTGGCGGCTGTGATACTCCGCGCTGCCGGCATTGAGGATGGTGACATCGGCATCGGCCGATGTGTCGTCGACGTTGCGCGCGAGGCGATCGGCGATATTGCCGTCGCTGTGCCGGGCGCGCGCGGCAAGCCGCTGCGCCAGCACGTCCGGCGGCGCCGTGATCGCGACCACGATGACGTTGGCATAGGCCTGGCGCAGCGCGCCGATCACCGTGCGCGAGACATTGGCGACGACCGCGCGACCGGCCCGGATGTCGTCGTTGATTTCGAGCGGCAGGGCATAGGAATGCCCGTGCGCCTCCCAATGCACGGCGAAATCGCCATGCTCACGTCCGCGACGGAAGTCGTCCTGGCTCACCGCAATGTTGTCCTCGTCGGCAGAAGACGCGCGGGTGACGACGCGGCGCGGAAAGACGACATCGCGGTCGTCCGCGCAGGCCGCCTGCGCGAGCCGCAAAAGCGTGTCCTTGCCGGCGCCGCTCGGACCGACCACGAGCACGAGCCGCCCGGGCCCGATCCCGCCGGCCGCATCCTGCGCCATGGTCGCGGTTTCGCTCATGCCACGCGGTGTCCTTCGCGCCAGACACTGCGGACCACGGGAACGCTGCCGGCCACGTGCACGCGGATCAGATCGGCTCGTTTGCCGGTCGCGACCTCGCCGCGGTCGGTGAGGCCAACCGCCTCGGCCGGTGCCTTGGTCACGGTGCGAACCGCCGCAGGCAGGCTGATCGCCGGCACATGCTCCGGCAATTGCAGCGCGGCCATCAGCAGGCTGGACGGAATGTAGTCCGACGACAGGATGTCGAGCAGACCCTCGCGGGCGAGATCGACTGCGGCGATATTGCCGGAGTGGGAGCCGCCGCGCACGACGTTCGGTGCGCCCATCAGGATGTCGATGCCGGCCTGGTGCAGGCCGCGCGCAGCCTCCAGCGTGGTCGGAAATTCCGCCACCGAAACGCGATCGCGCACGGCGTCCGCGACGTTCTCCTCGGTGGTGTCGTCATGGCTCGCGAGCGGGATCTTGTACTCATGCGCCAGCGCCACGATCTCGCGCATGTTGGCCGCAGCATAAAGCTTCTGATACTCGAAGCGCTTTGCGAACAGCTCGTCGAGCTCGGCATCGGTCTTGCCGCCGCCCTTGCCGCGATAGTAGTCGCGCAGCTTGACCTCGTCGCGGAACTGGCGCTGGCCGGGGGTGTGGTCCATCAGCGACATCAGCTTGACGTCCGGACGGTCGATCAGCTCCTTGGCTTCCTCGACCACGCTCGGCATCGGGATTTCGCAGCGCAGATGCAGGAAGTGGTCGGCGCGCAGCAGGCTGGCGTCGCGCGCGGTCGTGATCGCGGCGGCGAGCACGCCGGCACGGCCATCGACTTCCTCGGCGCCGTCCTCGCGCCAGACCCGGAGCGAGTCGAACACGGTGGTGATGCCCGAGGTCGCGAGCTGGCCGTCATAGGAGATCACGGCCGCAACCGGATTCCAGAACACCTTTGGGCGCGGCACGTAGTGTGCTTCGAGATGGTCGGTGTGGAGCTCGATCAGGCCGGGCATGATGAGATCGCCGCCGGCGTCCTCGGCGCCCGAGGGCGCCCTGCCCTCGCCGATCTCGGCGATGCGTCCGTCGGCAAGAGCGAGCCAGCCCTGCTCGATCACCCGGTCAGCCAGCACGATCCTGGCGTTGGCGATCACGGATTCCTTCGGCTTGGCGTTCATTTCCCTCTTCCCTCAGGCGGCGGCGGCAAAACTGGTGACGTCAACGATACGGTCGGCAATCAGATGGCGGATTTCGTCGTCATGGACAATGGCGACCATGGCGACACCCTGGCGTTTTTTCTCGGCGACCAGCTCGACCACGACGGCGCGATTGGCCGCATCGAGCGAGGCGGTGGGTTCGTCCAGCAGCAGGATCGGCAGCTCCGAGATGAAACCGCGCGCGATGTTGACGCGCTGCTGCTCGCCGCCGGAGAAGGTCGCGGGCGGAAGCTGCCACAGGCGCTCGGGAATGTTGAGGCGGTGCAACAACGCGCCGGCGCGCGCTTGCGCTTCGGCCCGGGCCATGCCGTTGACGATCAGCGGCTCGGCGACGACATCGATGGTCGCAACCCGCGGCACCGCGCGCAAGAACTGGCTGACATAGCCGATCGTGGAACGGCGGATGTTCAGCACCTGCCGCGGCTCGGCGGTGGCGAGATCGACCACCGCGCCGCGATGGCGGATGCCGATGCGGCCGGAATCGCAGCGGTAATTGCCGAAGATCATCTTTAGGATCGACGATTTTCCGGCGCCCGATGGCCCCGACAGCACGACGCATTCGCCGGGATTGACGTGGAAGGTCACGCCGCTGACGACGGGCAATTCGATGCCGCCTTGCAGGTGCATCGTAAAGGTCTTTTTCGCGGCGGCGATGTCGATCATGGCGGTCATTGCAAAGCTCATTGGGGAAAGCTCATGGCGGCAGAATCGAGGAGACGAGGAGCTGGGTATAGGGCTCGCGCGGATCGTCGAGCACCTGGTCGGTGAGACCGGTTTCGATGACGCGGCCGCCCTTCATCACCATCACGCGATGCGACAACAGCCGCGCCACCGCGAGATCGTGGGTCACGATGATGACGGCGAGATGCAGCTCGGCGACGAGGCTGCGCACGAGGTCGAGCAGGCGGGCCTGCACGGAGACGTCGAGGCCGCCGGTCGGCTCGTCCATGAACACCAGCCGTGGCTCGGTGACGAGATTGCGGGCGATCTGCAGGCGCTGACGCATGCCGCCGGAATAGGTGCGCGGCGCATCGTCGATGCGAGCGATGTCGATCTCGACGCGCGTCAACCAGTCCGACGCGGTGTCGCGAATGCGGCCGTAGTGATTCCAGCCCACCGCCATCAGCCGCTCGCCAACATTGGCGCCGGCCGAAACCGCCATGCGCAGGCCCTGCGCGGGATCCTGGTGCACATAGCCCCAATCGGTGCGGAACAGGAAGCGCCGCTCGGCTTCGCCCAAGGTTGTGAGATCGCGGGTGATGCCGTCGCGCATCCGATAGGAGACGTGGCCGGCGCTCGGCGCGAGCTGGCCCGACAGCATTTGCAGCAACGTCGACTTGCCCGAACCGGATTCGCCGACGATCGCCAGCACCTCGCCGGGGTAGAGCGAGAACGACACGTCGCGGCACGCGGCAATGCGGCCGTAGGATTTGCTGAGGGACTCCGCGACCAGCAGCGGCTGGTCGTTTTCGAGCATGTCTTGATCAACCATGGGAGCCCGACTTCTCCTTGTACGGCGCGGCGCTGAGGCTGCCGTGATGGCCGGCGGCCTGGCGGCCCTCGCAGTAATCGGTGTCGGAGCAGACGAACATCCGCCCGCCCTTGTCGTCGGTGACGATCTCGTCGAGATAGGAATTCTCGGCGGCGCACAGCGCGCAGGGCGCGTTGAAGCGATACGGCTCGAACGGGTGATCCTCGAAATCGAGCGACACCACCTGCGTATAAGGCGGGATCGCGTAGATGCGCTTCTCGCGGCCGGCGCCGAACAATTGCAGCGCGGGGCAATTGTCCATCTTGGGATTGTCGAATTTCGGCGTCGGCGACGGATCCATCACATAGCGCGCGTTCACCTTGACCGGATAGGCGTAGGCGGTCGCGATGTGACCGAAGCGGGCGATGTCCTCGTAGAGCTTGACATGCATCAGGCCGTATTCGGCGAGCGCATGCATGCGCCGCGTCTCGGTCTCGCGCGGCTCGAGGAAGCGCAGGGGTTCGGGGATCGGCACCTGATAGACCAGCACCTGGTTCTCGTGCAGCGACGTCTCGGGTATGCGGTGACGGGTCTGGATCACGGTCGCATCGATCGTCGACGTCGTCGTGGCGACGCCGGCGGTCTTGGCGAAGAACTTCCGGATCGAGATCGCGTTCGTGGTGTCGTCGGAACCCTGGTCGATCACTTTCAGCGTGTCTTGCGGACCAAGGATCGCAGCGGTCACCTGCACGCCGCCAGTGCCCCAGCCATAGGGCATCGGCATTTCACGGCTGGCGAACGGCACCTGATAGCCGGGGATCGCGATCGCTTTCAGGATCGCGCGGCGGATCATCCGCTTGGTCTGTTCATCGAGATAGGCGAAATTGTAGGCGGGCGCGTTCATTCCGCGGCCTCCTTCATGGCATCGGGCGCATTGGCCTCGGCGAATTCCCGACGCAGCTTGCGCAGCAGGCCGAGCTCGGACTGGAAGTCGACATAATGCGGCAGCTTCAGATGCTCGACGAAGCCGGTCGCCTGGACGTTGTCCGAATGCGACATCACGAATTCTTCATCTTGCGCCGGGGCTACGGCCTCTTCGCCGAGCTCGCGGGCGCGGAGCGCGCGGTCCACCAGCGCCATCGACATGGTCTTGCGCTCGCTCTGGCCGAAGGCGAGGCCATAGCCGCGGGTGAAGCACGGCGCTTCTGTCGCCGATCCCTTGAATTGGTTGACCATCTGGCATTCGGTCAGCTCGATCGAGCCGAGCGACACGGCGAAGCCGACGTCTTCCGCAGAGAATTCGACCTCGACCTCGCCGAAGCGGATCTCTCCGGCGAAGGGATGGTTGCGGCCATAGCCGCGCTGGGTGGAATAGCCCATCGCCAGCAGGAAGCCCTCGTCGCCGCGCGCAAGATTTTGCAGGCGCAGATCACGGTCCGCCGGAAAGTTCAGCGGCTCGCGCGTGAGGTCGCCGACGCTGGCGCCGTCTTCCGCCTGCGGTGAGGATTCGATCAGTCCGTCGCGGCCGAGAATGTCGGTCACGCGCGGCGTGGCCGCGGTCGAGGCCTCTGCGGTTGCCGGCGCTTCCGGCACAAAGCCTTCAGCGAGGGTCGGATCGAGCAGGCGATGCGTATAGTCGAAGGTCGGCCCGAGGATCTGCCCGCCAGGAATGTCCTTGAAGGTCGACGACACGCGCCGCTGCACCCGCATGGCGCCGGTGTCGACCGGCTCGCTCGCGCCGAAGCGCGGCAGCGTGGCGCGGAAGGCGCGGACCAGGAAGATCGCCTCGATCAGATCGCCGCGCGCCTGCTTGATGGCGAGCGCAGCGAGCTCGCGATCATAGAGCGAGCCTTCGCTCATGACGCGGTCCACGGCGAGGCCAAGCTGCTCCGAGATCTGGTCGAGCGTGACTTCCGGAACGCTTCTGTCGCCGCGCCGCGCATTGGCGAGCAGGCGATGGGCGTTGTCGATGGCGCGCTCGCCGCCTTTGACTGCGACATACATGCGACTAGCTTCCCTTGTTCACGACACGCGTGGTGCGCGGGATCGCAACCACGGCGTCATCGGCAACCAGCACCACATCGATGCCGCGCGGAAACAATGCCTCGTTGAACCGCAGGCGCTCGAACAGGTCGAAAGGCTTGATCGACGCCTGAAGTGTCGCGACACCATCGATGCCGGGGCCGCGCAGCTCGAAACTGCGCCCTGCATCGAGGTGATCGACCTGGAGGATGACCGTGGTCGAGCGATCCGGATATTCGTTCGTGCCGAGCGCGAAGCGCTCGAGCACCGGCAGCGCCGTGCCGTCGCTGATCAGAGCGAAACTCGCGATCGACGAGTCCTGCACGACCGGCGCGCCGGTGTGGAACTTGAGCCATTTTGTCACGTCGGAGCTTTCCGACATGCGCGCATCGAGCCAGAGCGGTGTGTCATGGTCGAACAGCGTCAGCGCGATCGCGGCGGTGCCGCGCATCATCGGTCCGGGCGCCCCTGCCATCGGCACGATGCGCTGGACCGAGCCCGGCCGCGCCATCGCGTCCATGACCGAACGAAAGGTCGATTGCGCCGACAACACCTTGTCGGCGAACCCCGGCGGCAGTTCCGCAATCGTGGTCATGGCCTCACCCCTCACCGCGCACCATGGTGTAGAAATCAACCTTCGTCGCGGCGGTCTCGGCCGCCGCCCGCGCGCGCTGAAGCATAAGCTGCTCGCGCAACGGCGTGATAACGTCACGCTCCACCGCCTCGCCGAATTCACCGGACTGCACCAGCGCGTCGCACAGCGCGATCAGCCGCGCCTTCTCGCCGTCGCGTCCCAGCGTGTAGCCGAAGCCGACCTCGCCGCTCGCGAGCCGGACCGCCGCGCGCGACACCGTCGCTTCGCCGAGATTGAACGGCGCGCCATCGCCGCCGACCCGGCCGCGCAGCATCACGAGGCCGTTTTCCGGCGCGCGCAGCTCCTGATGTGCCGGCAGCGCGAAAGCGCGGAGGCGAGCGGCGATCTCGCCCGCCTCCGCGTGCGCCAGCACGGCCATCGCGGCCTTGCGCTGGGCTTGCTGGTTGTTGTGCTGGGTCACCAAATCCACCGAGCTTTTGACAGAACTTGCCGAATCCAAGTTGTCTATGATAATAGACAACTTGATACCGAAGCGCCATGACTGTTTCGTGACAAACGTGTGATTTCTGAAGTAGGCTTCGCGGCAACATGAGCATGCAGGACACAGCCTCTTCGGGCGTCGCGCTGTGGCGCCTCGTTGCCGACGGCATCGAGCGCGGCATCGCCGACGGCCGCTTTGCGGCCGGCGACAAGCTGCCGGGCGAGATGGAGATCGCCGAAACCTATCGGGTGAACCGCCACACCGTGCGGCGCGCGCTCGCCGCGCTTGCCGAGCGCGGCATCGTGCGTGCCGAACGCGGCAGCGGAACCTATGTCGAGGCGCAGCGCCTCGCCTATCCGCTGCGCTCGCGCACCCGCTTTTCCGAGATCGTCGGCGCCGACGGCCGCGAGCCGCATGGCCGTTTGATCGAAGCGTCCGACGACGTCGCGACCCGCGAGCTGGCGCGGGAACTGGGATTGAAGGCCGGCGCGCCGCTGGTCCGGATCGAGGCGATACGGCTTGCCGACCGCACGCCGATCTGCGTCTCCACCACCTGGCTGTCGGCGGAATTGTTCCCGGGTGCGGGCAACGTGTTCGCCGCGACGCGTTCGATGACGAAACTGCTCGAGCACTACGGCGTCCGCGACTACAGCCGCGGCGCGACCCGGATCACCGCCGGCATCGTCGACGCGACCGACGCCGCGCGACTGGATCTCCCGCTGGGACGGCCGATCCTCGTGGTCGACGCGACCGACCACGATCTCCAGGGCAAGCCGCTGGTGACGAAGCATTCGCGGTTTGCGGCGGAACGGGTGGAGTTTTTGGTGGAGTCGTAGGCTTCTTCCCTCTCCCCTTGTGGGAGAGGGTGGCTCGCCGCGTAGCGGCGAGACGGGTGAGGGGTGTGTCTCCGCAAATTCCGATCAGAGCTTGAGGAGACAGACCCCTCATCCGGCGCTTCGCGCCACCTTCTCCCACAAGGGGAGAAGGGAATAAAGCAAGCTACGCCACAGCCCTTCGCCCGATGATCGCAAAGCGCAGCTTGCCCGAGATGAAATCGATCGCGGCGACCGCAACCAGAATCATCAGGATCAGGAACGACACCTTCTGCCATTCCAGCACGCGGATCTGCTCGGCGAGCTGGAGCCCGATGCCGCCGGCGCCGACGATGCCGATGATGGTGGCCGAGCGGGTGTTGGATTCGATGAAATATAGCACCTGGCCGGCGATGACGGGCAGGACCTGCGGCAGCAGGCCGAAGCGGATCTCGTGCAATGCGCTGCCGCCGGAGGCGCGGATGCCTTCGACCTGCTTCTGGTCCGCGCCCTCGATCGCCTCCGAGAACAGCTTGCCGAACGCGCCGAAATCCGACACGGCGATGGCGAGCACGCCGGCGAACGGGCCGAGCCCGACCACATTGATCCACACCAGCGCCCAGATCAGCGTGTCGACGCCGCGGATCGAATCCAGGAAACGTCGCACGGGGAAGCGCAGGATCTTCGACGGCACCACGTTGCGCGCGGCCAGCAGGCTGACCGGAAGCGCGAAGACGGCGGCCAGCGTCGTGCCGAGCAGCGCGATCGACAGCGTCTCGCCCAGCGCCTTCAGATAGATCGGCAACGAGGAGCCGGGATCTGGCGGGATCATCATCAGGCTGATCCAGCCGAGCTGGCTCAGCCCTGCGAAAAGGCGCGACGGCGAGAAGTCGAGATCGACGAGGCCGTAAACCAGGATCGCGAACGCCGCGACGATCATCGCCGGCATGGCGAGCCGCGCCGAGGCCGGCCGGTCGAACACATCGGGGTAGCGCGCGCGAATCCGCGCGGTGTCGATCTCCTGCGGCCCCGTCACGTCCGCGCCTCCTTGCCGAACAGGCGGCCGCGCAGCCAGCCCGTGGTGATGTCGATGATGAAGACGGTGAGGATGATGGTGAGCAGGATGGCGCTGACGTCGGAGTAATAGAACTTGCGGATGGCGACGACGAGCTCCTGGCCAATGCCGCCGGCGCCGACGAAACCCATGACGGAGGCTTCGCGGACGTTGATCTCGAAGCGGAGCAGCGCGTAGCTGGCATAGCCCGCGGTCACCTGCGGCACCACGGCAAAACGCATGCAGGACAGCCAGCTCGCGCCGGTCGAGCGGATGCCTTCGACCGGCTTCATGTCGGCATTCTCGACGATCTCCGAGAACAGTTTTCCGAGTGCGCCGGTGGAGTGGATCGCGATCGCGAGCACGCCGGCCATCGGCCCGAGCCCGAAGGCGATCACGAAGATCAGCGCGAAGACGATGCCGGGGACGGTGCGGGCGAATTCGAGCAGGCGACGCACCACGAAGCGCAGCCAGGGCGACGGCGACGTGTTCTCGGCCGCCAGGAAATTCAGGGCGAAGGCGAAGGTCGCACCGATCAGCGTGCCGACATAGGAAATCAGCAGCGTCTCGCCCAGCATCTTCAGCCATTTGCGCCAGCCCCAAAGCCACTCGCCGACATCGGTCCAGACCCGCTGGCCGCTGTCGAGCGTGAGGATGCGGTCGAAATAGCTGATGAAATTGCCGAAATAGGTGAACAGCGTGCGCAGATTCACTTCCGCGCCGATCGCGGCGAGAACCAGCGCTCCCGCGAAGATCACTGCTCCCAGCAGGAGGCGGAGCCGCCTGCGCGCGACCGCCTGGTTGTACGCGGCGTTCAGCGCGTCCAATTGCTGCTCGGGGAGGATCGAAACCGCGACGGTCATAGGGTCAGGGAGAGTGGATGGTCAAAAGAGAAAGAGCCGGGTCCATCGACCCGGCTCCAGTGGCGTCGTCCCGAAAGCTCAGGACGCCTTCTTTTTGCGCAGCGCATCGACGAACTTGATCAGCTCGATCGTGCCATCCCAGTCCTTGGTAGTGGCGTGATTAAAACCCTTCTTCTGGCCGTCCTGGAGGCGATCGAACGCCGCCTTGTCCTTCGCCGGCGCGTCGAAGAAGGCCTTGGCGATGGCAGCCTTCGCATCGTCCGGCAGGTCCGAGTTGTAGGCGTAGGGGCCGTTGATGATCGGCGCCGACTTGTGGATGATGCGGAAGTCGCCCTTCTTCATCGCCGAGCCGTCGGCATTCTTCAGCATGCCCTTGGTCAGCATCTGCGCCAGCGTCGAATCGTCGTCGGTGGTCCACTGGTTGGCCGCGACGTCGACCGTGCCCTGCGCCAGCGCCAGCATCGCGTTCTCGTGGCTACCGGTGAAGACGACCTTGCTGAAATAGGTGTCGGCATCCGGGATGCCCATCTTGTCGAGCTCGAAGCGCGGCACGTTGTTGCCCGACGTCGAGTTCGGATCGACGAGGCCGAGGTTCTTGCCCTTGAGGTCGTCGATCTTCTTGTAGGCACTGCTCGCCTTGACGAAGAACACGGAATAGTAGCCGGTCGAGCCGTCGGCGTTGATATCGTTGGCGAAAGCGTCGGTCTTGACGCCGGTCAGGCGGGCGCGGGCGAACGAAGCCGAGCCGTAGCTGGCGATATGGATGTTGCCGGCGCGCTGGCCTTCGATGACAGCGGCGTAGTCGTTGGCGATGCGCAGCGTGACCTTCACGCCCAGTTCCTTGGAGAGATAACTCATGAACGGCGCCCAGCGCTCGGTGACGCCGGAGGCGTTCTCGGCCGGGACGACCGCAAAGGTCAGCTCGGGATATTTGGCTTTCCAGTCCTCGGCGGACGCCGACGATGCGAAAGCGAGCGCGGCGGCGCCGGCAAGGATTAATCTGCGAGTGATCATGATACCCTCTTCGTCGGTTGGGGTCGGTTGACGCAAAACTGGCAATTAAACGTGCGGCTCAGGCCGCCGCGGCGGTTCCGAGCGCCGGAACGCCCTCGGGCGCCGGGACAGGCATGCCGCCCATGACGTCGGCGGCTTCGAGATCGTAGAGCTCGCGCGCAACGTGGTCGGTCAGCGCGGCCGGCGCGCCGTCGAACACCACGCGGCCGGCGGCCATACCGATCAGGCGGTCGCAATAGGTGCGGGCGAGATCGAGCGAATGCAGGTTGCAGAGCACGGTGATGCCGAAGTGCTTGTTGATGCGCAGCAACGCATCCATGACGATCTTGGTGTTGCGCGGATCGAGCGAGGCGATCGGCTCGTCGGCGAGGATGATGTCGGGCTGTTGCACCAGCGCGCGCGCGATCGCAACACGCTGTTGCTGGCCGCCGGAGAGCTGGTCAGCGCGCTGGGCGGCGAGCGAGGCGATGTCGAACTGCTCGAGCGCCGACATCGCCAGCGCCTTGTCCTGCTCGGGCCAGGTCTGCGTCAGCGAGCGCCAGGCCGGCATAGTCGCGAGCCGTCCCATCAGCACGTTGGTGAGAACATCGAGCCGGCCGACCAGATTGAACTGCTGGAAGATCATGGCCGAACGCGCCCGCCACTGCCGCAGCTCCTTGCCGCGCAGCGCAGTGACATCGAGACCGTCGAACAGGATGCGGCCCTGTGTCGGCGTCGCGAGGCGGTTGATCATGCGCAGCATGGTCGACTTGCCGGCGCCGGAGCGCCCGATCACACCGACGAAGCCGCCGGGGGAGATTTGAAACGAAGCGTCGTCCACCGCGGCCTTTGCGCCGAAGCGACACGTCAGACCTTCAACCACCAGCATGCAGGACTCCAGAGTAGCTGGGACCCACCGCTATCGCCGGCGCTTGACACTTGTGTGACACGCGCGTTGCGGTGCGGCGATCCTACACACCTCATCCCCTGTCATCGTCCCGTCATGACTTTGTCATCAGGCCGCTCGAAGAGGTACGCCCGCCCTCGATCAATCGGATGCAGCATGGCCGGCAAAACGCTCTCGGTCCAACCGACCATCGACCCTTCGGCAAAGCTCCATGAGACCAGGCTCGGCAGCTATACCGAAGTCGGCGCGCGCACCATCCTGCATGAAGTCACGATGGGCGATTACTCCTATGTCGTGAACGACGCCCAGATCACCTACACCACCATCGGAAAGTTCTGCTCGATCGCGGCGATGACGCGGATCAACCCCGGCAACCATCCGATGCATCGCGCGACGCAGGCGCATTTCACCTATCGTTCCAGCGCCTATTTCCCCGGCGAGAGCGACGACGCCGAGTTCTTCGACTGGCGGCGCCAGCATCATGTTCATATCGGCCACGACGTCTGGATCGGCCATGGCGCCATCGTGCTGCCGGGCCGCAACATCGGCACCGGCGCGGTGATCGCGGCGGGCGCCATCGTCACCAAGGACGTGCCGGCTTACACCATCGTCGCCGGCAATCCGGCGCGCGTCGTGCGGCGGCGGTTCTCGGAAGAGATCGCCGGCCGGCTCGCCAGGCTCGCCTGGTGGGAATGGGATCACGACAAATTGCGTGAAGCACTGCCCGATTTCCGCAAGCTCGGGATTGAAGATTTCCTCTCGACATATGAAGCACGGGCAAGCTCCCTCACCAGTTCTCCTGCCAGCAAACGAAGCGCGGTCGCGTGACAGACATATTCCTCGAGGGCGGCCGGGCCCTGATCGGCTCCGAGCTCGTCGAAACCTCCCTTCTCGTGTCCGGAACGAACATTGCCGGGGTCGACGCCTCGCGCGGCCGGGCACGGCTGGCGATCGATGCGCGCAACCTGCTGGTGTTGCCCGGCATCGTCGATCTGCATGGCGATGCCTTCGAGCGACAGATGATGCCGCGCGCCGGCGTCGACTTCCCGATCGACGTCGCGCTCGCCGACAGTGACCGCCAGGCGATCAGCAACGGCATCACCACCGTGTTCCACGCCACGACCTGCTCGTGGGAGCCGGGCCTGCGCAGCGCCGCCAATGCGCGCGGGCTGATGGAAGCGATCGAGCGGCAGCGCCCGCAATTCGCTGCCGACACCCGCTTCCATCTCCGGCATGAGACCTACAACCTCGAGGCCGAGACCGAGATCGGCCAGTGGCTCGCCGAGGGCCGCGTCGACCTGTTCGCCTTCAACGACCACATGGACGGCACGGTTGGCGACATGGCCAAGCCGCGCAAGCGCAACCGCATGGTGGAGCGCACCGGCCTGTCGGGCGAGGAATTCGACCGGCTGGTCGAGCGTGTGCTTTCGCGCGCCGGTGAAGTGCCGGCTTCCGTGTCGCGGCTTGCGGCGACTGCCCGTGCCGCCGAGGTGCGGATGCTCTCGCATGACGATGCGACGCCGGCGATGCGCGAGGCGTATCGCGAGTTGGGCGCTGACATCGCCGAATTCCCGATCAACGAGGAGACGGCGCGGGCGGCAGCAAGCCACGGCGATGCCATCGTCTACGGCGCGCCGAACGTCGTGCGCGGCGGTAGCCACACCGGCTGGACCAAGGCGTCCGACATGATCGCCAAGGGGCTCTGCTCGGTGCTGGCGTCGGACTATTACTATCCCGCGCAGCTTCTCGCGGCGTTCCGGCTCGCCGCGGATGGCGTGCTGCCACTGACGCAGGCCTGGGATCTGGTCTCCGCGGGACCGGCCCGCGCGACCGGCCTCACCGATCGCGGCGTGCTCGCGGAAGGACGCCGCGCCGACATTCTGCTCGTGGACGACAGCGCGCCGCTGCGGCCGCGGCTCATCGCCGTGATCGCGGGCGGCAAGCTCGTGCATCTCACCGATGCGACACGGCTGCTCGCCGCGGCGACGATGCCGCGCGAGGCTGTCGTCGCCGCATAAACCGGTTATGTTCGGACGATGACAGGTTTTCCCCGCTACGCGATCTATTTTGCGGCCGGCGCCGACAGCGCCCTCTCCCGCTTCGGTGCCGAGCTGCTCGGCTATGATGCCTATACCGGCAACGAGGTGCCGTTCCCTGCCGGCGCATCGCGTGTTGCGCCGGACTGGCGCGACGTCAGCGCCGATCCCCGCAAATACGGCTTTCATGCCACGCTGAAGGCGCCGATGGCACTGGCGCCCGGCAAAACCGAGACCGAGCTCGTCGCAGCCTGCGCGACATTCGCCGGCAAGGCGCGGCCGATCCCGTCAATCCGCCCGGTCGTCGATTCCATCAGCGGCTTCATTGCGGTGATTCCGGCCGAGCCGGTCGGTGCGCTCCAGCAACTTGCCGCCGATTGTGTCCGCGAATTCGATTGCTTTCGTCCGGCCCTGACGGCGGAAGACCGCGCGCGGCGCAAGCCCGAACGGCTACCCGAGCGACAGCGCGACTATCTCGACCGCTGGGGTTACCCTTACGTGATGGAAGAATTCCGCTTCCACATGACGCTGACGGGGCGGCTGGATGCGGAGCGGCGCGGACCGATACTGGAGATGCTGCGCGCGAGGTTTGCGACGCTCGATCTCGACACGCTGGCAATCGATCGCATCGCGCTGTTCAAGCAGGATGATGCCGAGGCGCGCTTCCGCATCATCGGCGAGTGGGCATTGGCGCGGTAGACCTCAACGCCAGCTCGCAAGATTGAAGGCGAGCGCCACCGCGCCGACCAGAACGAGGCTGGCTGCCCAGACCGCATCCAGATTGAACCAGCTTCGCGAGACGAACTTCAGTCCCAGATGGCGGTAGACCAGCCACGCCAGACATCCGCCGGCGCTGACCATGGCAATAACGTGCACCAGGGACACCAACACCGCCATCCCGAGACTTGCCTTCATCAGCGCCCCGGCGGCTTCATGGCCGGCATCGAGCTCGAAGGCCCGGCAGAGCCCGAGATAGATCGGCACGAGCATCAGGGCGGCACCGTGGGCAATGGCGACCGCAAACGACCAGAGCGCCAATTGCGTCGGCGGAATTCGTGCCAGCGCGCGGGGATGGCGCCGCGCGATCAGCCGGTAGATGCCGAAGCCGATGACGAGAAGGCTCGCGCCGAGCTGGATGGGACGCTGCCACGCGGCCAGCACGAGCAGGAACGCGAATGGCAGCAGCACGAGAAGTGTTGCCAGCAGATGCCCGGCCGCCAGAGCCCACAACGCACGGAACAGCGCGCGCGGGCTCTTGTCCATGAGCCCGGCCGAAACGGCGAGCGGCCATCCCATTCCGGGGTTGACCCCGTGATAGAGACCGCTCGCAACAAGCGCGAGCCACAGCCAGCCAAGCGCCGGGCTCGCGTGTCCCCAATCTAGACCGACGGGTAGCAAAAAGAGTCCGTCGAACAATCGCCGCCCTCGAGCCTGATCTGGTGCGCGCGATATCCGTCTGGGAAGCTCACGAAATAGTTCTTGTCGAGCTCAAGACCGCCGTTGCGACCGACATTGGCCATGACCTCCACGCCAGGAACCCCATCGGGGTAGAACTGGTCGTCCCAGGTGGAGTAGAGCGAATTGGTCCAGTACACGCGCTTGCCGTCGCGGCTGATCTCGACCATCTGCGGGCCACCTGCGTACGCCTTGCCGTTCGGATGCGGCGCGCGGCGCACGATGCCTCCGGTATGCACCGAACCCGCAAGCTTGGGCTTTCTGGGATCGCTGACATCGTACTGGCGCATCTCGCCGGTGCCCCAACAGGAGACGTAGAGGAATCTATCGTCCATCGACAGGTCGATGTCGGTCACCAGCGGCGGCACGGCGCCAAAGCCCTGCAACAGCGGCGGAAGCTTCTCCTTGGCTGCGGGCTCTGGCGGAATGGTCGCCGTCTTCTCGGCATGGAATTTCCCTCCCTCGCGCCACCAGGTCCAGATCGAACCTTCGAGGTTGGTGGTGTCAACCACCACGCCGGCAAAACCGTATTCGCGGACCGGATCATGCGCCGGCCGCACCTCCAGCGCCATCTGGTGATTGGCGCCGAGGTCGATGGTCTGCACATTGCGCCGGGCGCGAAGATCCCAGAAGTGGAGACGATGGCCATATTTGTTCGACAGCAGATCCTCCGGGACGATCCCGTTCTCGAACTGCGGCGGCAACGCCCATTCGCTCGTCACCATGTAGTCGCGCGGCAGATTCCACCAGAAATCATAGTGCAGCGTCTGCGGACCGCGGTCGATCTCCCAGCGTCCCAGGACCTCGAACGTCTCGCAATCCATGATAAAGACGCCGGGAGGTCCGCTGGTGCCGTCCTTGCCGCCGCCGCCCAGCGTGCTCACGTAGATGCCGTCCGGACCGCAGTGGATGGTGTGCGGCCGCGAGTAGCCGGTCTTCTTGAAGATTTCCTCGGGCTCGATGATCTTGTGGATCTTGGCCTGGATCGGATGGGGCTTGGTGTCGATGATGTAGATCCGCGACGAGCGTATCCCGGGGATGATGAGATAGCGCCGCTCGATGAAGGCGTGTCCGGCGAGCGGCGACAAGGCGGAGGAGCAGGCATTCCAGCCGAAGTGATGAAACTCATCGCCCTTGTTGGGCATCGTCACGGTGTGGACGATCTGGCTGTAGGTCGGCGATCCCGGCTTGACGTCGATGACCGCGAGAGCATCCGGCTTTGAGAAATCCGGACTGAGCAGCAACGTGTAGGCAAAGTTCTCCGCAGGTGCTTCCATCGCAAGCTTGGGCGATGCGTGAAAGGTGGGATCCGGCCTCATCGTCATGGCACTGCCTCCCTGTTCTGTCGGTTCGTGCCAACCTGGCTCGGGATAGCGGCATAATGAAGTTGTTGCGCGATGTCGCGAAACGCTCCGTAGGTCCGGTTGGCGAGCGTACAATATGTCATCGCCGGGCTGCGGGGAACCGCCCGGACCGCGCTAATTCGACGCCTTCAGCCGAAATGCAAGCCGGCGGGATAGGCGGAACGCTCGGGCGTCTCATTCCCTGTCGTCCCTGCGCACGCAGGGACCCATAGCCCCAGGGAGAAGTTACGGTGCAAGGCTGGCAACCCGAGCCTTCGTCAAACCACTCCCTGTGGTCATGGGTCCCGGATCAGCGCTCCGCTCTAGACAACGCTACGCGTTGTCGGGAGCTGCGCTTGTCCGGGACGACGGCTGAGATAACCACGGCAGTAGAACGAATGGCGCGCTACCTGCCCCACCGTAGCGCCAGCGCATCGCGCTCCTTGGCCAGCTCCAGCAGCCCCGCCCGCGTCGCCGGGTGCAGCGGCTGCAACGGATGCCGCACGGCGTCCGACTTGATCACGCCGCCGGCCTGCATCATCGCCTTGCAGGCGATCAGGCCGCATTGGCGGTTCTCGTAATTGATCAGCGGCAGCCAGCGCTCGTAGGCGGCTTTCGCTTCCTCGCGCTTGCCGGCGAAATAGGGATCGATGATCTGGCGGATACCGTCGGGATAGCCGCCGCCGGTCATCGCGCCGGTCGCGCCCGCATCGAGATCGGCGAGCAATGTGATGGCTTCCTCGCCATCCCACGGACCCTCGATGTCCTTGCCGCCCGCCTCGATCAGGCTGCGCAGCTTTGCGGCGGCGCCGGGCACCTCGATCTTGAAGTAGCGGATGTTGGAGAGTTCGCGCGCCAGCCGCGCGAGCAGCTCGACCGACAGCGGCGTGCCGGCCACCGGCGCGTCCTGGATCATGATGGGAATGTTGATGGCGCCCGACAGCACCTTGAAGAATTCGACGATGCCCTTCTCGGGCACGCGGAAGGTCGCACCGTGATAGGGCGGCATCACCATCACCATGGCGGCACCCGCAGCTTCTGCCTGCTGGCTGCGCGCGGCACAGACGGCGGAGCTGAAATGCGTGGTGGTGACGATCACGGGAACCCGACCCGCGACGTGCTCCAGTACCGCGTGCATCACGGCTTCGCGCTCGGCATCGGTGAGCACGAACTGCTCGGAGAAATTGGCGAGGATGCAGAGGCCGTTCGAGCCGGCGTCGATCATGAAATCGATGCAGCGGCGCTGGCCCTCAAGGTCGAGCTCGCCGCGCTCGTCGAAGATGGTGGGCGCGACCGGGAACACGCCGCGATAGGGGCGCTGGGTCTTGTTGTGTGGCGTGACCGGCATCGAACTCTCCATCCCTGATGCGCTCTTACATCTGCAACGCACGCGTGGCGCGGCGTCACAGATGTACTCGCCGCGCGAGACGACGGCAATGCCGTTCGCGCGACGCCGGGATGGATGAGAAACGAACTTACGCGGTCTTCACGGCCCCCAGGAAGCCCTCGACCGCGACGCGAAGACGATCGGCGTCGGCCGACATCTTCTTCACGGAATCGGACAGCACCGTGCCGGCATTGCCGGTCTCCTGGTTGAGTTTTGCAACGCTGCCGATGGTGTCGGTCACCTCGCGGGTGCCCTGGGCTGCCTGCTGGAAGTTGCGCGAGATCTCGGTGGTGGCCGCGCGCTGCTGCTCGACGGCGGCAGCGATCGCCGTCATCTTCTCGTCGATGCCGCTGATGGCGCCGCCGATCGAGCGGATGGCGGTCACGGCCTCACCCGTCGCGCCCTGGATCTCCTCGACCTGGCGCGAGATTTCTTCAGTCGCGGTCGCGGTCTGCGCGGCGAGGCTCTTGACCTCGCCGGCGACCACGGCAAAGCCGCGGCCGGCCTCGCCCGCACGCGCGGCCTCGATGGTGGCGTTCAGCGCCAGGAGATTGGTCTGGCCGGCAATGGCGTTGATCATCTTCACGACCTCGCCGATGCGGCTGGCGGTCTGATCGAGGATCTCGACCGTCGCGTTGGTCCGCTCGGCCTGCGAGACGGCCTCGCGGGCCTCGCGCGCGCTCGACTGCACCTGTGCGGAGATCTCGCCGACGGACGCGGAGAGTTCCTCGGTCGCGGCCGCGATGGTCTCGAGATTGTTGGTGGCCTGCTCGGCCGCGGAGGAGACTGCCGCGGTCTGGCTGGTCGACTCTGATACCAGCGTGCGCACATCGGTCGCCGTCGCATCGAGCTCCCGCGCCGACGCGGCGACGCTGTGGATCACCGCCTGCACGGTGTCGTCGAAGCTGCGGCATGCGTCGTCCACGGTACCGGAGCGGGCCAGTTGCAGCGCCTGCTGCGATTCGCGTTCCTGGCCCAGCCGCTCGGCGGTCGCCGCGCTCTCACGCAGGCTTTCGAGCGCGGCGGCCATGGTGCCGAACTCGTCGGGATATTTCGACTGCGGCACCGGCGTGGCGTAATCGCGCGCGCCAATGCGTGCGATGGCATCCAGGATGGCGCGAACCGGGCGCATCAGGCGATTGCGCACCACGTACACGCCGGCGAGGGTCACGGCGAGTGCGAGCAGGAAAGCGAGCGACTGCACGATGAGGTTGGTGAGCGCCTTGGCCTGCACGGCCTCGGCACGCGCGATCGACTGATCCAGCGCCTTGTTTGCGACCCCGACAATGAGAGCGAAAGGCGACTGGCAAAGCGTGTTCCACTCCGCGGCGGGCATCGCGGGCTTGCCGCTGCCGTCGAGATTCCTGGTGAGCTCGCCGATCTGCTTGAGGACGCCGTCGGTCTTGGCCTTCGCGTCCGTCGCCGCCGTCACCAGCTCCGCCGTCACGTCAGGCGCAGCCAGCAGCTCGGCCATGCCGGCCCAGCCGGAGGTGATGGTGCCGTCCCATTGCGCCACGGACCGCTTCTGGGCGTCGTCGAGCGGCTTGCTGGTGTTGACGTTCGAGCGAAGCGACGAGCAATGGATGCCGTAGCGGTCGCGCACCTGCCAGGCAAAGCGGCGAACCTGGATCATGCGGGCGATGTAGGGGTCGTTCATCCAGGCGCGGTTCGACACTGCGGTGGAGGCGAGGTTCGCCGTGTCGATGACCTTGGTGACGGCATCGTACCAGGAATTGGTCCGCTCGATCTTGCGCTCGGCGCGCGGACGCTTGGCCTCGTCGTAGAACAACTGGAATTGCGGCGCGGCATCGCTCCAGCGCTGCTTCAGCGTGCTGGCGAGCTCGTCGCGGCGGGCGAATTCAATGGTGGCAAGCGCGGCATTGATCCCGTCAAAGCCACCCTGCTCGGCTTTCTCCGCCGCTTCGAGCTTGGCCCGCGGATCGTCCTCGCCGAGGATGGCGCTCTGGGCATCGCCGCGATTGTTGCGGAGCGCGAGCACCCCGTGGAAGATCGCCTTGTCGGCGGCGGCAAGCCGCGCGGTCTCTAAACTGTCGCTGTAGCGACCGAAGGCGCCGACCATCTGGAACGCCGTCGACGCGAGTGCACCGGCGGCCAACAAGGCCATCAGCGTCAGGAGAAGCGAGCTTACCGATTTCTTGAACATTGCCATGGGGTCAGGGGGCCTGCTTGGTACTGCTGGCCACCCTGCATCGCGACATGCCAAGGATCGGTTAAGGCTTTAGTCAAATTGCCGGGAACTCCCGGCCTGCCCAAGCTTTCCGCTAGCGAAATCAGGCAACCTTGGTGAAATCGGGCGGACGGCGTTCCGCAAACGCCGTGAACGCTTCGCGCGCCTCGGCGGTGCGCAAACGCTGTCCGAATTGCTCGCCTTCGGCCTGCATCTGGGCGACCAGGGCCTCGCCATTGCGCATCAGTTTCTTGGTGGCGGTGAGCGCGCCGGCCGGCTGGCGGGCAAGTCGCTGGGCCAGCGCGAGCGCCTCGGCATCGAGCCTGTCGAGCGGCACCACCCGGTTGGCAAGGCCCCATTCCAGCGCGGACCTGGCCGGTACGGTCTCGCCCAGCGCGAACATCTCGTAGGCGCGGGCGTAGCCGATGCGCGCCGGCATCAGCAGGCTGGAGGCCGCCTCCGGCACCAGCGCGAGACTGACGAAGGGCGTCGACAATTGCGCATTGTCGGCGAGCACGACGAGGTCGCAATGCAGCAGCATCGTGGTGCCGACGCCGACGGCGCGGCCCTGCACGGCCGCGACCAGCGGACGGGTGCAGCGCGCCAGCGACTGGATGAAGCGCACGACGTTGCGGCTTCCCTCGGACTTGCCGGCTGCGACGGCGGCGAATTCACCGACATCGTTGCCGGCGGTGAACATGTCACCCTCGCCGCGGATCAGGACCACACGGGCGGACGGATCGAACTCGGCGGATTCGATGGTGTCGGCGAGCTTGCCGTACATCGCATCCGTCAGCGCGTTCTTCTTGTCGGGGCGCGCCAGGGTCAGCGTGAGAATTCCGCCGTTGTTCTCGATTCGGACGTGCTCGGTCATGGGTCTCTCCTCTTATTCCTCTGGGTCTCTTGAAAAATCTCTTGGAAACTTGTCCTGAATGCTGGTCAGCCAGCGCGCGACGATATCGATCTCCGCGCTGGTAAATCCCTCCGTCAACGCCGCGTTGATTTGCGCCGCATCGGTCTTCGCCTGCGCCAGCGCGGTGCGCCCCTTCGGCGTCAGCCACACGCGCCAGGCCCGCCCATCCTCGCGATCCGCCCGCCGCTCGACCAGCCTCGCCGCAGCACTGCGATCGACGAGCCCCGAGATGCCGGCCGGCCCCATGTCGAGCGCCGCGCCCGCCTCGCCCATCAGGACGCCGTCCTGCTTGCCGAGGATGAACAGCAGCCCCGCTTGCGCGGGCGTCACCTCGCTCGCGGGCTGCGCCGCCATCCAGCGCTGCAACCGCCGCTGCGCAACGCTCAACAGGTAGATCAGCCGGTGATGCCTCGCTGCGGTCGTATTATTTCGCATGCGAAGTAGATAGCCGGGCCAAACGGGATTGTCAAAGGATAGCCGCTAGGGCGATTTGGCGCGGCAGCCGTCGAGGAACAGGGCCGCACAGGTCTGCACCCGGCGCTCGATATGCTTGCGCGACGGCAGCGGCATGCCGCCATAGATCGCCGCACGCTGCGGCGCCGATGCCACCATGCCGATCAGCATGCCGGCGACTTCCTCCGCATCGTCGATGGCGATGCGCTTGCGCTTGACCTGGATGCGCAGCCAGCCGGCAAGCGCCCTGGCGGTGCGGGAAATGCCGTTGTTGTAGAAATTGGCGGCGAGCTCAGGGAACGCAGCCGATTCCTGCAGCACCATGCGCTGGAGCGCCACGACTTCGGGATCGAGCGCAAGATCGGCGCAGGCCATCAGCGCGGCGCGCAGGCCCGTTTCGATGTCGACCGCGTCGCTGGCCTGGAGATCGACGGCGGACAGCAGCCGTTCGAGCCGGTCGGCGCACATCGCCTCGAACAGCGCGGCCTTGCCGGGAAAGAGACGATACAGGGTCTTCGTCGAGATGCCGGCGCGGCGCGCGAGCTCTTCCGTGCTGGTCGCCGCGTAGCCGTCGACAGCGAAGGCGTGACGCGCGGCGTCGAGGACGATCTGCTTCGTCTCCTCGTCGCTGCGCAATTGCGGCCGCCCGCGGGGGCGGCATCCGCTATCCGATTTTGCCTGAGCCATGCTTTTAAATGACGCCTGTCATTCCATTGACAATTCCAAAGCTAGTCGCATTTTGGAAATTATCAAGTTTCCTAATTCAGGGGAGCCGGCCATGACCGTCCACACCGCCCCATCTGCTGCCACCCAAACCGCCATTCCCGCGACCGCGCTGGAGGGCGTCCTGCCCGCCGCGCCGACCGGCGTGCGCCGGCAAAAGCTCAACCTTCGCAAGCTATTGCTGATGGGTGCGGCGCTCGTCGCACTGGCCGGTGCAAGCTGGTACGGCTACGACTACTGGACTGTCGGGCAGTACCTCGTCTCCACCGATGACGCCTATGTGAAGGCCGACAACACGACGATCGCGCCGAAGGTCAGCGGCTATCTCGACCGCGTCATGGTCGGCGATAACGAGCATGTGAAGACCGGCCAGGTGCTGGCCAGGATCGACGATCGCGACTTCCGCGTCGCGCTCGACCAGGCCAGGGCCGACGTCGCCGCCGCGAATGCGACGGTGACGAGCAAGGAAGCGCAGCTCGACGTTCAGCAGGCGGTGATCGCGGCCGCAAAGGCGACCATCGATGTCGACACGGCCGCGAAGACCTTCGCAAGCCAGGAAAACAAGCGCTACAGCGACCTCGCCGCGACGGGCTACGGCAGCGTGCAGAATGCGCAGCAGGCGCAGGCGCGCAACGCCGGCGCCGACGCCGCAATCGCGCGCGACAACGCCAACCTCGCCTCTGCGTTGAAGCAGATCGACCTCTTGAAGGCCGAGATCTTGCAGGCCAGGGCCGCCGCCGCGCGCGCGGCCGCACTCCAGCGTCAGGCCGAGCTCAATCTCGGCTACACCACGATCGTCTCCCCGATCGACGGCGTGGTCGGCAACCGCTCCTTGCGTATCGGCCAGTTCGTGCAGGCAGGAACGCAGCTGATGGCGATCGTGCCGACTGACGGCGCCTATGTCGTCGCCAATTTCAAGGAGACGCAGCTCACCCACGTGCAGCCGGGCCAGACCGTCGATATCGAGGTCGACACCTTCCCGGGCCAGGTGGTTCACGGGCACGTCGATTCCATCGCGCCGGCCAGCGGCCAGGAGTTCGCGCTGCTGCCGCCGGATAATGCCACCGGCAATTTCACCAAGGTGGTGCAGCGCATCCCGGTCAAGATCGCGCTCGACGCCGCGCATGGACCCGCAATCGCGCTGCGGCCCGGCATGTCCGTGATCCCGACCATTGCCACACGTTCGACCGCGCCGGCCGCGAATGCGGCCGACGCACCCAATGCAAAGCCCAAGGCAAAGCTCGTTTCCGGAGGGTCGTGCCATGTCAAACAGCCTCTCACTTTCGACGCCAGCAACATCGGCCGCGACGTCTGATCGACCCGTCGCGGATCCCAACAGCGCGAGCGCCGCGGTCTGGATTGCCGTACTGGCCGCCATGATCGGCTCGTTCATGGCGATCCTGAACATACAGATCACCAACGCGTCGCTGGCCAACATCGAGGGCGGCATCGGCACCGGTGCCGACAACGGCTCTTGGATCTCGACGTCGTATCTGATCGGCGAGATCATCGTGATCCCGCTGACCGATTACCTCAGCCGCGTGTTCTCGTTCCGCCGCTACATGCTGGCGAGCGCGACGCTGTTCGCGGCGTTCTCGGTCGCCTGCGCCTTCACGCATGACCTGCCCTCGATGATCGCGATGCGCGGCCTGCAAGGCTTTGCCGGTGGCGTGCTGATCCCGATGGCGTTCACGCTGGTGCTGACCAAGCTGCCGAAGCCGCAGCAGCCAGTGGGGCTCGCGATCTTCGCGCTGTCCGTCACCTTTGCCCCCGCGATCGGTCCGACCATCGGCGGCTACCTCACGGAAAACTATGGCTGGCGTACCATCTTCTTCGTCAACGTCATCCCGACCGCGGTGATGGTGGCCGCGCTCTATCTGACGCTGGAGCGGCAGAAGATGCAGCTTGGCCTGTTGAGGGAAGGCGACTGGGCCGGCATTGTTACCATGGCGATCGGGCTGTCCGCGCTGCAGGCCGTGCTCGAGGAAGGCAACAAGGACGACTGGTTCTCCTCGCCCTTCATCGTCAAGCTCGCTATCATCGCGGCCGTCAGCCTCACGCTGTTCGTCGCGATCGAGCTGTCGATCGAGAAGCCGCTGATCCGGCTGCGTCTGCTGACGCAGCGCAATTTCGGCTTCGGCACCGTCGCGATGACCATGGTCGGCTTCGCGCTGTTCGGCTCGGTCTACATCCTGCCGGCGTATCTCGGCCAGGCCCAGGGCTACAATGCCGAGCAGATCGGCAACGTGCTGGCCTGGACCGGCCTGCCGCAGCTGGTGCTGATCCCGCTGATCCCGAAACTGATGCAGCGCTTCGATACGCGCTACATCGCGATCACCGGCCTTCTGATCTTCGCCTATAGCTGCTTCATGAACACGGCGATGTCGCCGGACTATGCCGGCGACCAGCTCTGGATTCCGAACATCGTGCGCGCCGTGGGCCAGGCCATGGTGCTGACGCCGCTGACCTCGGTGCTGACGGGCGGCATCGCGCCGCAGGACGCGGCCGCAGCGTCCGGCATCAGCAACATGTTCCGCAATCTCGGCGGCGCGATCGGCACGGCGACGCTCGCCACCATCATCACCAAGCGCGAGCAGTTCCACTCCAACATCATCGGCCAGTCGGTCACGCTCGGCCGCGAGGAAGTCCGCGCCCGCATCGCGCAGATGACGAACTACTTCATGGCCCACGGCGTGCCCGACCCCAACGCCGCGCGCGAGCAGGCCATCATCGCGCTCGGCAAGACGGTGAAACGCCAGGCGCTGGTGATGGGCTATTCCGACGCCTTTGCCGTGATCGGCGTGGTGCTGGTGATCGCCGCGATCGCGGTGCTGCTGACCCGGCGCGTGAAGGCGGCAGGCGGACCGGCGCATTAGTTACTCTCCCTCTCCCCGCTCGCGGGGAGAGGTAAGAACTCACGGCGCGCAGGTAAAACTCGACGCCTCAGTCACCGGCCCCGACTTGTAGTGCGGCCAGGACGGCCAGCGACACAGCGGCATCGCGCGCAACACCGCAAACGACGGCGCCTCCACCTTCTGCTCGCTGACTTCGAGATCGCCGGGCGCCTTGCCGTTCTCGACCCAGTCGACCAGCGCACTCAACATGTCGACATTGGCCGGCGCGCCGGAGCCGACATGGTCGACACCCGGCGCGGTGTAGAGCCGCGCGAACTCCGCGGTCTCGGCCTTGCCGAGCTTGCGCTCGACGCTCTCGAAATAGCGGATGCCGGCATAGGGGCTCTGCGCGTAGTCCGCCATGTGCTCGAGCATGATCAGCCGGCCGCCGCGGGCGCGGAAGCGGCTGAGGTCGGGATCGGTCGAATCCATCAGCTTCGAGACTTCGAGCAGTCGCGCCTTGTGCTCTTCCGCCTTGTAGGTGGTGACATCGAGTTTGGGATCACGCGCGAACACATATTGAATGCCGCCGGCGCCGTAGATCCAGGCAATGCCGTTGTTGGGCGCGGGCGGCTGTGCCGGCGGCGCCGTGCCGAGCCACCACGCGACCCAGCCGCCGGTCGGGCCGATCGCCGGCGTGTCCTCACCCGACACGCCCCAGCCCGGATAATCATCGAGACCGTTGGCGAGCGCAAACGGGAATTTGAAGGTCCCATGCAGCGTGTTGACGGCCTTGATCTGCGCCTCGGTGAGGCACTGATCGCCGCTCTGGCCAGCCGCGCAGCGCAGTGTCTCGACCTTGAACGCCGCCTTGCACGCCACGGGATCTTGCACCAGCGCGTCGTCGGAGCCATCGGCCTTGTCGCAAGTCGTCCGCACCGCATCGGCCACGAGCTTCACCTGCGCCGGATTGATCCAGCCCTCGCCCATGGTCGCGAGCCCCGAGCGCGTGCCGGCATGCTGCAGGCCGACCCAGTTGATCACGGGCACGCGCGCGAAGATGCCGTCGAAATCATCGGGATAGCGCTGCGCCATGGTGAGGCCTTCGCGGCCGCCTTCGGACGAGCCCATGAAGTACATTTTTTCCGGCTTCTTGCCGTAGGCGCGTTCCATCAGCGCGACGGCAGCATCGCGCACCCTCTTATAGGCGCGATGGGCGAAATTCTCGAACGCCTCATCATTGAGCGCGAAAAGCTGCGGCGGCTCGCCCGGTTTGGATTCGTGACCGGAGTCCGTGCCATAAGTGACAAAGCCGCGCGCCAGCGGCGACGGCTTGTCGAACGGATAGGCCGGCGGCAGCGCAAGGCCGGTGATCAGCACGCCATTGAAGCCGCCGCCGCCATATTGCAGCGAGCGGCCGTTCCATTCGACGGGAAGGTTGACCTGGAATTTGATCGGCGGCGCCTTGGGGTCAACGGGATCGATATGGCCGAGCACCTTGCAGTAGCCGGGATTGGCCGGCGTGATGCGCCCCGACGGTGTCGGCCCGCGCTCGGCGACGGCCAGTTGCGACGGCGCCAGCAACGTCGCGGAATCGATCTTGACGGCATCGGCGCCGCCGACGAGACCCTTGCAGACCGTATCCGCATCGCCGGCCAGCGTCGCCGCCGACGCAGCGCTTGCGCTCAGCGCGACTGCTGTCACCACGAGCAACGCATACAACTTCGCTCCGTTTCCCGTCATCGTTTCCATCCCGGCCTTCTTGATCGTGTTGCGTTCGACAGATGGCGGCATTCAATGCAACCTTCACCCTTCCGTCAATCGCTGAGGCCAGCTTTCGATCAGAACGATCCCAGCGCCTCGCCCAACGCGATGACGACGACCAGCGCCAGCAGCGACGACACGATGCCGACCATCACGATGTCGAAATAGCTGTCGCGATGCGTCAGGCCGCAGATCGCAAGCAGGCTGACCACGGCGCCGTTGTGCGGCAGGATATCCAGCGTGCCGGAGCCGATCACCGCGACGCGATGCATCAGCCCGAGATCGATGCCGGCGCGTGCGGCGAGCTCGACATAGGTCGGGCCGAGCGCGTCGAGCGCGATGGTCAGGCCGCCCGAAGCCGAACCTGTCAGCGCGGCCAGGATGTTGGTCGCGACCGCGAGCGACACCAGTGGGCCGCCTTCGATCGCGAGCACCCAGTCGCGCACGAGCGCGAACGCCGGCAGCGAGGCGACCACCGCGCCGAACCCGACGAGGCTCGCGACGCTGAATGCTGGAAGGACCGAAGCATTGGCTCCGGCGTCCATGGTCTGCCGCAGCGCCGGCAGCCGGGACCAGTTCAGCACGATGGTCGCGAGGATCGCGGCCGCCAATGCGACCGCGACCGACCAGACCCCCGCGACCGCTGCCAGCGACGTGTTGCCGAAGCGAGGCTCCGCGAGATAGCCGACGTCGAGCCGCGGCAGAATCACGAGCGACATCAGGAGATTGACGGCCACGACGACGATCAGCGGCACGAGTGAGCTCACGATCGGCGACGGTGCACTGCTGCGATGTCCGTGCTGCAGCTCGGCGGGATCGAACTCCCGCGCCGTCGTCGCACGCTCGCGCACCAGCTCGTCGGCAGCAGCGCGCTCCGTGGCATCCTCCGCGTCCCCATCACCATAGCCCTCCCCGGTGCGGCGGGCTTTCGCTTCGGCGCGATGCAGCCACCACAATCCCACGCCGAGCATGATGAGGGACGCGAGGACGCCGAGACCCGGCGCGGCAAAGGGCGTCGTGCCGAAGAACGGCATCGGGATCGCATTCTGGATCGACGGCGTGCCGGGCAGAGCCGACATGGTGAAGGTCGAGGTCCCCAGCACGATCGCGGCCGGGATCAGTCGGCGCGGGATCGCGGCGGCGCGAAACAGCGACCTGGCCATGGGGACGATGACGAAGAACGCGACGAACAGGCTGACGCCGCCATAGGTCACCATCGCACCAGCGAGCACGACGGCCAGAATGACGCGGCGCTCGCCGAGACGTTGCGCCATGAAGCCCGCGACCGAGGTAACCGCGCCGCTATCGTCCATCAGCTTGCCGAAGACGGCACCGAGCAGGAAGATCGGGAAGAACTGCGCCAAAAATGCTGCCGCGTTCACCATGAAAACCTGGGTCAGATTTGCAAGCAGCGGTTCGCCGCCGAACAGCGCGGCCACCAGTGCGGCGAACGGCGCAAGCAACAGGACACTCCAGCCGCGGAAGGCGAACAGAACGAGCAGGCCGAGCCCGACGAGCAGGCCGAGAAGACCCATGCCTCAGCACTCCGCCAGAAGGACATCGAGATCGGCGGTCGAGCGCCGGCCGATATCGTCGCCATGCTCGTCGAGAAACACTTGCGCGGCCGAGCGCCCTTCGGCGCGCAGCATCGAGACGAACTCCCATTCGGCGTTGAGCTTGGACGACGCGCCGAACTTCGCCAGCATGTCGCTCTTGACGCGGTGGGTCCGCATCTTCGCCCAGCGCGCGCCCTCGCCGCTGCCGGGGTCGGCGGCCTGCCGCAACAGCGCGATCATGCGCAGCTCCTTCATCAGCGGCGAGTTGAAGGAAATCTCGTTGAGCCGATTGAGGATCTCGGCAGCCGTCCGCGGCTCATCGAGCGTTTCGGTCGGATTGATCTGCACCAGAATCGTGTCGTGCGCGTCGCTCTCGCGCACGAGCGGCGTGATCGTCGGGTTGCCGGCGAAGCCGCCGTCCCAGTAGGGCTCGCCGTCGATCTCGATCGCGCGAAACATGGTCGGCAGGCACGCCGACGCCAGCAGCACATCGGCCGTGATCTCGGCGTTGCGGAAGATGCGTCCGCGCCCGGTGCGCACCCGCGTCGCGGTGACGAACAGCTGAATCGGCGAGCGCGCAAGGCGTGCAAAATCGATACTTTCGGCCAACACCGCGCGCAGCGGATTGTAACCGGTTGGATTGAGATCGTAGGGGGACAACACCCGCGACATCAGGTCGGTCAGGATGTAGGCGGGCGAGGTGTCGAGCGTCCAGCGCCCCATCAGCCGATCCAGCGGCGAGCGCTGCAACGGACTGAAGGCCGCGGCCTTCGAGACGCGGTGCCAGTATTGATCGAGCGCGGCACGCGCGCCAGCGGCGCCCCCGGCTGTCCACCCGTCCGCCAGCACGGCCGCGTTCATCGCGCCTGCGGAGGTTCCGGAGATCGCGGCAATGCTGAGCCACTCCTCCTCGAGCAGGCGGTCGAGCACGCCCCAGGTGAAGGCGCCGTGCGAACCGCCGCCCTGAAGCGCAAGATCGATCAGTACGGCGTCCCGTTCCATCGGTGCCTCCGCAACTGAAACTCAAATTCGACGCGATTTGTACCTCGCCGAAGATGACGGCAGTTTAGTGAGCCGTAGCCGCACAATGCAACCGGAACGTGACGAACATCTAGTGCTCGAACACCAGCCGCGCGCCGACCGTGCCTTCGAGGGCCCGGATCTGCTGCAGCAGCGCCGCGGAATCCTGGCCGCCGAGGTCGGCATCGAGCACGACGTAGCCGAGGTCGCCGGCGGTCTCCAGATATTGCGCGACGATGTTGATATCGCGCTGGAGGAAGACCTCGTTCAGGCGCCGCAGCATGCCCGGCACGTTGCGATGGACGTGGCTGAAGCGCGCGCCAGCGGGCCGCAGATGCAGTTGCACCTCCGGGAAATTCACCGCGCCCATGGTCGACCCCGTGATGAAATAGTCGACCAGCTTGCGCGCGACCTCGCCGCCGATGCGCTCCTGCGCCTCCTCGGTCGAGCCGCCGATATGCGGGGTGAGGATGACGTTCTCGAGGCCCTGCACCGGGCTCTTGAAGCGATCGGAGTTCGACGACGGCTCGACCGGAAACACGTCGATGGCCGCTCCCGCGAGATGACCGTCGCGCAAGGCGCCAGCCAGCGCATCGAGATCGACCACGGTGCCGCGGCTGTTGTTGATCAGGAACGAGCCCGGCTTCATCGCCCGCAGCTCCTTCTCGCCGATCATGCCCGCGGTCTCCGGCGTCTCCGGGACGTGCAGGCTGACGACGTCGCTCTGCGCCAGCAGATCTTCCAGTCTCTCGACCGGCTCGGTGTTGCCGTGACGGAGCTTGTCGGTGCGATCGAAATAGATCACGCGCATGCCGATGGCTTCGGCCAGCGTCGAGAGCTGCGAGCCGATATTGCCGTAGCCGATGATGCCAAGAGTGCGGCCGCGCACCTCGCGGCTGCCGGTCGCCGACTTGTCCCAGCCGCCGTCATGGGCCGAGACCGAGCGCGGAAAAATCCGCCGCAACAGCATCACGATCTCGCCGATCACGAGCTCGGCGACGCTGCGCGTGTTGGAGAACGGCGCATTGAACACGGGAATGCCGCGCTTGCGCGCCGCCAAGAGATCGACCTGGTTGGTGCCGACGCTGAAGCAGCCGACCGCGAGCAGCTGGTCGGCAGCCCCAAGCACGTCGTCGGTGATCTGGGTGCGCGAGCGGATGCCGAGCAGCGACACCCCCTTGAGCGCGCGCCGCAGGTCCTCGCCGTCCAGCGCCTTGGTCAGCCGCTCGACATTGGTGAAGCCCGCGCTCCTGAACAGGTCCACGGCGCTGTCATTGACGCCTTCGAGCAACAGCGCCTTCGCGTTCCGCTCGGGGCTTTGGCCTGGGGCTGACATGGAATCTCCGTAAATAGCAGCTTTGCCGCAGCTCATAGACCGCGGAGGAGACGCAGCACAATAGGGTTTGGATATGGGGAGAAGATGGCGGGGCAGGAGTGTTTACGGCAAGCGCCCCGTCAAATCACATAAAACCCGTGCGTACCGTCAAGGCGGAGCTGCTCGACCAGGCCATACTCCCAGTCGAGATAGGCCTGCATCGCACGCTCGGCGACATCGGTGCCTTCATAGGGACGGCGATACCGGTGGGCAGGGTCGGGCTTGGGCAGCACGCGCGGCGGGCCGATCTCGAGCGCAGCGTCATAGCCGCCTTCGAGCACATAGGCCTCCCAGCCCATCTGCGCGAGCCAGGATGCCGTCATGTCGGCGCGCACGCCCTTGTCGTCGGCCAGGAGGATGCGCGCACCGCGCACCGGCGCGGCCATGTCGGTCTCCTGGACGAGCTGACCGCCCGGATAATGGCGGAAGCCCGGCAGATGGCCGGCGGCATATTCCTCCGCATCGCGCACGTCGAAGCGGTAGAGCGTACGATCCGTCTGCGCGACAAGCGCAGCCATCTCGCTCGCGCCGATCGTGCGAACGCCGGCGCGATAGGCGACGTCGCGTGCATTGGCCGGACCGCCCTCGAACGGCCCGATCGCACCGCGCCGGTCGGCGCCGTGATTGAGCGTGTGCCGTGCCAGCGTCCAGCCGATGGTACCGTTGCGCAGCGCCCGCACCTTGTTGGGCACGCCGGCATTGATCAGCGACTGGGTGCCGATGATCGAGCGCGTGCGGCCGGCGCAGTTGACGATGATAGTCGTTTCAGGATCGGGCGCGGCCTGCCCTGCCCGCAGCACCAGCTCCGCCCCGGGCACGCTGACCGAGCCCGGAATGTTCATGGTCGCGTATTCGTCGAAGCGGCGGACATCGAGGATGGCGATGTTGGCCTTGTCCGCGATGAGTTTTGCCACCTCGTCGGCACTGAACGACGGCGTATGGCGGCGTGCCTCGACCAGC
Source organism: Bradyrhizobium sp. CCGB01 (assembly GCF_024199795.1). Classification (NCBI taxonomy): domain Bacteria; kingdom Pseudomonadati; phylum Pseudomonadota; class Alphaproteobacteria; order Hyphomicrobiales; family Nitrobacteraceae; genus Bradyrhizobium; species Bradyrhizobium sp. CCGB01. Next base: position 8,884,731 of record NZ_JANADK010000001.1, read on the forward strand.
TCGCCAAAGGCCTTGGAGTAGGAATTGACGTCCTCGAACACCTCATAGCCCGCCGCGCGCCAGGCTTTCAGGCCGCCATCGAGCGCGCTGACGTTGGTGTAGCCGAGCGCCGCCAGCCGCTCGGCACCCGTAGCAACCAGCCCCTCGCCGTCATCATAGAGCACGATCGCCACGTCCTTGCGCGGCAGCCTCACCTCGGCCTCGATCGCGATCCGGTCCGCGGCCATGTTGGCGGCAAACAGCGGATGGCCCGTGGCAAAGCCGGCCTCGTATCTGAGATCAAGCAGCGCGATCTCCTCGCGCAGCAGCAGCGCGCGGCGGATGTCGGCAGGGGTGACGGTCGGGAGCTTCATGTCAGGCAACCTTGGGAGACTTGAACGGGAGGGTTTTTGAATGATTGCGGTCCGGTTGACCAGCCCGATCGGGGCCTGGCCTCCCGCCCGGCAACGCCGCAAACCCTGGCCCTTGCAGAAAACTGGCCCCTTGCAGAAAAATCGTGTCGTAGGGCGCACAGGAGGCTAGAGTTCCGAATCGTCTTGGGGGGGCGCAACATGAGAATCGTGAAATTTCTGGTGGTGTTTCTGGCGCTTCCTGGTGTCGCCATGGCCGCGCTCACAAACGCCGAACGCAAGTCCCAATTCGAGCGGGCAATGGCCTCCATCATCGCAGCATCGACCCCGACCGTGTTCGGCTACGTCCGCGACACGCTGATCAAGGACTATCTCGCCTGCAAGCCCAACAAGGGACAGGCCGTGGAGCTTGTCCACGCAAGCTACTTCCGTACCTGCGAACAGGACGACGCTTCGGTGACGGGAGACCGCGCACTGGAAGCCTGTCAGCTCCGATACGGCAAGCCCTGCGCCCTGCTGGCGGTCAACGAGGAGATCGTCGCCGAAGGCGAGTTGACGTCGAAGGACATGCCGCGGCTGCACCATGCAGGCAAGTACGACCCGTCCGGGATTCCGATCATCCGGCGGATCACGCGGCAGCGCGCTGACGTGCAGAACTACGACAAGGCCATGGAGCCCAAGGCGATGGCAATCCATCCGTGGGGCAAGCTGTTCATCTCGGCGGGGGATCCGAGCCTGAAGGAGGCCCAAACCTCTGCGCTGGCGAAATGCAACAGCGATCCCGCGCGGAACGGCCGGGATGGCGGCTGCTTCGTCTACGCTGTCAACAACGACGTCGTCATCGACGAACGGCGCATGCTGGCGAAGTGAAGCGGCTCTCCGCTCACTCGCCCGGAACGAGCCGCCCGAGCGGCGGCGCCGGGCGCCGCAGCTTGCGGCGCGACAGATAAAGCAAAACGCCGGTGACCGCGAACAGCGGCATTAGCGCTGCGGCGATCATGAAGGCGAGCTTGCCGGGCCAGCCCAGGAACGCACCGCGGTGGATGTCGAGCACGTTGGCGATGATCTTCTCGCCGAACGTCTTGTCGGCATAGCGTTCCGCAGAGACCACCTGACCGGTGACGCCGTCGACGCGGAATTCGTCGCGCGTGGTGTCGAGCGTCGAATCCTTGCCCCACGACCGGATCCGCAGCACCGTGCCCGGGCTGGCCGGCAGCGTCAGCAACGCCCTGGAGAAGCGACCGCCCTCCTCGTGCTGGAATGTCGTCCATGCCTGATCGAATCCGATCGGCTGAGCCGGCTCCGCACGGCCAGCCGCGCGCGGCGCCTTCGGCTGCATTTTTGCGGCGGCGACCTGCGGGCGCGACAGCAGCCAGACGACGCCATCCTTGTACCAGTCGAACGAGTACCACAGCCCCGTCAGCGTCATCACCAGATAGACCGGAAGGACCCAGGTGCCGATGACGGCATGCAGCGACCGGTGCAGGCCGCGACCACCGAGCCCGAGATTGGGTTTCAGCCACATCTTGACGCTGCTGGCGCGGCGCGGCCAGCGCAGCACCAGGCCCGAGATGAGCATGACGATCAGGCCGAGCGCAGCCACGCCGGTGATCTGACGTCCCCAGCCCTTGGCGTCGCCGGGGATCAGCAGCCAGCGATGCAGCCGGCGCACGGTCGCGAAAAATTCCTCGCCGCGCGGCGAACCCAGCACGCTTGCGTCGTAGGGGTCGACATAGAGCGAGGCGGGCCGCCCTCCCTGCTCGTCGCGGCCGAACCGGACATGTACGGCCGCCGCCGGATCGCTCGACAACCTCACGGCCGCAACCTTGCCGACGTCCTGCGTCGCCTTCAGCCGGGCGACCAGCTCGTCCGGCATCAGCGCCGGCGTCTGCCGCGGCGCGACTTGCATCATGCCGGCGTTGAGGTGATCGGCGATTTCGTCCTCAAAGCTCATGATCGCGCCGGTCAGCGCGATCAGGGCAAGCAGCAGCGCAAGCACGAGGCCCGCGATGGAATGGACCTCGAATAGTACGCGCTTGATGTGGTGCCCCGTCCTACGCATCGAAGCCGACCATCATGATCGGGACGATCAGCAGATCGGCGTGGGTGGACCGCACCGCCATCGCTAGAACTTCACCGTTGCCGACAGAGACACCCGCCGCGCGTCACCGATCGCGACGTTCAAGGCGTTGCCGGTGGTGGAGTTATAGTAGAGCTTGTCGAACAGGTTCTTGACGTTGAACTGATAGGTCACCGGCAGGTTGTCGACCTTCGTGTCGTAGGTCGCAAAGATGTCCGCGACGGTATAGGCCGGCATGAAGAACGTGTTGGCGGCATCGCCCGGCCGGTCACCGACATAGTGCGCGCCGCCGCCGAGCCGCAGGCGTCCGGGAAGGGCGTCGCCGAAATCGTAGACGAGATAGAACGAAGCCGTGTTCATCGCGACGTTCAGCAATTTTGCGTCGCCGGCAACGGGATCGTTGATCAGGCGCGCGTCGGTATAACCGTAACTTCCGATCATGCTCCATTGATCGCTCAGCCTGCCGGTCACGTCCAGCTCCACGCCGCGCGACCGGGCTGCGCCCGACGTGCGCGCCGCCGACTTGCCGCCGCCGATATCATCCAGCACCAGCACGTTCTTCTTCTCGATGTCGTAGAACGCCAAGGTGCCCGACAGCCGCTTGTTGACGTCGAACTTCAGACCGGTCTCCCACTGCGTTCCTTCTTCGGGCGCAATCGTGGAGTCGACGACAAAGCCGGTGGTGAACGCTGCGATGACCGATGTCGGCTTCAGCGACTGCGTGTAGCTCACGTAATAGGAGAGCTGATCGTTCAGCTTGAAGATGACGCCGCCGAGCGGCAGCACCTTGTCGCCAGCCAGGTTGGTGTTCGTGATGAAGTTGGGCCGGCCTTTTCCCGCGAGTTGCTCGTACTCCATCCAGCGCACGCCCCCGACCACCGACAGCCAGTTGGTCAGATGGAACGTGTCCTGAGCGAAGAAGCTGCGGGTGCCGAGCTTGTCGGTCTGCTCGCTGTCCACCGCCGAAACGGTCGTGCCCGGCACGATCAGTCCGTAGTTGGGGTTGTAGAAGTTGAAGCTCGGGGTCGCCTGGCGGATCAAATCGTGGCGATCGATCGTGCGATACAGCGCCTCTCCGCCGAACAGGATCTCGTTGCGGAAACCGCCCACCCAGACGTCGCCCTGGAGGTATGAGGTGCCGTAGCTGGCGTTGCTCAGCGAGTTGCGGGTGCCGTCATTGCTGCGGGTCTCGACACCGGTCGTGGCGTTGACGCCGGTGATGCGAAGCTGGTTGGCGCTGAAGGTCTCGGTGTTATAGCTGTAGGCTGCCGTGACCTTCCAATTGTCGTCCAGGTTCTGCTCGACCGAGGCCTGCACGAGGTCGGAAGTGCCCCACATGTTGTTGAAGGGCTCGTCGAGCCGGCGTGTCTTCGGAATCGCCAGCGGAGCGCCTTTGACGAAGGCCGTGCCGCGGTCGAACGGATAGATGAACTCGCGGTGCTCATAGGTAAGCTGAACCGTCGTGGTGTCGCCGTACCAGGCGAGCGACGGGTTCACCAGCATTTCCCGATGGCGGCCGAAATTACGCCAATAGTCCTCGCTGACACCGTAACCGATGAAGCGGTAGGCCAGGCCCTGGTCGCCGATCGGACCGGTGACGTCGAGCAGGCCGTCGGCGCCGCTGCGGTTGTTGGCGTAGGTCGAACCGAGCAGCGTGACCGAACCGTGCTGGTAGAGCTCCGGGCGCTTGCTGATGGTGTTGACGATGCCGCCGGGATCCATAATGCCGTAGAGCAGCGAGGCCGGCCCCTTCAGCACTTCGACGCTCTCGACCGCGGCATTGAGGCTGCGCCCCTGCACCAGCGGCATGCCGTTACGCATGATCGAGCCGTCGCGGTTGTCGCCGAAGCCGCGGCGGATGACGGCGTCCTGGGTACCGGCGAGCGTGTTGGTTTGGGTGATCCCGCTGATGTTGACCAGCGCGTCGTCGATGTTGCGCGGAAGCTGGTCCTTCAACACCTGCGCAGGCACGACGTTGACCGTCTGCGAGGTGTCGAGCGGTGAGGCGCCGCTGCGCAGCGTGGTCGAACTCGGCATCGCGCGATAGCCGAGCTTGGCGGCTTGCTGCGCGGCGGCCGCAGCAGCGGCGCGCTCCGAGAGCGTCGGCGCTGCGGGTGCGGGATTGGTACTGCGCTGGCGCGCAATGGTTTGCGCACGGCGTTGCGACTGGCCCGACGCGCGTGCCGGCTTCGGCCGCTGCACCGGCGCATCCACCGTCACCGGCGGCAGCGCCGATTGCGCCTGCGCAGGCGTCGTGTTGGAGGGAGATTCGGCGAGCAGCACGGCTGCACCAATGAGAAGACCTGCACGGCTCTTGCCGGCACGATGACGACGATGGCCGCTGACACGCTGGCCATCCACGAAGGCACGCACTTTCATTCCACTTCAAGTCACGAACATTGAAGTGTGCGCCTGTAACAGCCGCTGGACGTGAGGAGAACCGTAAGGGGAGTTGAATTGCTCTAGTGTTGAGTGGTTCTAAGCGCGGAATAGCACTGAACGGCAATCAACGATTGATGTCGCGGCGAGCGCAACACGCTGCGCGCGAATTCGCGGCAGCGTGTCACGGAATTTTCACATCTCACGCAATGGCGGGAGTGATCAGCTCGTCGAGCTTCCGCTTGAGCGCGGCGCCATCGGACAAGGCGCGGATCGGCGGACGCACGCGCAGCCAGCCTGCATCGCCGGTCTGCGCCGCCAGGATCGCCTTCAGCGTCGCGAGGAACGACGGTGTGTTCAGCACGACGTCGATCGCTGCTTTCATGCGCGCCTCGACATCCTTGCCCTCGACCATGCCCTTGACCAGTTCGGGCACGACGTTGGCCATGCCGCAGATGGTGCCTGCGCCGCCGGCGGCAATCGCGCGGGTGATGTCGGCTTCGTTGCCGACGGTGATGGCGAGCTCGGGAGCTGCGGCACGGAACGCCTGGAACTGCTTGAAGTCGCCGCTGGAGTCTTTCAGACCCGCGACGATCTTGCCGTAGCGCTTGCGCAGGTTGGCGGCGACCGTCGTCGGGATCGCGACGCCCGACACCTGCGGGATGTGATAGAGATAGGCGCGCAGGCGATCGTCGGCGACGCCATCGATGATCGCGGCAAAGGCATCCTCGACGCCTTCAGGGGTGACGCTGCGATCGAAGTAGGGCGGCAGATACAGCACGTGCCGCAGGCCGAGGCCGAGCACAGCGCGCGTCAATGCGATGCTGTCGGTGATCGCGGGAAAGCCGCCGCCGATGCCGATGCGTTCCGGCGCGACACCGGCCTTGAGCACGGCTTCGATGGTCGCGACACGTTCGGTGACATTGAACGAGGTGCCCTCGCCGGTGGTGCCGAACAGCACGACGCCATCGACGCCTTTGCCGAAGAGCTGCCTGGCGTGAGCCGCGAGCTTTGCGGAGTCCACGCTGCCGTCCGCCGCCAGCGGCGTTGCCGACGCCACCCAGAACCCGCGAATTACCTCCGTCATCTCACCACCCGTTGCTGCGGCCCCGGACTAAGCCTCTGATCTCGAAGGACCTTAGGGCGCAGTGTCGGACCTTGTTTTTGCTTTACTTTTCATCTTGTACCTTACATACAAGACGGACGCAAATCCTTTCCGCCATCATGATGCGCCAGAGGCGCAACCAGATCCTGAGGAGGTCTCGCATGAACATGGTGACCCCCATCGAGCGTCCCGACCAGGTGCTCGGCGCGCTGCGCGACAAGCTCGGCGCGGCCGCGGTGCTGATCGGCACCGACGTGCCCGCGCGCAATTGCAACGACTGGAGCGCGAGCCTGCCGCAAACCCCGCTGGCGGTGATCCGGCCGGTCGATGCGCAAGGCGTTGCCGATGCGATTGCGACCTGCCGGCAGGCGCGCTTGCCCTTCGTGCCGCAGGGCGGCCTGACCGGGCTGTGCCGCGGCGCCTCGCCCGAAGCAGGCTGGGTCGCGATCTCGCTCGAGCGCATGACCGGCATCGAGGAGATCGATCGTGCGTCGGCGACGATGACGGTGAGATCAGGCACGCCGCTGGAGGCAATCCAGAAGGCCGCCGACGAAGCCGGCTTCTTCTTTCCGCTCGACCTCGGCTCGCGCGGCTCCTGCGCGATCGGCGGCAATCTCTCGACCAATGCCGGCGGCAACCGCGTGATCCGCTACGGCATGACGCGCGAGCTGGTGCTCGGTCTCGAAGTGGTGCTGCCCGACGGCACCATCATCACCAGCCTCAACAAGCTGATGAAGAACAACGCGGGCTACGATTTGAAGCATCTCTTCATCGGCTCCGAAGGCACGCTCGGGATCATCACCCGCGTGGTGCTAAAACTGTTCCCGAAGCCGCGCTCGACCATGGCGGCGCTGTGCGCGCTGAAGGACTATGCCGCGGTGATCGCCCTGCTCGACGCGGCGCGAAGCGGGCTCGGCCCGCTGCTGTCGGCCTTCGAGGTGATGTGGCCGGACTATTGGGCCGTGATCACGAATCGCGCCGGGGTGAAGCCTCCGGTCGCGGCAGGCCACGGTCTCTACGTGCTCGTCGAGGCGCAAGGCACCGACGAAAGCCTGGATGCACCGCGCTTCCAGAACTGGCTCGAAGAGCTGATGGAGCGCGGGCTGCTGGCCGATGCCGCCGTGGCGCAATCGCTGGCACAAACGCAGGCGTTCTGGCGCGTGCGCGACATCTGCGCCGAGTTCGGTCAGGTGCTGGGGCCGCACATCTCCTACGACATCGGCCTTGCGGTGGCGCGGATGGACGAGTTCGTCACCCGCTGCAAGGCGGCGCTCGCCGATGGCATCAAGGGCTGCGAGAGCGTCTATTACGGCCATATCGGCGACGGCAATCTGCACCTCGTCTCCTGGGTCACCGGTCTTTCCGTCGAGCAGCAGCCGAAGGAAGAGATGGACGCGATCATCTACGGCCTCGTCCGCGAGCTGGGCGGCAGCGTCTCCGCCGAGCACGGCATCGGCACGCTGAAGAAGAAGTGGCTGGGTCACGCCCGCAGCGATGCCGAGATCGCGCTGATGCGGACGCTGAAGGCCGCGCTCGATCCCGATCATCTGCTCAATCCCGGCAAGGTGATCTGAGAGAGCCGATGCGCTCCCTGAGGCTCGATACGCCGAAATCGTTGTCGCAGCGGGTGGTGCTGCGGCTGCGCCAGGCCATCATCGACGGCGAGTTCGCGCTCGGCGCCGCCATCTCCGAGGAGATGGTGGCGAACTCCTTCGGCGTCAGCCGCACGCCGGTGCGCGAGGCGATGGGCCAGTTGCAGGCGCAGGGGCTCGTCGTGATCCGGCCGCAGGTCGGCAGTTTTGTGTTCACGCCGAGCGCGGAGGACATCAATGCGCTCTGCACCTTCAGGATCGCGCTCGAGCCCAAGGCCGCCGAGCTCGCCTTCCGCCACGATCGCGACGGTGCGGTCACGACGATGAGCGAGGCGATCGCGGCGATGGAGCCGGCGCTCGCGGCAAAGGACAATATCGGCTATGGCCGCGCCGATGCCGCCTTTCACGAGGGGCTGTTCGCGCATTGCGGCAACCGCTATCTCATCGAGTCCTATCAGCTCGTCTCCGGCCGCGTCGCCGCGCTGCGCACCAATTTGACCTCGCCGATCGACGTGCGCACCCGCTCGTCCTTCGAGGAGCATCGCAAGCTGCTCGATTTGTTCACGCGCGGCGAGTTCGCCGCCTTCGAGGCGCTGATGACCACGCACATCACCAATTCGGGCGTGGTCTACGCCAAAGCATTAAAAGTGGATTGAGCGCTTCAGATTTTGCTTGTGCATGATCTCTCCGGAAAACCGCTTCACACTTTTCCGGATCAGCTCTACCGCGCGTCGTTCGATCCCGGTCTGTCCAGGAAATCCAGTGCGGTGTTGATCTGCTCGAGCTGATGCTCGATCCTGTCGCGGTCCTCGACCGACGGCGCCTTCTCGAGCTGTTCGACGAGGCTCTGCTTTCGCAACAGCAAGTTCTCTATGACCGTACTCACAGCTTCCCCATCGCCAGAGGCGAACATCGAGGCAATATCAACACCCCGGACGTGAGCGCGCGCGGCAGGGCTCCGCGCAGGCCCTCCATCAGAATGTTCACGGAGACAGATGGTTCCTGCGGGTGAGCCACAACGCATGGGGATGGAACTATCGCCGCAAGCTGGCCCAGACGCCGCCCAGGATCAGCAAGCCGCCGAGAAGGTGGATCAACTTCGGCGGCTCGCCCAGAATCGCAAAGGACAGCAGCGCGCTCGCGATCGGCCCGAGATAGAGCACGAGCGAGGTCCGCACCGAGCCGAACTTGCCGCCGAGCCAGGCAAAGCCGGCATAGGCGAGCAGGCCGGGAACGACCCCGGCGAAGACATAGGCCGAGAGCGCCTTGGTGCTGAAGACCTGGGCCGGCATCGCCCACATCTCCATGACCGCGAGCGGCAGCGAGAACAAGGCGCCGGCGCCCGAGAACAGGCTGATGCGCGCAAGCAGGGACGCCTTCGGTGCGGCACGCGATTGCAGCAGGGTGTAGCCGGACCAGCCGAGCATCGCGATCACGACGAGGCCGTCGCCCGAGGCTGTCTCCAGTTCGATCAGCGTCTGCGGATGGCCGCCGGAAATGATGAGCAATGCACCTGATAGCGCGAGTGCCGTGCCGAGCCATTGCAGCAGGCCGACGCGCTCCATGCCGCGCATGGCAGAGATCAACAGCACGGTGATCGGCGACAGCGCCATGATCAGCGCGATGTGGATCGCCGTTGTCGAGACGCCCGCGGCGTAGACCGGACCGCCGCACAGGAACATGCCCATGAAGCCGGCGGCAAGAACCGGCCAGATGTTCTTGCCGAGCGGCACGCGGCCGTCGCGGATCTCGGCGAGCGCAATCGGCGCGAGTCCGACGGCGACGATGCTCCAGCGAAAGAAGGCGAGCGCGAAGGGCGGCACAGAGCCCGCGAGCCCGCGCGCCAGAATCTGGTTGGAGGCCTGCGCGGTCGCCACCAGGACGAAGCCGATCAGCGCGATCGCGCCGAGCCAGGCGCCTGCGGACGATGCCGCGCCGGCGCTCGCTCCATGTCCGCCTTCAGACGTTCCTTCAAAGGTCTCCAGGCCCATGAACCAATCGAATATCCGATGCGTGCTCCGGTGAGAACCCGGAAGACGGCTTGCTTATGGGCATATGCGGCGGTTGCAATGCTCCCCCGGTCGAGATGATGCCCGCGAGCCCGGATTGCCGTTAGGGGAACCGCAATCTTTCACGCGTCCGTCGGTTGTATTCGCGGCCCCGCAGCCCTATGCGTAGGCGCCATGGACACCCAGATCATCGCCGCCGAGAAGCCCCTGATGGCGCAGGCGCGCCCGCGCAAGCCGGCGCCGTTCCTCCCCATGAGCCGCGCCGAGATGGATGCGCTCGGCTGGGACGCCTGCGACATCGTGCTGGTGACCGGGGACGCCTATGTCGACCATCCGAGCTTCGGCATGGCGATCATCGGCCGGCTGCTGGAGGCGCAAGGCTTTCGGGTCGGCATCATCTCGCAGCCGGACTGGCATTCGGCCGAGCCGTTCAAGGCACTGGGCAAGCCAAAGGTGTTCTTCGGCGTCACCGGCGGCAACATGGACTCCATGGTGAACCGCTACACCGCGGACCGCCGCCTGCGCCATGACGACGCCTACACGGCGGGTGGCGAAGGCGGCAAGCGGCCGGACCGCTGCACCGTCGTCTACGCCCAGCGCTGCCGCGAGGCGTTCAAGGATGTGCCGATCGTGCTCGGCGGCATCGAGGCCTCGCTGCGCCGGATCGCACATTACGACTACTGGTCCGACAAGGTGCGCCGCTCGGTGCTGGCCGACGCCAAGGCCGACCTGCTGCTCTACGGCAATGCCGAGCGCGCCGTCGTCGAAGTCGCGCAGCGGCTCGCCGCCGGCGAGGCACCGCGCGAGCTGAACGACATCCGCGGCGTCGCGCTGTTCCGCCGTGTGCCCGAGGACTATGCCGAGCTGCATGCCGACGATCTCGATTCCGCCGACGAGGGCGCAACGCGCCAGAAGGGCTCGACCGTGATCCGGCTGCCGGCACTGGAGCAGGTCGAGCAGGACAAGGAAGCTTATGCGCGCGCGTCCCGCGTGCTGCACCGGGAGAGCAATCCCGGCAATGCGCGGCCGCTGGTGCAGCGCCACGGCGACCGCGATCTCTGGCTGAACCCGCCGCCGATCCCGCTGACCAGCGACGAGATGGACGCGGTCTACGACCTGCCTTACGCCCGCGCGCCGCATCCCTCCTATGGCGACGCCAAGATTCCCGCCTGGGACATGATCAAGTTCTCCGTGACGATCATGCGCGGCTGCTTCGGCGGCTGCACCTTCTGCTCGATCACCGAGCACGAGGGCCGCATCATCCAGAACCGCTCCGAAGGCTCGATCCTGCGCGAGATCGAGAAGATCCGCGACAAGACGCCCGGCTTCACCGGCGTGATCTCCGACATCGGCGGCCCCACCGCCAACATGTACCGGATGGCGTGCAAGGATCCGAAGGTCGAGGCCGCATGCCGCCGGCCGTCCTGCGTCTTCCCCGAGATCTGCCCGAACCTCAACACCTCGCATGACGACCTGATCCGGCTCTATCGCAAGGTGCGCGAGACCAAGGGCATCAAGAAGGTGATGGTCGCCTCCGGCGTGCGCTACGACCTCGCGGTCGAGAGCCCCGAATACATCAAGGAGCTCGTCACCCATCACGTCGGCGGCTACCTGAAGATTGCGCCCGAGCACACCGAGCGCGGTCCGCTCGACAAGATGATGAAGCCGGGCATCGGCGCTTACAACAAATTCAAGCGGATGTTCGATGAAGCGGCCGAGCGGGCCGGCAAGAAGTACTATCTGATCCCCTATTTCATCGCGGCGCATCCGGGCACGACCGACGAGGACATGATGAACCTCGCACTCTGGCTCAAGAAGAACCGCTATCGCGCCGACCAGGTGCAGACCTTCCTGCCCTCGCCGATGGCGACCGCGACCGCGATGTATCACACCGGAGTCAATCCCTTGCGCGGCGTGCGCCGCGGCGGCAGCGACAAGGTGGAGGCGATCAAGGGCCTGCGCCAGCGCCGCCTGCACAAGGCGTTCCTGCGTTATCACGACCCCGACAATTGGCCCGTGCTGCGCGAGGCCTTGATCGAGATGGGTCGCCGCGACCTGATCGGCTCGCGTCCCGATCAGCTCGTGCCGGCGCACCAGCCGCCCGGCACCGGCAAGGCTGCCGGCACGCGGCGGCCGTTGCGGCCCGGCGGCAAGACGCAGCGCTTCACGACCAAGGGCGTGCGGCTGATGAAGTAGCGGGCGCTGCGCGCCTGCTAGAGATCGAGCACGACCTCGCCCGACACGGCATCGGTGACACCGCGTCCGTTGCCCTGGTCCTCGAGCACCGACCTGAAACTGTCGAGCGTCTTGATCATCGCCGATCGCGCCGCGACCAGCGCATCCTGGCTGGACCACGTGCCGATCAGGCAGAAGGTCTGCTCGCCGGTCTGGATGATGATTCCGCGCTCGAGGCCTGGCCATTTGGCCTTGCCGTTCCGGTGCGCGTCGAGGAAGGCGGCTTCCTCGCCCTGCTTCACCTTGAACTTCACCACATTATAAACTTGCATAATGCGCCTCCGAAAAATGGATTGATGAAAGCGGGCGCCGAGGTCGCGGCGAAAGGTGCAGATGGCCACCCGGCGATTGTTGCCCTCGCACGCAGCGCCGTCACCGTGACAAATCATCATCGCGACCGGGAAACCGCGCGCTGGCGAGACGCAGTGCGTCCAAAACAAAAATGTCGAAAACAACCCCATGCACAGTAGACGGCATGTGCGAGATCAATGGGTTACGCGCTTTGCGGAGAACGTTGCCCCGTCGGGCAAAACAGGCGCATGATGGCATCATCGGCCGCGTGGGATAACGCGAGCCCGCACAGCTACTCCGTATCAATATTCTCCAGCTTTATACCGCATCCGGCGCCCAGGCTGTTCGACGCGCCGACGCCGGTTGACCTTTGCCCCATCATGTAACATATAGAGTTACATGACACGAGATAGCCGTTTGTCCGGCGTGCTCCACGTGCTGCTGCACATGGCGCAACAGCCGGGCCCCTTCACGTCCGAGACCCTGGCGAAGGCGATGGACACGAATCCCGTTGTGATCCGCCGCATCATGGCGGGCCTGCGGGACCTCGGTTATGTCCACTCCGAGAAGGGACATGGCGGCGGCTGGACGCTGGCCTGCGACCTTTCGAATGTGACGCTGCGCGACGTCTACACCGCGCTCGGCAGTCCCACGCTGCTGGCCATGGGCAACAGGACGGAAGCGCCAGGCTGCCTCGTCGAGCAGGCCGTCAACGCCGCGCTCGATCAGGCCTTTCACGATGCAGAGGCGCTGCTGCTGTCGCGCCTCGGCGAGGTGACGCTGGCGATACTGGCCGACGACTTTCGCAGGCGCCTCGGGTCCCGAAAACTCCAAGGCATGAGCGCGCATCACGCGTGATCGGCTCCATTCAACAGGACAACATCGTGACCGACATTCAAAACGCGTTCGTCGATCCGCAAATGGTGGCGAAATACACGGAAGGACCGCCGCGGTTCGTGCCTGGCTACAATTCCATGCTGTCCATGGCGGCGATCCTTCTCGCCGAGCGCGCGCGCGACGATGCGCGGATCCTCGTCCTCGGCGCCGGCGGCGGCCTGGAGCTGAAGACCTTTGCGCAAGCACAGCCCTGCTGGAGCTTCGACGGCGTGGACCCATCCGCGGCGATGCTGGGCCTTGCAAGGCAGACCCTGGGATCGCTCGCACCGCGCGCGCGTCTTCACCAGGGTTACGTCGACGATGCGCCGGAAGGACCATTTGACGGCGCCACCTGCCTGCTGACCCTCCACTTCGTCGATGTCGCGGAGCGGCGTCGCATCGCCTCGGAAATCCGCCGCCGCCTCAGGCCGCGCGCGCCCTTCGTGGTCGCGCATTTGAGCGCTCCCGACGGCGACGAGGAACGCCCGCTGTGGCTGTCGCGATACTCCGCGTTCCTGGCGTTCTCCGGCGTCGAGCCGGAGAAGGCAGCAGCCGCACGGAACGCAGTCACCAACCATCTGGAAATCCTCACGCCCGCGCAGGATGAGGCGATCCTGCGCGAGGCCGGGTTCTCCGGGCCAAGTCTGTTCTATACCGGCTTCACTTTCCGCGGCTGGGTGGCCTACGCGTGAGGCGCCATGGCTTCATCAATACGCCGGGCATTCATGCAAAGCCGGTTACGCCAGGGCGTGCAGTCATCATTCGTAGCTCGCGACAAAAGCCGCGTCCGCTCTGCCCTCAAAACCGGACATCGCCAGTTCGCTCCTGCGAATCGGCAAAGGGCCGAAAGGCGACTTTTCAAAACGCGAAGTTCACTATATCGGCCAGATAGTGTCCAAGAACTGCAGGCCAAAGCGCCGCGGATCGGCGGTACAACATCATCAACAAGCCACCTGTCACCATAGCCGCGCCAATATTCCCGAAACCCGTCCACCAGTGAAAGGCTCCAAACAAAAATGAGGTTGCGAGAACCAAGGCATAGCCGTCATCCAAATAGCTCTGGAGCAGATGACGCGCACAGCGGCGGAATACGATCTCCTCACTTAAGGCGACTAGCCCAAGACCAAAAAAGGTATCGACGACATGTAGCCAGCCTTGCACTTCAGGATATGCCCCGAGCACTGTCGCAGGCAGGACTCCATTAATGGTTCGTTGGATCCAACCGCCCCAATAGTGGTCCACGAGGACAATGCCGACAATCCAGATGGTCACTTCCCATCGCGCTATTCGAAGTGGTTCAAGTCGGAAGGCTATCTTCCGCGCAGCAGGTATGGCGGACAGAACTGCCAAGGCCCCGAGGCGGCCTGCGTAATCCCAGACGATCCATGCTGCCGGATCGGATTGTTGCAGTCTGACAATTTGTGACACAACCATTGGGAAAAGGGCCGCCGCGAACCAGAGAGGCGTGGGTATCGAGCGAGCCATCATCATGTATCTTTTAGCGCGGCTAATACATTCACCGCAATGCGGCCTAGCGAGCAGGGCACGCCCGCTTCGGGTCAAAAGCAGCTGTCAGGCGGTGGCGGGCTTCTCTCAAAGAGCGGGCATGACATGGCTCTCGTGGTGTTCAGCTCAGGGCCTAACAGACCATCTTGCGTGACCAGGTACGGTCTGCTCTCGGACGCGACGTGAGCGGCGGCCTTCTCGGTACGTGGGGGAGCATCACCGGCGTTAACCCTGTCGGCAAATGAATCGCCATGGGTCGGCAGCCGTCGACAAGTTGCCTTATTGGCGCGGACAATTTTCAGCGGCACTAACCGAGGTTAGAGGCGCATTATGCTGAGAATGGCGTTGCTGGGCCTCCTTATCCTGCTGAGTGTAGGAGTGCTGTCAGCAATGGAGCTGAGAGCCCCACCGCGTCGCGCAGTCGCGATCGTTCAGCCACCTGCCGAGCAGGACGCAGGCATTTCCGCTTCACATGGCGCGCTGGCGAAGGCCGATCGCCTCGAAGTTGTTGCTGTAAGCCGCGAGATGCCGGCACAGGCTGCTTTGGTCGAGGACCGCGTTGCTCTGCCAGAAGGCATCCATATCGGTAATACCGGTTCGTCCGAGCCGAAGCCTGTCGCCCGTCATCGGCACAATTCGAAGAAGATCGCGACCGCTGAGCATCCAAAACCCAGGCCCAAGCCCACGCCGAAACCAAAGGCAACCGTCGCCAAGCGAACTGACAATGTCCGGAGTTCAAAGGTTGCCAGCGATACCGAGCCCTGTCGGCTCAAGGCGTTTGGTGGCTTGCGCAAGGCATTGAATTCGACCGGTTGCGAAATCTGAGGACGCCTCTGCGCGTGGCAGATCGAATGATCTGAGCTCGTGGTCCGCTGCAGGGCAGAAGCACCATCCAGTTCGCTTGCTTGGAGCATCCTGTCTGCTCCGCCCAGCAGACCCATCGCGGCACGATCTCAACGTCGCTTTCGGGGTCAGAAGCGGAAGTTAGACTATTCGATCACCTCGTCCGCAAACGCCAGAAGGGCGGAGGATTTCGAGACGTTTCGCGCCGAAGTCATCGGGAACCATGGTTGCAACACCCGTCATGTTGCCGCTTGGTCGCGACAGGCTTTGCACGAGGCCGAGCCCCACGGGATCGGCGACAGCCACGAAAACAATCGGAATGATGGAGGTTGCTGATTTCAGGGCTTGCGCGGCCAGCGGTCCCGGGGCGACGAGCACATCGGGAGTTAAGGCGATGAGCTCGGCGGCTAAAGCTGACGTGCGATCGGGGCGTAACGATATTCGACAAGCAGGTTCTTGCCCTCGATCCAACCCTTCTCCCTTAACCCGCTGAGCCATGCGGCGTGAACGGCGTCGCGCGCCGGATCATCTGCCCAAATGCCAAGGAAACCCATCCGCCGAGGCTTCCCTTGTGCATGCAAATGCCTCGGCTGAACCAGCAGCGCCGCAGTGCCCGCCAGGAACTCCCGCCGCTTCATTCGATCCTCATCGCAGATTGAGGACGACGGGACGCAGAGTATCACGTCTCGATAGTTGCTGCACTCGCAGCGGGCGGGTACGGGCGTATGGGCGGAGGACCGGTACGGGTCACCGAACGACCTAACGTGAGCAAATCCGGTACGCCATGCCTTGACTGAACGGACCTCAGCGGGTGGGTCGCCACTTCCCAGATGGGGCTCAAGCCGTCCAACCGTGGGGCCTAATCTGCTTCTCACTGGGGAGCGGCACTTGCGGGGACAGCCTTCCATGCTGCCATCTTCGCGAAGGGGGCCGGGTGAACGCCGCAATTTCCGACCTTCAGAATTCGCCGACGGCACAGAACGACGACATTTCCGCAAGACGGCTCGCTTGCGAAGCAAAATCCTCGAAGGCTGCGACCGCGTCGCGCATGTTGTGGCAGCCGCGACTGTCGAGCGACGAGTCGACGCGAAGGTCGAACAGCTCCATCCAGAACAACGGGCTGTCAGGCAAGCCGGCTCCCAGCGCTTCGAACATGCTGATCTCGCAATCCCCGACCCGTTCGAGTGCAACCGTCCGGGAACCATGGGCGATATGAGGAATTCCGAGCAACTTTCCGTAGCCTCGCAGTATCTTCACGTTGATGGGCGGCGTGGCGCCGTCACTGCTGGACATCAAGGCCTTCGATATTCTTGGAGAGGATGGGGGTGCCCCCGAGGACAAAACACCAGTCTGAGGGCAGGCGACTGATTTAAGTCACACGGCACCGGCATTCTTGTTATCTTGAGCCAATAACTTGATTTTGCGTGCCGCGATCGCGCTCCCAACAACAGAACGACGAAAAGGGTTCGCTGTGCCTGCTGCCCGTTCGCCTCAGTTCCAATCGCTGCCCAGTGCCACCGGCGCGATCGCACGCCTGGTCTGGGCCCGCCTGCTGGAGGTCGGCATCCAGGCGGACAGTCTGTTGTCCAGGGTCGGATTGACGCGCGCGCAGATCGAAGATCGCAAGGCGCGCCTTGGCGCTGAAAGCCAGATCCGATTTGTGGAGCTTGGTGCCGAGGCGCTGCAGGACGACACGCTCGGATTTCATCTGGCACGGGACTTCGACCTGCGAGAAATCGGCCTGCTTTACTATGTCACCGCGTCCTCCGGCACGGTCGCCGAAGCCTTGTCCAAAGCGGAGCGCTATTGCCACCTCGCCAATGAAGGGGTTTCGCTGCGATTCGCCGCGAAGGAGATGAAAATTGCGCTGAGATATGTCGGCATGGATCGGCGATCGGACCGGCATCAGATCGAATTCTGGCTGACCACCATCATTCGAATCAACCGCGTCTTGACCAACCGCCGGCTGGTCCCGAGCCAGGTCCGGGTCGCCCATCGCCGCCGCACGACACCCGCGGACGTCAAGTCGTTCATGGGGTGCGAGATCGAGTTCGGTTGCGACGTCGACGAGATCATCTTCCCTCAATCAACGGGCCTCATCCCGATCGAGAGCGCTGACCACTATCTGAACGATCTGCTGGTCGCCTATTGCGAAGAGGCGCTGGCGCACCGCAAGTCGCGCGCGACCTCGCTCAGATCGAGCGTCGAAAATGCGATCGCCCCCCTGCTCCCGCATCGCGAGGCACGGGTCGAAGAGATCGCCCGCCGCTTAGGCATGAGCCATCGCACGCTGGTGCGGCGCCTCGCTTTGGAGGGATTGACCTTCAGCGGCGTCCTTGACGAGATGAAGATCGATCTCGCCAAGAGCTATCTGAAGAACGACGAACTGCCTATTTCGCAAACCGCCTGGCTGCTCGGCTACGGAGAAGTCAGCGCGTTCACCCACGCCTTCAAGCGCTGGACCGGAATGACGCCAAGGCAATGGCGTGCCCTGGACACCCCCGAACCGGACCACGACGCAGGCGACGGGCCCGCTCGTGACCCAGTTTCCTCCGAGATGCCCATCGCAAATCGCCGAGACCATCCTTAAATTGCCCCCATGAAGAAAATCGGATTCCTGTCCTTCGGACACTGGACGCCCTCGCCGCAGTCGCAGACCCGCTCGGCCGCGGACACGCTGCTGCAATCCATCGAGCTTGCCGTCGCGGCGGAGCAGTTAGGGGCGGACGGCGCTTACTTCCGCGTGCATCATTTCGCGCGCCAGCTCGCCTCGCCCTTTCCACTGCTCGCCGCGGTCGGTGCGAAAACCAGCAAGATCGAGATCGGCACCGCCGTCATCGACATGCGCTACGAGAACCCGCTTTACATGGTGGAGGATGCCGGCAGCGCCGATCTCATCGCCGGCGGGCGGCTCCAGCTCGGCATCAGCCGCGGCTCGCCCGAGCAGGTGATCGACGGCTGGCGCTACTTTGGTTATCGCCCGGCCGACGGCCAGAGCGATGCCGACATGGGCCGGCGCCATGCCGAGGTCTTCCTCGATCTGCTCCGCGGCGAAGGCTTTGCCGAGCCCAATCCGCAGCCGATGTTTCCGAACCCGCCGGGCCTGTTGCGCCTGGAGCCGCATGCCGCGGGCCTGCGCGAACGGATCTGGTGGGGCGCCGGCTCGAACGCCACCGCGGTGTGGGCGGCGAAGCTCGGCATGAACTTGCAGAGCTCGACGCTGAAGAACGACGAGACCGGCGAAGCCTTTCACGTGCAGCAGGCCGCGCAAATTCGCGCCTATCGCGCGGCGTGGAAGGAAGCCGGCCACACCCGTGAACCTCGCGTGTCCGTCAGCCGCAGCATCTTCGCGCTGATGAACGATCGCGACCGCGCCTATTTCGGCGGCGAGCGCGGCGGCGAAGACCAGATCGGCTTCATCGATCCGCAAACCCGCGCGATCTTCGGCCGGAGTTATGCGGCCGAGCCGGACGCGCTGATCGAGCAGCTACGGCAGGACGAGGCGATTGCGGAAGCGGACACGCTGCTGCTGACGATTCCGAACCAGTTAGGCGTTGATTATTGCGCGCACGCGATCGAGGCGATCCTCACGCAGGTGGCGCCGGCGCTTGGGTGGCGGTGAGGCATTAGCCACACGCGGCCCCGATTCAGTCGGCACCCAGGCTGTGGCTGATCCGCGTCACGACGCCATCCCATTGCCGCTTCTCGTCCGCGGGATAATTGATCAGCACGCAATGCACGTAGCGCTGCGAGAAATTGCAGCGATCATACCAGATCTTGTCGCGCTTCACGCTGGAGACCACGAAGAACCTCGGGGTGATCCGCTTGTAGACGATTCCGGATGGAGGATTTTTCCTGGCCAGGAATTCGGCTGGCGAGAGCCCCTGGTTCGGAACGGCCTGCACGGTGAGATCGGCGCGGCCATCCGACGTGCGAAATTGCTGGCCGTATCCGTCAGGCTTCCCGGCAAGCTCGGAGAAGAGCGAAGCGGGGATTTCAACCGAGGTGCCGGACTCGGGAATGCGGTAGCCGGTCCAGCTCTCTGCGCGGGCACCAGCGGAGAATGCCGCAAAGAGCGCAATGACGACAGCGGCTGTTGTCTTCATGTCGACCTCATCAAGTGCGTGGCGCCAGTTGCAGCTCCATCAAGGCGATCCTCTTCAGGTTCGCCACATCGCGCTCCCCAGCACCGGCCGTGCGCAGGATGGATTCGGCGAGCGCACTGACATGTGAGGCATGCACCGGCTCCGGCAGCGTCGCCACCGCTGCTTCCAGGGCGGCGGTCATCAACTCGATCACTTCGGGCGAAAATTCGGCGTTGGAAAGGTTCTTCATCTCGCGCTGCCGGCTGCTTTTGCAGGCCGCTAACCCAACGCCGGGAAAAAATGGAAGTTCCTGCGCGGGCGGCAAAAGCTCGCCATCAATTCGAAGGCGACGCGCTGAACAGCGGCGAGACGGCCCACCTACGTCGTGCCGGCGTTTGGTGGCGCTGCGGCCGGCGATATGCCCCCGGCCCCGCGCGCGTTCACGGGAAATATTTCGCGCCGGCAACCCGATGAGCTCAAGTCGCGGCCTGGTAGTGCGTGAGCGACGCCGGCTCTGCACTCTGCACGACCACCGTCTGCATCCTGATCTGGCTTCCGATCACGAGCCCGGTGAGCGAGAGCATGAGGCCCAGCGCCGGCGGCGCGAACAGGGCCTCTTCCTGGAACATGCCGTTGAGCAGCACGACCATGACGCCGAAGCCTGCGAGGCCCTGCGTCAGATATCCCGATGATGCGTAGAGGCGCCATGCCCTGAGCGCCATCGCGAAATAGAAACCAAGCGGCACGAGGGCGGCGATGCCCATCTGGTAGATCAGCACGCCGATCGCGCTCTCGACCGCGCCATCGGTCGTTCCGGCCTGCTGTGCTGCGCTCCAGTCGATCGAGAAATAGCCCTCCGACAGGTTTCCGCCAACTCCGAGACCCCGGCCAAACGGCTTTTCCAGAAATCCGTTCAAGCCCCCCATGAGACCAAGAACATGATAATCGCCGATCTGCAAGCCGACGCGAATCGCGGCGACGGCAAACACGGCCAAGGCCACGAAGCCGAGCAATAGCGTCACCATGGCGCCGAGCAGACGGGTCGACATCCAGGCTGCGGCGACGAACACCACCACGATCAGCGCGCCCTTCACGCTGCAAAAGATCAGGAGGGGCAACGCAACGAGGGCCAGAAACGGACGCCCGACCGAAAACAGGAACAGCCCGAAGAAGGCGATCCCGTACCCGAAGCTGATCGGGTGCATGTTCGGTCCGTGAATGCGCAGGATCTTCGACAGCCCGAAGCCTTCGAGCAGGGGCGTATTCAGGAAGTCGAAGCTGAAACGATCCTTGAGGTCGACAGGCACGTTTCCGGTGGCGCGCATCTCGGCTTCCCATACCCCCGAACGGGTCGCCTTGAGCTCGTCGAAACCCCAGAACGTATAGCCGTTCGTGATCGCCAGCCAGAAATCCCGGAACGCAAACTCGACATAGCCGCAAATGATGAGAATGACAGCGAGCGTCACCAGGAACGATGTCGCGCGAACTTCATAGGTCGCGGCCGTCAGCAACGAGAGCTGGAACAGAAACAGCGGAAGCACGATGTTGCGCAAATAGACCGTTGCCGCCTGGCCGTCCTGGACGAAGCCGATCGCGAAATAGAGCGCGACCACGGCGAGGGTGACGACGCCCCAGCGCATGATCTGGTTCACCTCGGCCGATCGATTCCTTTGACCGAACACGTAGAGGCCGAACGTCGTCAGCCACATCACGGAGCAGACGAGGAAATTATAGCCCTTGATGAAGTCGAGATCGGACGGAGCCGGGACCAGGGGCGAGAGGATCGAGACGAACAGGTTCTGGAAGAACAGGACGAAGATCGCGATGGCCGGCGCGTAGGTCGGAACCATAACGATGATTGCGATCGCGATCAGGACCTCGACAGTCAGGGACAGGACCGGGCTCGCCACGTGCAGCACCGGAACAAAGCCGATCGTTGCGATGGCGATGCACAGCGTCGGGATCACCTCGCGCAACGGCGACGGCCCGGCAATGCCGGCCTGCATGGCGTGAAGCTGCGGTGAGTCCCCGCCACTCATGGGTCGTCCTTTGGCGTAGCGCGGAGGCCACGATAGCGGCGGGATATGTAAGGTTTCGTTAACGATGGCGAACCGGGATCAGCGCCGGCCCGGCTTCGCCGCGCCCAATAGCGCACGCATCACGTCGGGATCGGGCTTGCCCGTGCTGCTGTCGACGAGGCCGAACCCCTGCGCCAGCTCCCAATGCGCCCAGCCCCAGCAATGCGCCCTCGCATAGGCGGTCACTGCCGCGAGCCAGCGCACCCGGCTCTCCCGGGGCGCGCCGGCTTTCAGCACGCCGAACTCGTTGACGATGATTGGCCGTGAAAACTGCTGCTGCCACGCGAGGGCGGGCGCGAGCCATTGATCGACATCAGGCTTGTCCCTGGCGACGGCAATCGCCGTGTCGAGCATGGCAAGCGCCTTCGCCGCACCTCTCATCTGCAAATCCTGGCGGAGCGCCTGAACCTTGGGATCGCCGGCATTGATGGGGTAAGGCAGATCGATGATGTCGTGCAGTGGATCCTGCGCATCCCAATGGCCCTGATGGGTGAACACCATGGGATCATAGAAATGGATGGCGTAGACGACGTTGGGATCCGACAGCGGACGAAACCGCGGCAGCGAGTCCGCGCGCTGCCAGTTGACCGGACCGACGATCAGGGTCGTGGCAGGAAGCAATTGGCGAACGGAGGCGGCGAGCGCTTCGACCTCCGTTTGCCACCTCTCGGCGTCGATATCGGGC
This sequence comes from Bradyrhizobium sp. CCGB01, assembly GCF_024199795.1. NCBI lineage: Bacteria > Pseudomonadati > Pseudomonadota > Alphaproteobacteria > Hyphomicrobiales > Nitrobacteraceae > Bradyrhizobium > Bradyrhizobium sp. CCGB01. The sequence continues at coordinate 8,906,845 of NZ_JANADK010000001.1, forward strand.
TCATTGAGCAGCTCGGCAAAGACGCGGTCGGCGGGAAAAGACCGAATGACCTGCGCAAGCGCGCTCCAGGCATCCTGCATCTCGTGCGACGCCGCGTCGGGATCGTCCTTGTGCAGGCGATTGAAACGCTCGCCGGGATGGAGATCGACGGAGACGGAATAGCCGAGCGAGGTGAGTTGCTTCAGCGCCTTGTCGAGCGCGCGCAACGTCTCGTCGCGCTCCGCCTTCGCGGTGAAACGGAGCATCACGCGCTCGGCGGGCACCGGCAGCCGCACATGGCTCATGCCCGCCTTGCGCAACTGCTGGAGCAGCTCGCGGCCTGGGGCTGCGGATTTCGGACCGTTGATCCAGCCGTCGGCGTTGAAGCCGCGCGACAGCGCGGCAAGCCTCTCCGGCGCAACCGTTTGCGGCACGGGCACGCAAGTGCTCGCCGATGCCGGCGCGCCGCATGAGATCGACAGCAAGATCGCGGCAACGAGCAGACGACCGCGCGACCTCATCGTCAAACCGCCCGGCTTAACGCGCCGCCGTCAGGATGAGGTGCCGCGGAGCCCGCGGGCGCATGATTGACGACGAGACCGGTCGGCACGGTGTTGTATCGCGACAGTGCCGCAGTCACCCGCCGCATCGCCGCCGACCCGAGCTCGCCGGCGCGCACCACCGGGATGATCAGATCCGCGTGCGCGGCCAGCGCGATCGCGTCGGGCTGCAATGCGAGATTGCTCGCATGGATGACGATCAGGTCGAACTCCGAGCGAATATCGTCTTCCAGCCGCGCATCGGCCTTCCTGCCGGCACTGAGCAACTCGATGATCGACTGAAGGCCCGCCGTGGTCGAGCCGTCCTGCCATTCGGTCACCGGTGGCTGGGCGCCGGCGAATTCCGGCTGGAGCCGGATCAGCACGCTCATCATGCCGCGATTGACGGCCGCGCGATTGAGGGAGCGCGCAACGGTGTTGCCGCCGGCGCTCTTGCCGACCGACAGCACGAGGGCGACCTTGCAGCCACGCACCGGCGCGCGGTCGATCCGCTCGAGCAGCGGACGCAGATAGGCGCCGAGATCAATCTCGGCCGTCGGCGCAATCGGCCGTTGCCAGACGGTGTTCGTCGCAGCTCCCGACGCCAGTTCGGGAATGCGAGCCCAGACCGGGAGGTTCGGCATCGCCTCGGGTGGGGGCGCAACAGGCGCCGGAGGCTGGACTTGCCGGCTTTGCGTGACCTCCGCCTTCGCACGCGCGGGCGTTCGCGCCGGAGCCTCAACGGGATCGGGCCGGTCGGACACGCTTTCCATTGCCGCAACGGCGGCGGTCGACGCCAGCAGCGAGCCGATCGCGAGCGCGGCGAGCAGCAAAGCGAGCGGCGGACGCGTCGAGCGCAGCGGTGGAATCGCGGGCGAAGCGATCTTGGTCTGCGAGCTCTGCAGCTGACGCTGCTCGCTGGTCGTCTTGAACCGCGACAAAAACTGCTCGTAGATGTTCTTGTTGGCATCGGCGTCGCGCTGCAGCTCCTGCAGCTTCACGAGCGCCTGACCGTCGACCAGCATCTGCGTCTCGACCGCCTTCAGCTGCTTTTCCAGCGCGTTCTGCTGCTCCAGCTGCGCCTCATATTCGGACTTCGCCGTGTCGATGTTCTTCTTCCGCTCGACCTCGATCTGCCGGTTGAGATCGGCGAGCTGGCTGTAGGAGATCGCAAGATCGGGATGACGGTCGCCGTAGACCGCTTTCTTCTGCGCAATCTGGTCGTTCAGGGTCGAGCGCTGCGCGCGCAGCATGCTCAGGAGGTCCTGCTTCACCGGGCCTTCGACATTGGCCTTGAGATCGCGCTGCACCTGCTCGTAGCGCGCCTTGGCTTCCTCGGTGCGAAGACGCGCGGCCGAGACCTGCTGATTGATGTCGGTCACCCGCAATTGCTGGGTGGTGGAATCCTTGCCGGCATTGAGAATCTTGTGCTCGAACCTGAAGGCCGCGACGGCGTCCTCCGATGCGCGCAGGCGCTCGTTCAATGCCTTCAGCCGGTCCTTGAGCCAGTCGGCCGCCTCGTCCGTAGCCTCGGTGCGAACACGGCCCTGGCTGGCGACGAACGCCTCGGCGATGGCGTTGGCGTATTGCGCCGCCCGTTCCGCGCTGTTCGAGGTGAACGAGATCGCAATGACGTAGGTGAGCCCGCGGCGGGAGATATCGAGACGGGCGCGGAATTTCTCGAGCAGGCGCGTCATGTCGGTATGACCGCCCGCGATATCCGCGTCGTCGGCGATCTTGAGCTTCTCGATCAGGGGCCGGAGGAAGCCGTCCGATTTGGCGATCTCGATCTGGCTCTGAAGCGCGGCGGCATCCTGGCCGATGCCGGGCAGCACGTCCTGATCCGAGGTCACGCGCAGCTCGCGGGGATCGAGGACGACCAGGGCTGTCGCGGCATACCGGACCGGCAGGACCATCAGGACAACGACGCCGAGGGCGAATAGCGCCAATGCCAGCGTCAGGATGCGCCGGCCATTCTCGCGCAGGAAAGCGAGCGCGCCGGTGACGGTCAGCGATCCCTTGATCAGCGCGGGCGAGGCGCTGTCAGGCTTCGCCGTCGCAGCCCGCGGCGCTTCCCACGAAGCCGCAGGCTCCGTCGGGGCGATGCTTCGCGGAGATGCGCTTCGACCGAACGCCATGGGATTGGACTCGAAATCAACTGACAGGCACAGCCTGGAGGCTTGCTACACCGTAAATATCCATGGTTAACCGGCGGTTACGGCTGCCCCGCTACGGCTGGTTACCAATTGGTGAATGAGATGGCTCTCGTGGCTATGGCGGCGGCTCACCAATTGATGCGGACACCGACCTTGCCGGCATAGGCAAAGCCGCCGCCGTCGAACCGGCTCTGGTAGGACGCATTCGCGTAGAGCGTCGTGGCCGCATTCACCTGACCGCTCACGCCAGTGTTGATCTCGCCCCACAGGCCACCTAGGCTGGCGTAAAACGGAACGGGTCCGGCTTCCGACGAAAACAATGTCGTCGGTTTGCCCAGAAATTCGTTCCACAGATTGGGACGAACCCATGCTGTGATCGTCTGCGGGCCGTTGTCGATCGACCAGGTCCTGCCGAACCTCGCACCGATCCGGGCCGCCAGCGAGTCCACGTCAGTGAAACGGATTTGCGCAGCCGTATCGCTGGCACTGTTGATGTGGATGTTCTGATAGACGAGTTGCGCCTGGGGTTCGATGAAATAGCCGCCGCCGAGCCTGAAGGGATAGCCACCCTCGATCGACGCGGCGCCGCCCTGGGCGCCGGTCTTCAGCGCCGGAAGGTCCTGGTTGGCCGTGCTGCGAATGTCATAGAAGGTGCCCTGGGTGATCGCATCGATGTACCAGCCGGCCGGACCAAAATGGGTCCAGTAGCCCCCGAGCGTGTAGGCGGCGAAAGTGCTGTCACCGATCTGGCCGTCGTAGTGAGCAACTCGACCCTGTGCACCGCCGATCGCGAAGTAGGCGCCGGCCTGATCGCGCGAGCCGTCGGGATTGTCGTGCCGATAGACATCCATGCCGCCCTGGAGCGCCTGGAAATTGTAGGAGAAATGAGGGCCGGCCGAGCCGCCAAGAACACCGAGGCTGTCGCCCTGTTGCGTTCCATTGACGCCAATCACGCGAGCCCATCCAACCCTGGCGTTCTCGGTACTGGCGCGAAAACGCTGATCTTCCTGCTCGCCCATCCGCTCATGCAGGGAGTCGAGCAGATTGCGACCGTACAAAAGCGCCATCGCCGGGATGGCCGCATAGAGTGAGGTCTCCGGCCTGAAGTCGGGCGTATCGTCGCCACCACCACCGCCGCCGCCTCCACCACCACCTCCTCCGCCACAGATGGACAGGTCGGGATGATTGGCACAGAAGCCGCCACCTCCGCCGCCGCGACAACCGGGCAACTCCGGGTGGCGCAAGCAGTCGAGGTTTGAGCGCAGGTACCAGGCTTCCGGATTGCTGGCATCAACGCTCGCGCGGAACAACGAATATCGGTAAGGGCCGGCGAGGACCGACCGGGACAGACTGAATGCGTCCGGCGCCGTCGTCGCGCCGTTGACCGCGTCAACCACGAGGATTCCATTGCCGGTCGTGAGCGCACCGGCGCCAACGGTATTGGCGATCCTCAGGAACGAATTTCCGCTCGCCGTGCCGCCGTTTATCACGAGCCTGTCCGATGGCGAGCCGTCGGTTCCGAGAAACGTGTTGAGTCCGATGGTGCCGCTTCCGCCCACATAGTTCACCGCCGTCAAGGTCTTGTAGCTCGACAACTGAGTCGGATCGCCGGCAGGCGGTGTGAACTGGATGAAGCTCGAGGTGTTGGTGAGGTTGGTGACGTTGGAGCTGCCGGTCATGGTCCATTGTGTGCCGCCCCTCAGCGTTACATTCGACGTGCTGCCCGCGTCGGTGATTGCCGCGCCCTGCAGGGTCGATCCGTCCGAGACGAGATTGAGCGTGGAGCCGCCGCCGACGGTCAGCCATTGGCCGTTGTTCACCACCGCCTCGACGCCGGACAGGTTTACATTGCTCGTGCCGCCGGTCGCGGCAATCGACGCTCCGTTCGGACTTGTCAGGATGGATACCGTCAGCGAGGCATCGCCGCCGCTGACGTTGAGGGCGTTCGAGCCGGCGCCATTGGCGGTCAGATCCGCGGTGCTGGTGAGCGAGCCGCCACCGGTCACCGCAGCCGCAGCAGCACTCGCACCCGTGGTCGTGACAGTGCCCCCAATCACACTGACGGACGAGTTGGCTCCGGTCGCGAGCAAGCCGATCGCCGCCGCGCCTGATGTCGTGACGGTGGCGTTCTGGAGCGCAACGTTACCCGCGTTATCTGCCTGGACACCCACCGCATTGCCACCGCTGGTGCTGACGGCGGTCCCGATGCCGGTCACCGAGCTGCCGGCTCCCGTTGCCTGAACCGCGATGGCGGAGTTGCCGCCGGTGGTGACGCTGCTTTGATTCAGCACGATGGCGCCCGAAGAAATTGCCTGCGCACCTGTGCCGCTGCTGCTGTTCGGAACGGTGACCGACAGGCTCGTCGCGGTGATCGTGCTGCCGGAACCGCTCGACTGCAGGCCGATTTCGCCGCCGCTGCCGCCGGGAGCCGAGACGCTGCCTCCGCTCAGCGTGATCGTCGCGCCGTCCAAGGCCTTCGCCCCGACGTCTCCACCGCTGCCGGACAGAGTGACCGCCGTGTTCGTCGCCTTGATCGAGCTTCCGGTCGATTGCGCCAGCAGGCCGGTCTCGCCGCCGCCATTGCCCTGAACGGTGATCGTATTGTCGATGAGCGTGACGGTTCCGGTGGCATCCGCGCGAACGCCGACGTCACCGCCGCCACCGCCGGGCATTAGGAGCGTTGTGCCCGTCGACGTGATCTGGCTGCCGGCACCATTTGCCCAAAGGCCCGTATTGCCACCGCCGCCTGCGGCGTAAGCGACCGAGCTGTTGAGCAGATCGATCGAGGCGCCGTTTGTCGCCTTCGCCGCGACGTTGTTGCCGGCGCTGTTGAGGTTGATCGCAAGGCCTGTGGCGTTGATCAGGCTGCTCGATCCATCGGACTGGAGCGCGATTCCGCCGCCCCCGAAAGCCGGATTGATAGCCGAGCCCGGCTGAAAGACGATCTGGCCGCCGCTTTGCGCCGACGCGGCGATGCTCCAGTTGCCGTTGATGCTCGATCCGGCGCTGAAGATGATGACGCCGAAGGTGTCCGCGAGACCGCCGACGCTGCCGCCGTTGAAGGGATTGATGGTGACGTTATTGGTGACGATCTCTGCGTTCGAGCTGGCGTGAACGGCGGGCGTGCCGGTCAGCGTGGTGTTCGGGGCGATCGAGCAACTCGTGCTGCTGGTGGAGAATGTAACCGTCGAGTCGGGCGCCACCGTGCAGGTTTGGGCTGCGGCCTCATCAACGAAGGAACCGGCCAGGAGCCCGACGCAAACGGCAAGGCAGACTCGCCTTTGATTGATTGAAATCATCGCGCCACTCCCTGAACGTGCCTGCCGTCAATTCTGACAAAACGAAGGGCAGAGACGCCGTTCTGGCGCGAAGATGCGTAAAATCGATTCTATCTGAGATCGAAAATCATGGTCTCATCAATCCCGCTTGAGCTCGGCGTGATTGTGGCGACGACCAGGTGCAGGCATAATTGGTCTCGACATGTCGCCGACCGGCAACAAAAGGGACAGCAGTTCTGACAATGTAGTCCCGGCCTTGGGGCGCAGAACGCTCGATCGTCACGAGGCGCTTCAGCTCGACTTTACCCCGCCCATCCGGCACCCCGCCCGATCCGGTTCCACCTGCGGATAAATTGTACTATCGTCGTCATGCGCGTAGCGCGGTCGAAGGGGGAGCCGCTTGGAGTTCTTTTCGCACCTTCCAATTCTCACATCATTCGCTCTGACCTTGATGCTGACGCTGGTGTTTCCGAGCCTAATGGAACGCCTGCATCTTCCCCGTCCGGTCGGATACATCCTGGCGGGCATCATCCTTGGTCCGAGCGTCCTTTCCGTCCTCAATCCCGAGGGCAAGGTCGTCACTTTCTTCGCGGAGCTCGGCAAGCTGCTGCTGATGTTCTTCGCCGGCTTCGAGGTCAACATCGCGAAGTTCAACGAAGCCAGACACAGGGCGGCGACGTTCGGCCTGCTCACCTTCTCATGGCCCTTTGCGCTTGCGATCGCGATTGCGGCCACAATCGGTTACTCCGCGAATTCGTGTGCAGTGATCGGTGCCATTCTCGCGTCCCACACCTTGCTCGGGCTGCCCATCGTCAAGGAGAAAGGTCTCATCGATCACGAAGTCGCCGTCGTCACGGTCGGAGCGACACTGTTTACCGACATGCTCTCGATTCTCGTGCTGGCGCTCTGCGTTCCAATCCACGTTCGCGGGTTCGACCCGGCCGGAGTTCTGGTCACACTGCTCTGGCTGGCAATCTACGTGCCGGGCGTGCTGGTCGGATTGAGCTGGCTCGTCAAGCGCCTCCTGGCAGTGTTCGGGACAAGTCGGGTCTCGAGCGCGCTGATCATGTTGCTGGTGATGGCCATTGCCGCACAGGTCGCGGAATGGATCGGCATGGAAGGCATCATCGGGGCCTTCCTGGCGGGCGTGAGCCTGAAGCGCGCTTTCGGCGAGATCAAAGGCGATGACTCGCTCGAGATCATGAGCCAGGCCCTGTTCATTCCCGTCTTTTTCATCGCCGCCGGCTTTCTGGTCGACTTCAAGATCTTCCTTGCGACGTTGCGCGACCAGCCGTGGCTGGTGCTGGGCGTGCTCGCAGCCCTGTTCGGCGGCAAGTGGCTAGCCGCAACCTGTACTGCGCGGCTTTTCGGCTACGGCAAGCCTGAGCGCGATCTGATGTTTGCGCTGACAGTGCCGCAGGTCACGGCAACGCTGGCTGTGGCGCTCGTTGCTTATGGGACAAAAAATGCGGCCGGTGAACGGCTGATCGACCAACCGATGCTGAACGCTACCGTGGTCCTCGTCATCGTGTCGTCGCTGGTCGGACTGGTCCTCACCGAACGCGCGGCCAGACAGATGAAGCAGGCGCCTCCAGCGCCGGGACCTGCAGGCACAGCAAACGGCTTGCCGGAAGCCGCGTCGGGACTTCAATCGGAGTCCTGACCGGCGTCACCCCCGCGCTGGCACCAACGCGATCGGAACGGAATTCCGGCGCGCCGTTCAGAATAAAACAACGAACTCATACATATCTGAAATTGCTCGTGATTTTTTCACCTCAATGATCCAGCCGTCGGCGCCGACCTCGGCCCGCCCGCTGCCATAGGGAATTTCGGCACGCCTCACGACAGCGTGCGCCTTTCGCTCCGGGATCGTAGTATTGTCGTCGGAAGCCGCCGACGCACGAGACCGAGGATCTTGCGTATCCACCCGATCGCGGCGCTCGACGAGATGCACTCCAGAATCAGGCTGATGATCGCGACTGCGGTCGGACGGCGCAGCAAATGGAGGACATGATGGCGTGGCGTGACGACAAGGCCCGGGCAACCCTGATCCGCGATGCAGCCGGCAGCGTGGCGCCGGGCAAGAGCCCCCAGGCCTTTGCCGAGCCCCTGTTCGGCTACAGCAACATCGAGGATCTCGACAATTACGACGCCGCCTCGCTCGCCCTCCTGGCGGAGCACGCCTGGGAGCATGTGCAGCGGCGTACGTCGGGCAGCGCCGATATCCGCGTGGTCAATCCGACGTTGCCGAACGGGCGCGAGATTTCCGTGCTCGAGATTCTCAACGACAACATGCCTTTCCTGTACGACTCCACGATGGCGGAACTCGCCGAGCAGGGCATCGAAGTCACCCTCGTCGCCCACCCGATCATCGCCGTGGAGCGCGATGCCGAGGGCAAGCTGCTGCGGTTCTACGGCGAGACACTGCCGGAGGGAGCGAGAGGCGCCCGCGAAAGCCTGATTCACCTCCACATCACCCGCCTGGACGCCGACGCCGATCGCCAGAAGCTGGTCGATGGACTGACCAGGGCATTGAACAACGTCCGCGCCTGCGTCACCGACTGGCGCGCCATGCGTGATCGCGTCGAGGAAGCAATCAAGACGTTCTCTTCCAATCCGCCGCCGCTGCCGATCGACGAGGTCGCCGAAGCCAATCAGTTCCTGCAATGGCTCTGCACGGACAATTTCACGTTCCTCGGCGTGCGCGAATATCGCTTCTCACCCGACGGCGATGCGTCGGACGATATTACAACCGGCGAAGGCCTCGGCATCCTGCGCGATCCGGATGTGAAGGTCCTGCGCCGCGGCAATGAAATGGTGGTGATGACGTCGGAAATTCGCGAGTTCATGCACGAGCCGACCCTGCTGATCGTCATCAAGGCCAATGTCTCGAGCCTCGTCCATCGGCGCATCCGGATGGATTATGTGGGCATCAAGCTCTATGCACCCGACGGCCGGCTCGAAGGCGAATTGCGCGTCGTCGGCCTGTTTACCTCCGGCGCCTATACCCGCTCGGTGCGGCAGATCCCTTATGTGCGCCACAAGGTTTCGCGGGTGCTGCAGCGCGCCGGCTTCGACCCGAACGGCCATTCGGGCAAGGCGCTCATGCATATCCTCGAAGATTATCCGCGTGACGAGCTGTTCCAGATCGACGTCGATACGCTCTACAACTTCGTCATCGAGGTCCTGATCCTCTACGAGCGCCCGCGCGTCCGGGCGCTGGCGCGGGTCGACAAGTTCGATCGCTTCGTCTCCATTCTCACCTTCATTCCACGCGACAAATACGACACCGACGTCCGCACGCGCGTCGGAGCCTTCCTGTCGCAGGTCTACAAGGGAACCCTGTCGGCTTCCTACGTATCATTCCCTGAAGGCGCGCTTGCGCGCGTCCATTTCATCGTCGGGCGCTATGAAGGCAAGACGCCCGTCGTCGAGCGCGCCACGCTCGAAGCCGGCATCAGCGCCATTGCCGCGACCTGGATCGACAAGCTGAAGGCCGCGCTCACCGCGACGACCGACGGCATGCGGGCGCGCATGATCGCCAATCGTTATGCCCAGGCCTTTAGCGGCGGCTATACCGAGGTTTTCACGGCGGAGCAGGCCATCGCCGACATCGCCACCATCGAAAAGCTGACGCCAGCCCGCCCGGTGACGATTTCGGTGCACCGCGACAAGGACGAGGACGATCTCCGGCGCTTCGGCCTGAAGGTGTTCTCCGACGCCGCACCGCTATCGCTGTCCTATCGCGTGCCGGTGATCGAAAATCACGGCCTGCGCGTGGTCAACGAACGCACCTATCAGATCGTGCCCGGGAACAGGCCGGAGCCGGTCTGGCTGCACGACATGACGATCGAGACCAGTGACGGCCGGCCGATCGAGATCACCCCGGAATTCAGCCATCGCCTGCAAGCCTCGATCATGGCGGTGGTCACCGATCGCGCCGAATCTGACGGATACAATGCCCTGGTCCTGCGCACCGCGCTCGGCTGGCGCGAAGTCTCGACCATCCGTGCCCTGTCGCGCTATTTGCACCAGATCCGCGCTCCGTTCACCCAGGATTACATGTGGGAGACCTTGCGCAAGAACGCCGCGATCACGGCCAACCTTGTTGCGCTGTTCCAGGCCCGCCTCGATCCACGCCTCGTCCTGACCGATCGCGAGCGTTTGGCGCGCGAGGCGACGCTCCTTGCCGAGATCGAGGAGCAGCTCAAATCCGTCGCCTCGCTCGATGAAGATCGCATCCTGCGCCGCTTCACCAATCTGGTGCAGTCGACCATCCGCACCAATCTGTGGCAGATCGGCGAAGACGGACATCCGCGTCCGGTCATCTCCTTCAAGTTCGACGCGCGGCGGATCGACGATTTGCCGGCGCCGCGACCTCTCTACGAGATCTTCGTCTATTCGCCGCGGGTCGAAGGCATTCACCTTCGCTTCGGTAAGGTCGCGCGCGGCGGCTTGCGCTGGTCCGACCGGCCGCAGGATTTCCGCACCGAGATCCTGGGCCTCGTGAAGGCGCAGCAGGTCAAGAACGCCGTGATCGTGCCGGTCGGTGCCAAGGGCGGCTTCGTGCCCAAGCGCCTGCCGCCGCCTTCCAATCGCGACGCCTGGCTCGCGGAAGGCACGGAGGCCTATCGCATCTTCGTGCGCTCGCTGCTCGAGCTCACCGATAATCTCGACGGCGACGTCGTCGTGCCGCCCGACTCAACCATGCGCCATGACGGCGACGACCCCTACCTCGTGGTCGCCGCCGACAAGGGCACCGCCACCTTCTCCGATGTCGCCAACGCGATCTCGGCCGAGAAGAACCATTGGCTCGGCGATGCCTTCGCATCCGGCGGCAGCCAGGGCTACGACCACAAGAAGATGGGGATCACGGCGCGCGGCGCCTGGGAGGCGGTCAAGCGCCACTTCCGCGAGCTCGGCACCGACATCCAGACCATGCCGTTCACCGTTGCCGGCGTCGGCGACATGTCCGGCGACGTCTTCGGCAACGGCATGCTGCTCTCGCCGGCGACAAGGCTCGTGGCGGCCTTCGATCACCGCGATATCTTCATCGATCCTTCGCCCGACCTTTCGACCAGCTTCGCCGAGCGCAAGCGTCTGTTCGACCTGCCGCGATCGAGCTGGCAGGACTACGACAAGTCGCTGATCTCGCAGGGCGGCGGCGTGTTCCCGCGCACGCTCAAGGCGATCCCGCTCGCGCCGGAAGTACGCGGCCTGCTCGATCTCGACAAGGAGCAGGCCACGCCGTTCGAGGTGATGACGGCGATCCTGAAAGCGCGCACGGACCTGTTGTGGTTTGGCGGCATCGGCACCTATATCCGCGCATCGGCGGAGAGCGACGATCAGGCCGGCGACCGCGCCAACGATCCGATCCGCATCGCAGGCGCCGATGTTCGCGCCCGGGTGATCGGCGAAGGCGCCAATCTCGGCGTCACCCAGCGCGGCCGCATCGAAGCGGCGCAGAAGGGCGTCAAGCTCAACACCGACGCCATCGACAATTCGGCCGGCGTCAACACCTCCGACGTCGAGGTCAATATCAAGGTCGCGCTGGCGCGCCCCGAACGCGAGGGACGTCTCAGCTTCGCCGACCGCAACAGCCTGCTTGCCGCGATGACCGACGAGGTCGGCACGCTGGTGCTGCGCAACAACTATCTGCAGACGCTGGCGCTCTCGCTGGCCGAACGCAAGGGCGTGGCCGAGACCGGCTTCCTCACCCGCCTGATGCAGTCGCTCGAGCGGCGCGGCCTGCTCAGCCGCGCGGTGGAGTTCCTGCCCGACGACGCAGCGCTCGCCGAGCGTACACGGCGCGGCCAGGCCCTGACGCGGCCCGAGCTTGCCGTGCTGCTCGCCTACGCCAAGCTGACGCTCTACGAGGACCTGCTCGTCACCAGCGTGCCGGACGATCCTTATCTCGCCCGCAGACTGTCCCTGTATTTTCCGCGCGAAGTTCCCGATAAATTCCGGACCGCGGTCGAGCTCCATCGCCTGCGACGCGAGATCATCGCGACCAGTCTCGTCAATGCCGTGATCAACCGCGGCGGCCCGGCGTGTGTCGTGCGCCTGACCGACGAGACCGACGCCGATATCTCCACCATCGTCATGGCGCAGGTGGCGGTCGACGCGATCTACGAGCTCAGGCGGCTCAATGACGCGATCGACGCGCTCGACACCCGCATCGACGGGCAGTTGCAGCTCGGCCTCTACGCGACGGTCCAGGATCTCTTGATTTCCCGCATGGTCTGGTACGTGCGCAATGTCGATTTCAAGGACGGCCTCGAGGCGGTGATCGGACGTTTTGGCCCGGGTATCCGCGAGATCGCGGCCTCCCTCGACACCACCCTGCCGCCGGACCTGCAGGCCGCGCGCAGCAAGCGGCGCCAGGAACTCACCGATGCCGGCGTCCCGGCCGGCCTCGCCGGCGAGCTCGCCGATCTCGACGCGCTGATCGCGGCACCCGATATCGTGACGATCGCCGAGCGCACCTCCCGCGCCATCAGCGATGCCGCCGCAACCTTCTTCGCCGCCGAGGCGAATTTCCGTCTCGACCGCATCATCGCGGCCGCGCGCAGCGTGCCGGCAAACGATTATTTCGAGCGCATGGCGATCGATCGCGCCGTTGAGCAGATCGCCAGCGCCGAAAGAAGACTGGCCGCGGATATGCTGGCCACCGGCCAGTCCGGCCAGCAGGCCGTCGAGACCTGGCTTGCGGCTCACCCCGAAGCGGCGCGCATCCGTCGCTCGGTCGAGGAGATTGCTGCCAGCGGCCTGACGCTCGCCAAGCTGACGGTGGCGGCGAACCTGCTGGGGGATCTGGTCAAAGTCTGAGAGCCGGCAAACGGAGGAACCCCATGATCCACGCCACTTGCCACACCGCCGATAATGTCCGCTGCATCGAGTTCGATGCCACACCGTGGTTCAGCGAGGCCGACGCTCCGAGCATCATCGATCTGGCCCGACGAGACTGGACCAGCACCGCGATTGCGGAGTCCCTCGAACACCGACGAGGATACGAAGGCCTGCACGACCTCGTTGAGTATGCGGCGAAGCGACTGCAATCGGAATCCCTGGAGGACCCAACCTGGGAAACCTTCGCGTGTGTCGTCGATGGCCCCGAGGCCGTTGCCTGGCTCAAGAAGAACCGGCCGGGCGTTGTGGCAAGGATTTCGTAAGCCACGGGACATCGGCGGCATCGCAAACGAAGCCGGAATGGCGCGCGCGGACGGATTCACCTCCCGACCCGATTGCGGCATTCGAGGGTGAGGCCTATGCTGCCATCCGGCAATCACGCGGCCGCCCATCGTGCGGCGGAGGCAGCCTCACGATGGATGGTTCGCATAGCCATCCGAAAGGCCACGCCATGACCATTGCCCCCACGCTCCACCGATACCTGGCTGCCGAGAAGATCCAGTATGCCGAGATCCCGCACGTCTTCACCATGTCATCCGCGCACACGGCGGAGGCCTGCCACGTCTCGGGCGATCGTTTCGCCAAGGCCGTCGTGCTGCGGCATGACGGCGGCTATATGCTCGCGATCCTTCCGGCATCGCACCATCTCAACCTGCCGGACCTGAAGGAGAGGCTCGGCTCGGATCTCGTGATGGCGAACGAAACCGAGATCAACCGGCTGTTCGCGGACTGCGCGCATGGAGCTGTTCCGGCGGTAGGCCGGTGCTACGGGCTCGATCTCATCGTCGATGACAGCATCCGGGCGCAGCCCGAGATCTATATCGAAGCCGGCGACCACGAGACGCTGCTCCAGTTGACGCACGCGCAGTTCGAGCGGTTGACGGCCAATGCGCCGCATGGACGCTTCAGCAGGCACGATTGACGCAGCATGGCGGCGGGATGAATTCCGTACGCCTTGTCGCGGCGCGCGTGCGGTCGCGTCCGGTTCGTAGTATAATCGCGTCACGGGGGCTGCGTTCGCAACGGAGGTCCTCCATGAAGGTCAAGGACGTGATGCACAAGGGCGTCGACTGGGTCAGCCCCGACACCCCGATCACCGAGATCGCGAAGCTGATGCAAGGACACGACATCGGCTGCATTCCGATCGGCGATGATGACCATCTGATCGGGATGGTGACCGATCGCGACATCGTCTGCAAAGGCCTCGCGAGCAAGAGCTTCAACGCCGCGCGCATGACGGCGCGGGACGTGATGACCGAAGGCATCCATTGCTGCCGGGAAGACGACGATCTGGCGAAAGCCGTGCATCACATGGAGACGCTGAAAATCCGCAGGCTGCCCGTGATCAACAAGAGCAAGCGGATGGTCGGCATGATCAGCCTGGGTGATGTCGGCCAATTCGCCACCGTTGATCTGTTGACCCAGTGCGTCAAGGGCGTGTCGGCCCATCATTGATGGCAACCGCCACCCCCGGCGCCGGAACTTCGTCGCATCGCTCGCAGGCCCCGCAGCCGGCGAACGCGGACGTCATGACTGCGACCTGCCACGAAGCTGCTCCGCCGTCTTCTCGCCCCCATTGTCATTCAGGGAGCTAGGCGGGGCGGCGGTATGGTGGGCAAAGTTCCCAAAGGTTCCGTGTGATCGTCCGACATCCTCTGCAACGCAACTCTCATCATTCTCTTTCGCGCCGCGCGCTCCTGCGCGGGCTTGCGTCGGCAGGCAGCGCACTCGCGCTCGGCGGATGCGCAGGCCTGGGCGCGACCGGCGCGCGCTACGACGCCTCGTCGCTCTCCGTTGACCCCACATTGCTCATCGCCACCACGCGCAAGCCCGTGAAGGGTGGTCGCACCAAACCCTGGTTCGGGCCGGAGCGCGCGACGACAATGACGGTCGCGCGGGCGAAGCTGGTGGCGCCGGATGAGAGCCGGCTTTCCCTCGCCTCGGTCGGACTGGCCGATTGGCGCCTCGATCAGGTGGAACCGGTGCAGGCTGACATCGGCGATCTCCTTGCGCAGGGCGGCGGGGGAGGAGACGTGCTGATCTATGTGCACGGCTTCAAGCAGACATTCGAAACGGCCGCGCTCGATGCCGCCCATCTCTCCGACGGGATCAAGTTCCGCGGCCGGACCATGGTGTTCTCCTGGCCCTCCAAGGCCGGGCTGTTCGACTATGCCTACGACCGCGACAGCGCGATGTATTCTCGCGACGATTTCGAACGCGTGCTCTCTGCCCTCGTGTCAGGTCCAGGCGGCGGTCGCGTGCATATCGTTGCGCACAGCATGGGAACCATGCTGACGCTCGAGAGCCTGCGTCAGCTCTATGCGCGATACGGCGACACGGTCACGAGCAAGATCGGCGCGGTCGTGTTTGCCGCGCCCGATATCGACATGGACGTGTTCACGTCGACGATCCACCGCATCGGTCCGCTTGCCGGCAAGATCACCGTGATCGCCGCGACGAACGATCGCGCTCTGGCTCTATCGGGACAGCTCGCAGGTGGGATGACCCGGGTCGGTGCCGCCGAGAAGGCTGTCATCCAGCAACTCGGCGTGCGCGTGGTCGATGCTTCCCAGGAAGGCTGGAGCATCATCAATCACGATCTGTTTCTATCGAGCGCGGAAGTGCAGCGGGAGATCCGCCGCTCGATCGGCGGTACGACCGCGTAAGAGCGCGCAGTTGCGCAACTCATTCCTGAGCTAGTTCTTGTCCTAATCCTTGTACTAGTTCTTGGCGTTCCGCATCTTGCTCGCGCCCCTGAGCGGGGCCGCCGGTTGAGGAGCCGGATTGGCCCAGCCTGCCATCTGCAGACAGGTGAGCAGATCGACATAGCTTTGTATTCCCGCGGCCGCAGCCTCGCCTTCGCAACTTTCGCGCATGGGACCCGGAACGGTCAGCCAGGTCGAGCTCAGCTGCTGCCGCGCAAGCGTCTCATCGCGCGTGCACTCGCCGGCGTCCTGCGCCAGCGCGAGCCCCGACGCCTTGTCGTCAGCGGAAACGTCCCTGCACATGGCTTCCACGTTGAAAACGGGTACGCGATCTGAAACCGGCATCGCGGGCTGGCCAAGAAGCGACAGTGCCAAAAGCGCTGCTTTCATGAGATCCTCCCTCAAATCGGGTTGGACGGGCCAATGTGGAACAGGTTAGGCGTGGTTTGTTTCTGGCCGGCTTCATCCGGCCGGCAAAGGGTTTCGTCCTTGCCCGCAACGACCGACGACGAAGCTTACCCGGGTCTTCGCACGTAGAGCGAGATGAACCGGTCGATCATCGGGTTGATCTGCTCCGGCACTTCCAGCGACAGGAAATGCCCGGAGCCGACGGCCTTGGCGGTGACCAGTTGCGGGCACAGTGCCGCGAAACGATCCAGATCCGCGAGCCGGTGGGCTGCTTCGATGTAGAGCACCGGGACCCGGCACGCCTGGGCGCACTCACGCGCCCGCTGCACATCCCAAGGGAACAGACTTGTAAACGTAGACACCAGTACATGCTGTGGCGTCGCCAGAAAGGTCTGTTCAACACGGGCGCGGCATCTGTCGGTCGGCAGACAGGAGTCCGCCACGATTTTCCGTGCCTCGTTCGCAAAGTCCGCGCCCTTCAAGCCCTCCAGATACCCGGCGAACACCGTCCCCGCTGAGGCGGGAAAGAGCACCCCTGAATCGAGCAGCACCAGGCCTGCAGGAAAGTCCGGATAGCGGGCGGCGATTTCGAGCGCCATGTTGCCACCCATGCTTTGACCCACGATGACCGGCCTTGTGATCTGCTGTTGGTTGCACAGCCAGACGAGATCATCGGCGAAGCCTTCGATCGAATACGCCTGTTGCGGCTTGTCGCTCTCGCCATGCCCCCGCAGCTCGGCATTCAACGCCCGACCTTGACGGGCGAAATACGCCATCTGCGGCGCGAAATGCGTGCGATCCCCGCCCAGGCCATGGACGAACAGGAATTGAAGCGGTCCCTCCCCGGCGATGTCGAAGGACAGCTGGATTCCGTCATGCGCGAGCTTCATGGGCCATCTCCGTGTTCACCGACATGTCCAAGGCGTCTCTGGCGAGCCCTCAGTCTAGCTGGCGCACCACGGCCGATGAAGATGGGCACGACTGCTTCGCCGCGGCGCGAGCCGGGCGGCCACGCACACGGATCGCTGCGTCCAGCGGAAAATCGGCAGGTTTTGGAGTGCCTGGTTTTGTACCGAAATGGCGCGCCCGGAACGATTCGAACGTCCGACCCTCAGATTCGTAGTCTGATGCTCTATCCAGCTGAGCTACGGGCGCGTGTTTCGCAAACAGCGCGGGCATGGTGGCCCGCGACGCATCTCCCGGAAGCCGGGAGGGGTGCGAAAGAGCGCTTTGACTAACCGCTCTTGTCCCGATTGGCAAGGTCCGGGTTGGGGAGATTTTGCAGGGAGATGACGGTTTCTACCCCGTCATTCCGGGGCTCGCGAAGCGAGAACCCGGAATCTCGTGCCCAAAACCTCGGGATTCCGGGGTCGTCGCGTTGCGACGCTCCGGAATGACAACGTACTCGGCCTCTGGCCGACTACGCCCTCTGCCGCTCGTTGCGGATGGAGAGGAGTTCCACGGGGCGGTCGGGGATGACGATCCGGAAGGTGGCGCCGATGGTGCCCTCGACCAGGTGAATCTGGCCGCCATGGGCGCGGACCAATTCGGCGGCGATGGCAAGGCCGAGACCGCTGCCGCCGGGGCGGCCGGAGGTCTGGAACGCCTCGAACAGATGGTCCCGGGTCTTCTGGGGGACGCCGGGGCCGGTGTCGGAAACCTCCAGAATGGCGACGGCGCCCTCGCGTTTGCCGGTGATCCGGATCTGCTGCGCTCCGCCGCCCTCGCCCGACGCATGGCTTTCCAGCGCCTGGGCGGCGTTGCGGACGAGGTTGAGCAGCACGCGGAAGAGCTGGTCGGGATCGGCATCGATCGCGAGCCCGCGCTCGATCGCGGCGACCCAGGCGATCGAGGCATCGCTGGCGAGGCCCGCGGTCTCGCGCACCTCCAGCACCACAGGCTCGATCAGGATCATGCGGCGGTCGGGCGCCGCTTCCTGGGCGCGGCCATAGGACAGCGTCGACTGGCAGAAGGCGATGGCGCGCTCGAGCGAGCGCACCAGCTTCGGCGCAAAACGCTGCACCCGCGGATCCGGCACGCTGGCGAGCTGGTCGGACAAAAGCTGGGCCGAAGCCAGCAGATTGCGCAGATCGTGGTTGATCTTGGACACGGCGAGGCCGAGGGCGGCGAGCCGGCTCTTCTGATGCAGCATCGACATCAGATCGCGCTGCATGTCCGACAATTCGCGCTCGGCGACGCCTATTTCGTCGCTGCGCTGGCTCGGCACGATGATGCGCGCCGAGCTTTCAGGGTTTTCGTGGAAGCCGACCAGGCTCGCGGTGAGCCGCCGCATCGGGCGCACGAAGAGATAATGGAGCGCGAGATAGACGAGGCCCGCGGTCAGCACCGCGATGATCAGCGCGACCACCACCACGTTGCGGGAGAAGCGGTACATCGACTGCCGCAGCGGCAATTCGTCGGTCACGATCTCGATGAACTGGGCATTGCCGACGCCGGGTCCGACGATGCGGATGGCCTGGTTGCCGGTCTCCAGCATCATCCGGAACGAGCCGGTGATCGCCTCCCACACCGTCATGTCGCGCAGGTCGATGTCGTGCTCGATGGCCGTGGGCAGGTTGTCGCTGGCGAGCAGCCGGCGCTGCTGTCCCATCTTGATGGCGACGGCGCGGGCATTGATGCTTTTCAGGATCTGGCGCGACAGCGAATCGGGGACCATGCCGAGCGGCGCGGCGTCGAGCACCAGCGCCGCCGTGTTGGCCGCCGCCACGCGGTCATTGAGCCGGTTGACCCAGAAGTTGGCGATCGCGGGCACGTAGAGCAGAACGGCGGCGATCATCACCAGGGGGACGGTGAGCAGCAGCAGCTTGCCGGACAGCCCGAGCCCGCGCGCCCCACGGGGCCGCATCGCCGGCTGGCCCGGCTGATCCGTATCCTGGACCGGCTGGAGGTCTGTCGCTGCCACGAAATCTGCCCCTGTTGGCTTTGTAATAGAGCCTGGCTAATGGAGGATGCGACCCGCCCGGGGGCCGGGTCAAATTACGGATCGCTAATCTCCCGAGGTGGGATGTAAGCGCGGATATCGCGAGTCGCTACCTCAAGGGTTAAAAACCCCGCACAAACAGCGATATTCACCGGAATCGTGCGCTCTTGCGACGTTGACGAAAACAAGACGCTCCCTTATAAGCCGCGCAAATTGTCCGCGATGACCCGGTGTGACGCCGGGAGCGGCTCTCTTGGGGCCGAAAACGGTCCGTTTTGGGCCGCATCTTCCGGACTTTACCATCAATTCTACAGGCAAATTGCCCGGTCAGCGGAGAAAAACCCGTGAAGCGGACTTATCAACCCAGCAAACTGGTGCGCAAGCGCCGTCACGGCTTCCGTGCTCGTCTCGCCACTGCCGGCGGCCGCAAGGTTCTCGCCGCCCGCCGCGCCCGCGGCCGCAAGCGTCTGAGCGCCTGAGCCGGACCCCCATTTTTGGGATTTCATCATGGATCGGCTGAGGCAGCGGGCGGATTTCCTCGCCGTTGCCAATGGCGCGCGGGCGAATAGTCCCGCGTTCGTCCTGCAAAGCCGTGGCCGCGACGACAACGGCCCGATCCGGATCGGCTTCACCGTCACCAAAAAGAACGGCAACGCCCCCGAGCGCAATCGCATCCGGCGCCGGCTTCGCGAATTGGTGAAGCGGCTCGATCCGGTGTCGATGCAACCCCATCATGATTATGTGCTGGTTGGCCGAAGGGACGCGCTCTCGCGCGACTTCACGACCATGCTCGACGATCTGCGCATAGCGTTCACGAAGCCCGCGCGGCATACGCACAAGAGACGCGGTCCAAAAATCGACGGCTCAAGAACCGACGGCTCAAGGCCCGGCCCTGTTCCTGCGACCAGCCGCAAACCGGATTGATGACGAGACCATAGTGATGACCGACAATCGCAATACCATCCTCGCCGTCATTCTCTCCGGCCTGGTGCTGATCGCCTGGCAGTATTTCTACAACGTGCCGCAGATGGAGAAGCAGCGCGCCCAGCAACAGGCGCAGGCCGAGCTCCAGAAGAGCACGCCGCAGCCGACGGCGTCCGCGACGCCGGGCGCCGCGCCACAGCCCGGCGGCGCAGCCCAGCCGTCGACACCGGCCGCGAACCAGGCCCAGCCGGTCGTCGCCCGCGACACCGCGATTGCAGCCAGCCCGCGCGTGAAGATCGACACGCCGCGGCTTGCCGGCAGCGTCTCGCTGAAGGGCGGCCGCATCGACGACCTCGCGCTGGTGCAATACCGCGAAACGGTCGACCCGAAGTCGCCGCCGATCGTGCTCTATTCGCCCTCGGGCACCGCAGAACCCTATTACGCCGAGTTCGGCTGGGTGCCGGCGACCGGCGTGACGGCCAAGCTGCCGGACGCCCAGACCGTCTGGCAGCAGGACGGCAGCGGCAGCCTGACGCCGACGACGCCGGTGGTGCTGAAGTGGGACAATGGCGAGGGCCTCAGCTTCCGCCGCACCATCTCGGTCGACGACCACTATCTCTTCACCGTCAAGGACGAGGTGAGCAACGTCGGCAATGCGCCGGTCACGCTCTATCCGTTCGCGCTGATCTCGCGCCACGGCACGCCGCAGGTCTCCGGCTATTACATCCTGCATGAGGGCCTGATCGGCTATCTCGATGGCCTGCAGGAATACGCCTACAAGAAGATCGACGAAGCCAAGTCGGTGAACTTCAAGGCGACCAATGGCTGGCTCGGCATGACCGACAAGTACTGGGCCTCCGCGCTGCTGCCGGATACCAGTGCGCAGCTTCAGGCGCGCTTCTCGTCGAACCCGGTCGGCAACGTCCACACCTACCAGACCGACTATCTGCTCGATCCCGTCACCGTCGCGATCGGCGGCAGCGCGACCGCGAATGCGCGGCTGTTCGCCGGTGCCAAGGAAGCCGGCGTCGTCGGCGTGTTCCCGTTCGCCGGCCTCGGCGGCTACAACAAGGAGCTCGGCCTCAACCATTTCGATCTGTTGATTGACTGGGGCTGGTTCTACTTCATCACCAAGCCGATGTTCCTCGGCCTCGACTTCTTCTACCGCTTCTTCGGCAATTTCGGCATCTCGATCCTGCTCGTGACCGTGATCGTGAAGCTCTTGTTCTTCCCGCTGGCGAACAAGTCCTACGCCTCGATGGCGAAAATGAAGTCGATACAGCCGCAGCTTCAGGCGCTGAAGGAGCGCTATCCCGACGACAAGGTGAAGCAGCAACAGGAGATGATGGAGATCTACCGCAAGGAGAAGATCAATCCGGTCGCCGGCTGTCTTCCCGTCGTGATCCAGATCCCGGTGTTCTTCTCGCTCTACAAGGTGCTGTTCGTCACCATCGAGATGCGGCACGCGCCGTTCTACGGCTGGATCAAGGACCTCTCCGCGCCGGATCCGACCAACCTCTTCACGCTGTTCGGGCTGATCCCGTTCGATCCGACGACGATTCCCGTGTTCGGCCACTACCTCGCGCTCGGCATCTGGCCGATCATCATGGGCATCACGATGTGGTTCCAGATGAAGCTGAACCCGACGCCGCCGGATCCGACCCAGCAGCTGATCTTCAACTGGATGCCGCTGATCTTCACCTTCATGCTGGCGGGCTTCCCGGCGGGCCTCGTGATCTACTGGGCCTGGAACAACACGCTCTCGGTGCTCCAGCAGAGCTTCATCATGCGCCGCAACGGCGTGAAGGTGGAGCTGTTCGACAATCTCAAGGCGACGTTCGCGAAGAAGGCGACGTAGCTCCCGTCATCGCGAGGAGCGAAGCGACGAAGCGATCCAGACTATTTCCACGGAGAAAGTCTGGATTGCTTCGCTTCGCTCGCAATGACGTAAGGAAACAGCGAGCCTTCGCATGACCGACGACAAAGATGCGAAGCTGATCGAGACCGGGCGAAAGCTGTTCGCGCGCGACTGGCAGTTCATCTGGGCCTCGCCCTCGATTGCGACGCTGCCGCCGATGGATGGGCTGGAGATCGCCTTTGCCGGCCGCTCCAATGTCGGCAAGTCCAGCCTGATCAACGCGCTCACGGGGCGCAACGCGCTGGCGCGCACCTCGCATACGCCGGGCCGCACCCAGGAGCTGATCTTCTTCGAGGTCCCCGGGAAAAAAGACCTGCGCCTCGTCGACATGCCCGGCTATGGCTACGCCAAGGCGCCGAAGAGCCAGGTCGCGTCCTGGACCGAGCTGATCCACAAATTCCTGCTGGGGCGTGCCTCGCTCGCGCGCGTCTACGTGCTGATCGACGCGCGGCACGGGCTCAAGGACGTCGATCTCGAAATCCTCGGGACGCTCGACCGCTCCGCCGTCAGCTACCAGATCGTGCTGACCAAAGCCGACCAGGTGAAGGCCTCCGAGCTTCAGTCCCGGATCGCCGAGACCGAGGCCGCTTTGGCAAAACATCCGGCTGCGTTCCCGAACGTGCTCGCGACCTCGTCGCGGAGCTCGACCGGCATGGCCGAGCTGCGCGCCGCGATGGCGAAGCTGCTGGAAGAGCGAAGCTCGTGATGGTTCGCCTGTTGCTTGGGCTTGCCGGTTTGATGGGCGCTGCCGGCGTCGCGCTGGCCGCGGCCTCCGCCCACGGCGCCGACGCGAGCCGGCTTGCCTCCGCAAGCGCCATGCTGCTGTTTCATGCAACTGCCATACTCGCGACCGTCGCCCTGCTCGCGCGCGGCCTTCTGCACGGCGGAATTGGCCTCATCGCGGCGTTCGGCTTCGTCATCGGCGCCGCGCTGTTCGCGGGCGACCTGACCTTGCGGCAATTTGCGGGGCACTCGCTGTTTCCGTATGCGGCGCCGACCGGCGGAACGGTGATGATCTTGAGCTGGCTGGCGGTGACGCTGGCGGCGGTGGTGGCGCGGAAATAGTGCTCTCTTCCTTCTCCCCTTGTGGGAGAGGGTAACACCAACACTTTGCGCTGCTCCCGCCAATCGGATAGAACGCGGCCGAGTATCCCGCCAGCGAGATCCGCCTCATGACCGACATCTCCCCGCTCGACCAGGCCCGCATCCTGTCCGAAGCGCTGCCGCACATGCAGCAGTATGACGAAGAAACCATCGTCATCAAATATGGCGGTCATGCCATGGGCGACGAGGAGACCGCGAAGAACTTTGCCCGCGACATCGTGCTGCTCGAGCAGACCGCGATCAACCCCGTGGTGGTGCATGGCGGCGGGCCGCAGATCGCGACCATGCTCAAGCGCCTCGGCATCGTCTCGGAATTCGCAGCAGGGCTCCGCATCACCGACGCCGCAACCATCGAGATCGTCGAGATGGTGCTCGCCGGCTCCGTCAACAAGCAGATCGTCGGCTACATCAACGAGGCCGGTGGCAAGGCCGTGGGACTGTCCGGCAAGGACGGCAACATGGTCAAGGCGTCGAAGACGACGCGGACCATCATCGATCCGGACTCGCACATCGAGAAGGCGGTCGATCTCGGCTTCGTCGGCGATCCCGAGAAGGTCGACCTCACGCTGCTCAACCAGCTGATCGGCTACGAGCTGATCCCGGTGCTGGCGCCGCTCGCGACCTCGAAGGAAGGCCAGACGCTGAACGTCAACGCCGACACCTTTGCCGGCGCCGTTGCCGGCGCGCTGAAGGCCAAGCGCCTCTTGCTGCTCACCGACGTGCCCGGCGTGCTCGACAAGTCCAAGAAGTTGATCCCGCAGCTTTCGGTCAAGGACGCCCGAAAGCTGATCGCCGACGGCACCATTTCCGGCGGCATGATCCCGAAGGTCGAGACCTGCATCTACGCGCTCGAACAGGGCGTCGAGGGCGTCGTCATCATCGACGGCAAGATGCAGCACGCGGTGCTGCTCGAGCTCTTCACCAACCAGGGCACGGGCACGCTGATCCACAAGTGATGAGCGCGCGGCCAGGAACAGAGCTGGGAGAGCGGCGGCCTCGCCGCTCTCCCCTCGCGCGCTTGCTGATGACGCTGCCTGCCGCAGCCGTCTCGTTCTTCTTCTCCTCCGCCCCGGCCTTTGCCGATCTGAAAATCTGCAACCGCATGTCCTATGTGGTCGAGGCCGCGATCGGCATCGACGACAAGGCGGCGACCGCGACGCGGGGCTGGTTCAGGATCGATCCCGCCACCTGCCGCGTGGTGGTGCAGGGCACACTGACCGCCGACCGCATCCTGCTCAACGCCCGCGCGCTCGGCGTCTACGGCGCCTCGCCGATCCCGCAGAACGGCAGCGACATGCTGTGCGTGGCGCAGGACAATTTCGTCATCGCGGCGGCGCGGCAGTGCCGAAGTGGCCAAACGCAAGTCCCCTTCACCCAGATCACCCCGACGCAGGCAGCGGACGGCAATTTCACGGCCTATCTCGCCGAGGATTCCGAATATGACGACGAGCAGGCGCGCCTTGCCGGCATCCAGCGGCTGCTGGTGATCGCAGGCTATGACGCAGCTCCCATCGACGGCGTCGACGGGCCGAAGACGCAAGCCGCGCTGGCCGCCTTCCTGAAGAGCCGCGGACTGGCGGCGGACATCCTGTCGTCGCCAAACTTCTTCAAGACCATGGTCGACGCCGTGCAGACGCCGTCCGCGACGGGCCTGACCTGGTGCAACGACACGCCGCACAAGGTGATGGCGGCGGTCGCCACCGACGACGGCAAGTCGGTGACCAGCCGCGGCTGGTATCGCATCGATCCCAGGACGTGCCTGCACCCCGATGTGACCGGCCAGCCCAAGCAGATCTTCAGCTTCGCGGAAGCCATCGACGCCGACAACCGGATCATCAAGCTGAAGGACAAGCCGCTGAACTGGGGCGGCGACAGGCAGCTCTGCACGCGCGAGACCAAGTTCGAGACCAACGAGCAGACCGACTGCGGCGCGCGCGGTTTCGCGGCGACGGGTTTCGGTGCGGTCGACATGTCGAGCGGCGGCAAGACGCTGCGCTTTGCGATGCCGTGATGGGTGTTGCTGCGATGATGGCGGCGCCAAGAACTCCGCTGTCGTCCCTGCGAAAGCAGGGACCCATAACCACAGGATTTGGTTGTGGCGCGAGATGGTGGTTATCAGTCTTCGTCAAACCACTCCCTGTGGTTATGGGTCCCGGATCTGCGCTGCGCTTGTCCGGGACGACAGCGGAGGATCGGGCGGCGATTGTGTTTGAAGGATAGAGAGCCACAATGACCTCCCCCCGCACCTTTGCCCACGTCGACACCTGGGTGTTCGACCTCGACAACACGCTCTATCCGCATCACGTCAATCTGTGGCAGCAGGTCGATGCGCGGATCGGGGAGTTCGTGTGCAGCTGGCTGAACGTGACGCCCGAGGAGGCGCGCAAGATCCAGAAGGACTATTACCGGCGCTTCGGCACCACCATGCGCGGCATGATGACCATGCATGGCGTGCGCGCCGACGACTACCTCGCCTATGTCCACAAGATCGACCACTCGCCGCTGGAGCCGAACCCGGCGCTCGGCGAAGCCATCGCAAAACTGTCCGGGCGCAAGCTGATCCTGACCAACGGCTCGGTCGACCATGTCGACGCGGTGCTGGCCCGCCTTGGCCTCGGCTCGCATTTCGACGGCGTGTTCGACATCATCGCCGCCGGCTTCGAGCCGAAGCCGGCGGAGCAGACCTATCGAAAATTCCTCTCAGACCATGCGGTGGATCCGACCAAAGCCGCCATGTTCGAGGACCTCTCCCGCAATCTCACCGTTCCCCACGCGCTCGGCATGACCACGGTGCTGGTGGTGCCTGACGGGACCAAGGAAGTGGTGCGCGAGGACTGGGAGCTGGAAGGGCGCGACGCCGCCCATGTCGACCACGTCACGGATGATCTGACGGGGTTTTTGGCCCGACTGCCGCGGTAAGCCCGTAGCCCGGATGGAGCGCAGCGAAATCCGGGGCCTCTCGCCGCGGAGAGACTTTCCGGATTGCGCTTAGCTCCATCCGGGCTACGGAGGCCGGGACGACGGCGGACTATGCCTTGACTCCGTCCCCCCAAATCCCGAAAAAGCGCCCCAATCCGTCAAAATTCACGTTCCGAAGAGGAAATCCCGATGTCCCTCCAAGCCCTCGAATCCACCATCAACAGCGCCTTCGACGCGCGCGACGGCATCTCGACCTCGACCAAGGGCGAGGTGCGCGAGGCCGTGGACCAGGCGCTGGAGATTCTGGACAAGGGCGAGGCGCGCGTCGCCGAGCGCGGGGCCGACGGCAAGTGGAAGGTCAATCAGTGGCTGAAGAAGGCCGTGCTGCTGTCCTTCCGCCTCAACGACATGGGCGTCATTCCCGGCGGGTCCGGCAAGGCGACCTGGTGGGACAAGGTGCCCTCGAAGTTCGAAGGCTGGGGCGAGAACCGCTTTCGCGATGCCGGCTTCCGCGCCGTGCCCGGCTCGGTGGTGCGCCGCTCGGCCTTCATCGCCAAGAACGTCGTGCTGATGCCGTCCTTCGTCAATCTCGGCGCCTATGTCGATGAGAGCACCATGGTCGACACCTGGGCGACCGTCGGCTCCTGCGCGCAGATCGGCAAGCGCGTGCACATCTCCGGCGGCGCCGGCATCGGCGGCGTGCTCGAGCCGCTCCAGGCCGAGCCCGTCATCGTCGAGGACGATTGCTTCATCGGCGCGCGCTCCGAGGTCGCCGAAGGCGTAATCGTGCGCAAGGGCGCGGTGCTGGCGATGGGCGTGTTCCTGGGCGCCTCCACCAAGATCGTCGACCGCGAGACCGGCGAGGTCTTCATCGGCGAAGTGCCTGAGTATTCGGTGGTCGTTCCCGGCGCACTGCCCGGCAAGCCCATGAAGAACGGCCAGATCGGCCCGAGCACCGCCTGCGCCGTCATCGTCAAGCGCGTCGACGAGCGCACGCGCTCGAAGACCAGCATCAACGAGCTGCTGCGGGATTGATGTCGGGCGAATAGCGAATCGCCGGTGGCGAATGGGGCCTGCGCCCTACTCGCCATCCGCTGCTCACCATTCGCTCCGAAATCGAACCCACCCTCCCTCCATCGCGACCAATATCCGGGCGGCCTCGACTGCCCGGAGCCTCTCGCATGGACTGGACCTGGTACCTCTTCCGCTTCGACGGCCGCATCAATCGCGCTCTGCTGTGGCAGGCCCTGCTGATCGTCGCGGTGCTGGCGGCCCTGCTGGGAGTGGTCGGTCAGGTGCTTCACCTCCTCAACGCCGAGGGATCGTTAAAGCTATCCATCAAGCTCGATTTCGACTTCGGCCTCGACGACCTCTTCAAGCTGGTCGATCCCCGGGCCTATCACTCGCTGGCATCCTTGGATCGCACGGATCTGCTCCTGAAGGCGTCTGGCCTGACGCTGTTCTCATGGATTTTCCTGGCGACGGCCATCAAGCGGCTGCATGACCGCGACCGGAGCGGCTGGTGGATCGTAGCGTTCTTCGTCGTGCCCGGCCTGTTCAGCCAGTTCTCGGACCTTTTGCCTGACTCCAACTGGATGCTTCCGTTCAGCCTCTCGGCTTCAAGCCTGTGGCTGTGGGGCTTCGTCGAAATGTTCTGTGTGCCCGGCAGCGTGGGCGACAACCGGTTCGGCGCCGATCCGCTGGCCGACGTCGAGGACAGCGCCGCCGAACACCGGGCCAAGGACTGGGACCAGCAGAGCGAGATCGAATTTGTCCCGCCCAGTGCTAGCCCACCCGGCGGCATGCATGTTAAGCGGGGCGCATGACCGATGCTCTCTCGATCGCCCGCGATCTCATCCGCTGCCCCTCGGTAACTCCGGCCGATGCCGGTGCTCTCGGGGTGCTTGAAAAGGCGCTCACCGCTGCCGGCTTCACCTGCCACCGCGTGACCTTCAGCGAGGAAGGCACGGCCGACGTCGACAATCTCTATGCGCGGATCGGCACTGAAGGGCCGCACATCACCTTCGCCGGCCACACCGACGTGGTGCCGCCGGGCGACGAGAGCGCCTGGAGCGTCGGCGCGTTCTCCGGTGAGGTGAAAGACGGCTTTCTGCACGGCCGCGGCGCGGTCGACATGAAGGGCGGCATCGCCTGCTCGGTCGCCGCGGTGCTGGAGCATCTCGCCGCGAACGGCGGCAAGCCCCGCGCGGACGGCAAGGGCTCGATCTCGTTCCTGATCACCGGCGACGAGGAAGACGTCTCCATCAACGGCACCATCAAGCTGCTCAAATGGGCCGCCGAGCGCGGCGAAAAATTCGACCATTGCGTGCTGGGCGAGCCCTCCAATGTCGAGACGCTCGGCGACACCATCAAGGTGGGCCGCCGCGGCTCGCAATCCGGCACGCTTCTGGTCGACGGCGTGCAGGGCCACGTCGCCTATCCGCATCGCGCCTCCAATCCGGTGCCCGATATCTCGCGGCTGATCGTGGCGATCTCCGACGAGCCGCTCGATCACGGCAGCGCGCAGTTCCAGGCGTCCAATCTCGAATTCACCTCGGTGGACGTCGGCAACAAGGCCAGCAACGTGATCCCCGGCGAGGCCCGCGCCAGGTTCAACATCCGCTACAACGACAACCACACCCAGGCGAGCCTGCGCGAGCTGGTCGAGACGCGGCTGACGAAAGCCTGCGGCAACCGCATCAAGGCCCGCATCGTCTGGGATCCCTCGAACTCCAACGTGTTCGTCACCAAGCCCGGCCCGTTCACCGATCTCGCGGTGTCCGCGATCGAGGAGGTGACGGGCCGCAAGCCGGAGCTGTCGACCTCAGGCGGCACCTCGGATGCGCGCTTCATCTCGAGCTATTGCCCGGTGATCGAGTTCGGGCTGGTCGGCCAGACCATGCACCAGGTGAACGAGCGCGTGCCGGTGACGGATCTGGAGAAGCTGACGCAGGTGTATCGCGGGATTTTGACGCGGTATTTTGGGTAGGGCTCGACTGCCTCTCCGCTCTCCGCCGTCATCGCCCGACTTGATCGGGCGATCCAGTACGCCGAGACGACAGTGATTCCTCGATAGGCCGCGGCGTACTGGATGGCCCGGTCAAGCCGGAGCATGACACCGATGATGAGGCAAGGGCGTCTGCCTCTCGCCTAATAATCCACCTTCACCAGATACAGCCCGTCCGGCGGGGCGACGATGCCGCAGGCGGCGCGGTTGCGGGCTGCTAACGCTGCGGAGAGATCGTCCGCGGTCCAGCGGCCTTCGCCGACCCAGACCAGCGAGCCCACCATCGAGCGCACCTGGCTATGCAGGAACGAGCGCGCCGAGGTGAGAATCGTGATCTCGCGGCCGTCGCGCAGTACGTCGAGCTGGTCGAGCGTCTTCTCCGGCGATTTGGCCTGGCATTCAGTGTCGCGGAAGGTCGTGAAATCGTGCTTGCCGAGCAAACGTTGCGCGGCCGCATGCATCGCCTCGGCATCGAGCCGTCGCGGCACGCGCCAGGCATGGCCGACATCGAGCGCGAGATTGGCGCGGGTGTTGATGACGCGGTAGCGATAATGGCGCTTCACCGCCGAGAAGCGCGCCTCGAACGTGTCGGGCACGATCTCGGCCTCCAGCACCGCCACCGGATGCGGGCGCAGATGCGCGTTGAGCCCGTCGCGAAAGCGGCCCGGCGGAAACTGCTTGTCGACATCGACATGCGCGACCTGGCCGCGCGCGTGCACGCCGGCATCGGTGCGGCCGGCGCCGTGGACCCGCAGATCCGCGCCGGTCATCGCCTTCACGGCCGCTTCCAGCGCGCCCTGCACCGACGGCAGCGTCTCCTGCACCTGCCAGCCGAAGAACGGCGCGCCGTCATATTCGATGGTGAGCTTGTAGCGGGGCATCAACCGAACCGCATCGGCGGCTTGACCGGCACGCCGCGCAGGAAGTCGGTGGCCTGCATCCGGGCCTTGCCTTCGCGCTGGAGCTCGATGATGCGGATCGCGCCCTCACCGCAAGCGATGGTGAGGAGGTCGTCGAGCACCTCGCCCGGCGCGCCCGCGCCCTTCGCCAGCTCGCAGCGCAGGATTTTGACGCGCGCATTCTCAAGCTCGGCCCATGCGCCGGGAAACGGCGACAGGCCGTGGATGTGGCGCAGCACCTCGCGCGCCGGCTTGCTCCAGTCGATCCGCGCCTCGGCCTTGTCGATCTTGGCGGCATAGGTGACGCCGTCCTCGCTCTGCTTTTTGAGCTGGAGCCCGCCGCGCCCGAGCGCCGCCATGGCGCGTACCATCAGATCGGCGCCGAGCCGGGAGAGCCGGTCGTGCAGATCGATCGCGGTCATGTTGTCGGTGATCGGAAGACGCTCGGCCATCGCGACGTCGCCGGTGTCGAGGCCGACGTCCATCTTCATCACCATGACGCCGCTCTCGGCGTCGCCCGCCATGATCGCGCGGTTGATGGGGGCGGCACCGCGCCAGCGCGGCAAGAGCGAAGCATGCAGATTGTAGCAGCCGAGCTTTGGCGCATCGAGAATGGCCTGTGGCAGGATCATGCCGTAGGCGACGACGACGGCAGCATCGGCGTCGAAGGCGCTGAACTCATCGAGCGCTTCCGCGGTCTTCAACGTCTTCGGCGTCAGCACGGGCACGCCGAGCTTTCGCGCCGCTTCCTCGACCGGGGTCGGCTGCAATTGCAGGCCGCGCCGCCCGCCGGGCTTCGGCGCGCGGGTGTAGACCGCCGCGATCTCGTGGCCGTGCGAGACCAGCTCGAGCAGCGTCGGCACGGAGAAATCGGGCGTGCCCATGAAGATCAGGCGGAGGGGCATTGGAAAAAACCTGCGAAGGACGCAATTCCAGTAACAGTCATTCCGGGGCGGCTCGAAGAGCCGAACTACGGTGCGCAATTGCGCACCTGAGAATCTCGAGATTCCGGGTTCGATGCTGCGCATCGCCCCGGAATGACGGGAACCTCACTCCGCGCGCTTGGCGGCTTTCTCGAACTTCTTCATCACGCGGTCGCGCTTGAGTTTCGACAGATAGTCAACGAACAGGACGCCGTTGAGATGGTCGATCTCGTGCTGGATGCAGGTGGCATAGAGGCCTTCGGCGTCCTCTTCGTGCACCTTGCCGTCGAGATCGGTGAAGCGCACGCGCACCTTCGCAGGCCGCTCGACCTCCTCGTAATATTCGGGGATCGACAGGCAGCCTTCCTCGTAGATCGACAGATCCTCGGAGGACGCGATGATCTCGGGGTTGATGAAGACGCGCGGCTCCGGATTGGTCTCTCCGTTCTCGTCGCGCTTGGCGAGGTCCATGGTGATCAGCCGCAGCGGCTGCGCGATCTGGATCGCCGCGAGCCCGATACCGGGCGCGTCGTACATGGTCTCGAACATGTCGTCGGCAAGCTTGCGGATCTCCGGCGTGACCTTCTCGATCGGCTTGGAGACCAGACGCAGCTGCTTGTCGGGCAGGATGATGATTTCTCGTAGGGCCATGGCGGCGATTTAAGCCGCGCGCCGGATGCGGTCAATGCGGCCAGGAACTCCGTTAACGATCCGCTAACCATAAAACTTCAGGTTTCGTTAACCATAAAAATTAGGGGGCTGTTAACCGCCCACGTTCCCTCTTCGTTCGCTTGGGTGCGCGAATCGGCTAGAAGGGCGGCATGAACGAGATCATTTTCATGCTGGGCGACTGGCCGGTGCGCGTCATCGATGCGCTGATCGGCTTCGGCGCCCTCGTCCTCATCCTGCTGGTGGTGATTGCCGTCGTGATCGGGCGATCCGGGCGGCGCGGCGCGGAACTCGCGATGGCGCACGCGATCCGGGCGGATGAGCTGGAGGAACGCCTCAGCCAGGTGCTGCATGCCCAGAGCGAGGCCTCGGGCCGGGTCGATGCCATGACCCAGGCGCTGGCCGGACGCCAGGCCGAGATGGCGCGGGCGGTCAACGAGCGGCTGGATTCGGTGACCCATCGTGTCGGCCAGTCGATGGAACACTCCACCCGCAACACCATGGAGAGCCTGCGCGCGCTGCACGAGCGGCTCGGCATCATCGACAGCGCGCACAAGAACCTGACCGATCTCACCACGCAGGTGACGACCCTGCGCGACGTGCTCGCCAACAAGCAGTCGCGCGGCGCCTTCGGCCAGGCGCGGATGGAGGCGATCGTCCAGGACGGCCTGCCAAAAGGCTCCTACGAGTTCCAGTTCACGCTCTCGACGGGCAAGCGGCCGGATTGCGTGGTGTTCCTGCCCGACCAGCGACCGCTCTGCATCGACGCAAAATTTCCGCTGGAAGCGATGACCGCGCTGCACGATGCGCGCACCGACGAGGAGCGGCGCATCGCCACGCAGCGGCTGCGCGGCG
The DNA here is from genome assembly GCF_024199795.1 of Bradyrhizobium sp. CCGB01. Classification (NCBI taxonomy): domain Bacteria; kingdom Pseudomonadati; phylum Pseudomonadota; class Alphaproteobacteria; order Hyphomicrobiales; family Nitrobacteraceae; genus Bradyrhizobium; species Bradyrhizobium sp. CCGB01. Next base: position 8,938,978 of record NZ_JANADK010000001.1, read on the forward strand.
ACGTGATGAAGCATGTCAGCGACATCGCGGAAAAATACCTCGTCACCGGCGAGACCCAGGAGATGGCGCTGATGTTCGTGCCGTCGGAATCGGTCTACGCCGAAATCCATGACGGTTTCGACGACGTGATCCAGAAGGCCTACCGCGCCCGCGTCGTGCTGGTGTCGCCTTCGCTGCTGATGCTCGCGATCCAGGTGATGCAGCAGATCATGAAGGACGCGCGCATGCGCGATGCCGCCGACCAGATTCAGACCGAGGTGATCAAGCTCGGCGACGATCTCGGCCGCCTGCGCGACCGCGTGGTCAAATTGCAGAAGCACTTTGCCGACGCGAACGAGGACGTCCGCCAGATCCTGATCTCCGCCGACAAGATCGAGAAGCGCGCGGGCCGAATCGAGGAGCTCGATTTCAGCAAGACCGAAGCGCCGGATGGCCCGCATCTGGTGGCGACCGGTGCGCCGGAGCTGTTTCCGCGGAAGCTCCAGGCGGGGGAGTAGGATTTAAGGCACACTGTCATGCCCCGCGAAGGCAGGGCATCCAGTACGCCGTGGCGGATGCGATTGAACCGAAACGCTGGTGATTACTGGATCGTCCGCCTTCGCGGACGATGACACCGAGGGTGTCGAAGCCATTCCCGCCTCACCGGCTACCGCGAGTCTTTTCCCCCAGAATCTGCTAACACCTCCCCATGACCGCACCCGACGCGACATCCCCCGCCGCGACCTCCGCCCCTGCGACCTCCTGGCGCGACGGCCTGGCCGTTTACCTGCAACCGCGGGTGCTGATCGTGCTGTTCCTCGGCTTCTCGTCCGGGCTGCCGCTGGCGCTGTCGGGCTCGACGCTGCTGGTGTGGATGCGCGAGGCGGGCGTCGATCTGAAAACCATCGGGCTTTTTGCGCTGGTCGGCACGCCCTACACGCTGAAATTCTTGTGGGCGCCGCTGGTAGACGCGCTGCATGTGCCGCTGTTCACCCGCGCGTTCGGGCGGCGGCGCGGCTGGCTGCTGTTCTCGCAATTGCTGCTGATCGTCGCGATCCTGCTGCTGGCGATGACCGACCCCGCTCGCTCGCCTTTCTATGTCGCGCTGGGCGCGCTGCTGGTCGCGACGACGTCGTCGACGCAGGACATCGTGGTCGACGCCTTCCGCGTCGAGAGCCTGCCGGAAAGCGAACAGGCCGCCGGCATGGCGGCTTACGTCGCGGCCTACCGCATCGGCATGCTGGTCTCGACCGCGGGCGCGCTGTTCATCGTCTCCGGCTTCGAGGGCACCGGCATTCCGCGCACGTCGGCCTGGATGTGGGGCTATGTGGTGATGGCGGCGATGGTGCTGATCGGAACGATCACGGCGCTGGCCGCGACCGAGCCCGGACAATCGGTGCGGGCGGAAGCTGCGACGCAAACCGAGACCGCGTTCGCGCGGGTGCTGCACGCCGCGATCGGCGCCTTCTCGGAATTCCTGTCGCGGAAAGACGCGCTCGCCGCGCTCGCCTTCGTCGTGCTGTTCAAGTTCACCGATGCGTTCTCCGGCACGATGACCGCGCCGTTCGTGATCGACCTCGGCTTCACCCGCAACGACTATGCGGCGATCGTGAAGGGCGTTGGCCTCGCGGCGACGCTGATCGGCGGCTTTGCCGGCGGTTTTCTCGCGCGGCGGTACTCGCTGGCGACATCGCTCTGGATCGGCGGCGTGGTGCAGGCGCTGGCCAACCTGACCTTCTCCTGGCTCGCGGTCGTCGGCACCAATCAATGGGCACTGGCGCTCGCCATCTGCGCCGAGAATTTCACCAGCGCGATCGGCACCGTGATCTTCGTCGCCTATCTCTCCGCGCTGTGCCAGAACCCGCTGCACACGGCGACGCAATATGCGCTGCTCACCGCGCTTGCGGCGGTGGGGCGCACGTATCTCTCGTCAGGCGCCGGCTTCGTGGCCGACATGACCGGCTGGCCAATGTTCTTCGTGATCTGCGTGCTGGTGGCGATCCCGAGCCTGATCCTGCTGGCCTGGCTGCAGAAGCGCGGGCACTTCGAGGCGCTGGGGCCGGTGCGGGTCTAGGCTAGCGCTGCATCTCTTTCCGGACTCGGCCGTTGAGCATCTCGAAATCGGCAACGAGCGCATCGCAAGCGGCCTTGGACGCTTCGCACAGCACGTTCATCCGGATGACGACGTCACTTCCTTCCTGCACGGCACGGCGCTGGATGGCTGCCGGATAGGCCGGATGGCCGGCCGGCGGGAACGACCACAGGCTCAGCGTGGCCTCATCCTCGATCACGGTCCAGCCGGACCGGATGGACGTCTTCAGCCCCGGCTTGGCGCGCAGCGACTCGAGCGCAGCGGCGGCCGTCGGATAGGAGGTCGTGTCCGGTGCGGCCAAGACCGGTGAAGGAGTTGCGCCGGCCAAGGCCAGCAGGACAGCAAGGCATATTTCACGCACGGCCGAGCGACCTTCCGAAAATTCGATCGCTTGCACTATGCGTGAAGCACAACCGGAGATCAAGGCGCAGTGACCATCCGCTCCGGCACGGCGACGTCGCGCCCCTACTGCTTCCTGATCAGGCTCCACTTCGTGATCACGGCCTCGCTCATCTGGCCGGCATCGCTGGCGCAGGCGATTTCGTCGACCTTGACCGAGATTTCCTTGCCGACGAACGATTTCAGTTGCATGGCCTGCGCATCGCTGGAGGTGACGAGCTGGAAGGTCTCAGGCCCGGTCTCGAGATTGCACAACCCGTTCGGCGCAGGCAGGCGGCGCGGCTCGGAGGTGATCTGGTACATCGCGATCCGCTTTCCGGCGTTCTTGACGTCGCGCACCTTCATTGCGTTCAGTTCGCCCGAGAGCACGTCGCCGGTGTTGATCGGCTTGCCGGGCTTCGACGGCGGCGGCGCCCCGTCGTCCTGCTGCGCGGCGATGGCCGGTGTCGCCAGCAAGAACATCGTCGCGGCCAAAGCCAGGCGTGTGGCGAATCGTTTCGTCATGTCGTCCGTTCCGTAAGTCTGGATGGCTAGAAAAGAGTCCGCTGCCGCATCGCGGCCGAAAGCGTCCCCTCATCGAGATAATCAAGCTCGCCGCCGACCGGCACACCATGGGCGAGGCGGGTTACTTTTACGTTGGCGTCCTGAAGCAGGTCGGTGATGTAGTGCGCCGTGGTCTGGCCGTCGACCGTCGCGTTCAGCGCCAGGATGATCTCGTGCACCTCTGCGGCGTGGGCCCGCGCAACCAGGGCATCGATGGTGAGGTCCTGCGGGCCGACGCCGTCGAGCGGCGACAAGGTCGCGCCGAGCACGTGATAGCGTCCCTGGGTGGCATTGGCCCGCTCCAACGCCCAGAGGTCGGCGACATCGGCGACGACGACGATGATGGCGCCATCGCGCTTCGGATCGGTGCAGACCGTGCAGGGATTTTGCGTGTCGATGTTGCCGCAGGTCTTGCAGACCTGGACCTTGTCGAGCGCGACCTGCAAGGCCGACGACAGCGGCATCATCAGCGCTTCGCGCTTCTTGATCAGGTGCAGCGCCGCACGCCGCGCCGAGCGCGGGCCGAGGCCCGGCAGCCGCGCGAGGAGCTGGACCAGCCGCTCGATTTCGGGACCCGCAACCGAACCCATCTTATTGGCCGAACATACCCGGCGGCAGGCTGAGCCCGCCCGTGAGCGCCTGCATCTTCTCCTGCATGGCCGTCTCGGCCTTGCGGCGGGCATCGCCGAGGGCGGTCACGAGCAGGTCCTCGAGCACCTCGCGCTCTTCCGGCTTCATCAGTGAGGGATCGATCCTGATGCCCTTCACGTCCATCTTCGCGGTCATGCGCACGGCGACGAGACCGCCTCCGGAGATGCCTTCGACCTCGACGTTGGAGAGCTGGTCCTGCATCTCCTGCATCTTGGATTGCAGTTGCTGCGCCTGCTTCATCATGCCGAATATATCGACCATCGGTGCTATCCTTGGAAAATCGGCTCAGAGATCGTCGTCGCCGTCGGAACCATCGGGCGGATCGTCACTGCCATAGTCCGCATTCATATTGGTTTCCGGCGTCTCGGGGGCAAGCCTGCGGACCTCGACGACCTTCGCACCGGGGAAACGCGACAGCACCTCCTGCACGCGCGGATCGGCTTCGGCGGAACGCGCATGTTCCTGCTTCGCCGCCTGGTTCACCGAGCGCAGCGTCGGCTGGCCCTGCTCGTTGGAGACGATCACGGTCCAGCGGCGGCCGGTCCACTGCTCGAACTTGCGCGCGAGCTCGGAGATCATGGTCTTGGAGGCGTTGGGCTCGAGCGCGACTTCCAGCCGGCCCTCCTCGAAACGGACCAGGCGCATGTCGCCTTCGAGCGCGCCCTTGGTCATGACGTCGCGCTTCTGGCTGGCAAGCGCGACGAGCTGGGTGAAGCTCGTGATGCGCAGCTGGGGTGCGGCACCTTGCGGATCCGGCGCGGGCGCCACCATCTGCGGCCGGGCGCCGCCGCCGCCGAACGCGGACGGCGCTGAGGTCGGTGCGCGCATGGGCGCGGCCGAAGCAATCGGCGCCGCGGAGGCCATCGGCGCACCCGGCGCGCCGCTGCGCGCGGCACTTCCGCCGCTCGCGACCGGCGAGCCGCCGCCGTTCTGCTCCAGCATCCTGATCGCCTCGTCCGGCGTCGGCAGGTCCGCGACATAGGCGATGCGCACCAGCACCATCTCGGCGGCCGCCGCGGGGCGCGTCGCGGCCTGCACCTCGGTGATGCCCTTGAGCAGCATCTGCCACATCCGCGACAGCACCCGCATCGAGATTTTCGAGGCGAACTCCCGCGCGCGCACGCGCTCGGTCTCGCCATAGGCGACGTTGTCGGCGGTCGCCGGCACGATCTTCACGCGGGTGACGAAGTTGACGAATTCGGCAAGGTCCGAGAGCACGACGATCGGATCGGCGCCGACATCGTACTGGTCGCGGAACTCCTTGAAGGCGCTTGCGATGTCGCCACGCGCCAGCGAATCGAACAGGTCGATGACGCGGGTGCGGTCGGCGAGGCCCAGCATCTGCCTGACCGCGTCGGCCTTCACCTGGCCCGCCGCATGCGCGATCGCCTGGTCGAGCAGCGACAGCGAATCGCGCACCGAGCCTTCGGCAGCACGCGCGATGATGCCGAGCGCCTCGGGCTCGATTTCGACGCTCTCCTTCGCCGCGATATTGGCGAGGTGCTTCATCAACACGTCGGCCTCGACGCGGCGCAGGTCGAAACGCTGGCAGCGCGACAGCACCGTGACCGGAACCTTGCGGATCTCGGTCGTGGCGAACACGAACTTGGCGTGCTCCGGCGGTTCCTCCAGCGTCTTCAGGAAGGCGTTGAACGCCGCCGTCGACAGCATGTGGACTTCGTCGATGATGTAGACCTTGTAGCGGGCGCTGGCCGGCGCGTAGCGCACGCTGTCATTGATCTGGCGGACGTCATCAACGCCGGTGTGCGAGGCGGCGTCCATCTCCAGCACGTCCATGTGCCGGCTTTCCATGATCGCCTGGCAATGCACGCCGAGGGTCGGCATGTGGATGGTCGGGCCCTTCACCGACCCATCCGGCATCTCGTAGTTGAGCGCACGGGCCAGAATACGCGCAGTGGTGGTCTTGCCGACGCCCCGGACGCCGGTGAGGATCCAGGCCTGCGGAATGCGCCCGGTCTCGAACGCATTGGAGACGGTGCGGACCACGGCCTCCTGGCCGATCAGATCGTCGAATGAGGAGGGACGGTATTTGCGCGCCAGAACCCGGTAAGGCGCGTTGCCGGCCTGGCCGGCGCTGTCAGGGTTGGGAGGGGCGCCAGCGTCGGTCATCGGTCGATCCGCAATGGAATTTCTTTCGGCCGGCTTTTGCGGAAAGGAGCGCGCTGGCGGGGGGCCCGCCGGCGCAATTCGCTCGGAAAAACAGGTAGGAGACTGACGAGCGACCCGATCCGGACCTCGTTAGGGCTGCTTCCTTCCGGACCTGACCCGGTTGGCGAGTGGCTCGTCCACCGCCAATCTCCCGGTCCCTATTTGGGGCCAAAAGGCTGGGAAAGCAAGCGGGCATCATCTTGAAAGGCTTGATCTTGCCCAGCATCCGGGCAATTCCGGTTCTGCCCAGCCGATAGGCTGTGCTTTCGCTGCCGGAGACGCCTTGGTATGAACGCTGCCGGAGCTCCACTTCAACCAGAAAAGCGATTGATCCCAATGGTTACACGTCGTGATGTTGCATCGATTGTCGGGCTTGGCGCCATCGGCGCGGTGACCGCGGGCGCGCTGGCCTCTCCGGCCGTGGCCCAGGCGGCCGATCCGAACGAATCGACCTTCGCCCGCATCCGCCGCACCAAGAAGATGCGGATCGGCGCGGTCGGCGGCGGCGCGCCCTATTACATGAAGGATCTCGCCAGCGGCCAGTGGAAGGGATTCTACATCGACATCGCCAAGGGGCTTGCCGATGACATGGAGGCCGAGCTCGAGATCACCGAGACCACCTGGGGCAATTCGGTGCTCGATCTGCAGTCCAACAAGATCGACATCTTCTTCGGCCTCAACCCGACCCCGAAGCGCGCGCTGGTGGTCGACTTCTCGGTGCCGGTCTTCAACAACGCCTTCGGCATCCTCTGCAAGAAGGACTTCAAGCCGAAGAGCTGGGCCGAGCTGAACTCGCCCGACGTCAAGATCGCGGTCGACCAGGGCTCCTCGCACGACCAGGTCGTCAGCCGCTTGACGCCGAAGGCGCAGATCTCGCGGCTGAAGACCGCCGACGATGCCACCGCCGCGCTGCAGACCGGCCGCGTCGACGCGCAGTGCCTGATCACCATGCTGTCGCTGACCGTGCTGAAGAAGAACCCATCGCTCGGCCAGTTCGTGCTGCCGACGCCGATCTTCGCGACCACGTCGAACGCCGGCTTCCGCCGCGAGAACGACAAGACCTTCCGCGACTACGTCAACACCTGGATCGACTTCAACAAGGGGCTCGGCTTCATCCGCAACGCCATCATCACCAACATGGAGCTGGTGGGCGTGACCGAGGCGGACATTCCGCCGGGCGTTTCGCTGTAAGCTTTCACTTTCGTCATTCCGGGGCTCGCGAAGCGAGAACCCGGAATCTCGCGCTACAATCTCGAGATTCCGGGTTCGCCCTTCGGGCGCCCCGGAATGACGGTGCTAACGGCACCCACGACGAGTTAAACACGCATGTATCAGTGGGACTTCGGCATCCTCTGGAGCTATCGCTGGCTCTTTCTCAACGGGCTCGGCGTCACCGTCGGCTTCACCGTGGTGATCGTGCTGCTCGGCCTCGTCTTCGGCCTGTTCGGGGCGTTCGGCAGCCTGTCGCGCTTCAGGGCGGTGCGCCTCGTCGCCCTCACCTTCATCGAAGCGTTTCGCTGCACGCCGATCCTGGTGCAGCTGATCTGGTTCTATTACGCGCTGCCGATCCTCGCCGGCGTCGAGATGACGCCGATCACGGCCTCGGCGCTGGCGCTCTCGCTCTATGGCGGCTCGTTCTATTCCGAGATCATCCGCGGCGGCATCATCTCGATCGACAAGGGCCAGTCGGAAGCCGGCGCCGCGCTCGGCATGACGCCGGGCCAGAGCATGCGGCGCATCGTGCTGCCGCAGGCGATCAAACGCATGATCCCGGCGCTGATGAACCAGTCGATCATCCAGTTCAAGAACACTTCGCTGGTCTCGGTGCTCGCCGTGCCCGACCTCGTTTACCAAAGCCAGGTCGCCGCCCATGACAGCTACAGGCCGCTGGAGACCTACACCGCGGTTGCGGTCGCCTATGCGGCGATCCTGATCCCGCTCACCATCATCGTCCGCCGCGGCGAGAAGCGACTGGCGGTTAGCGAATGAGCGAGACGTCGAAAATCGAGATCCGCGGCCTGCGCAAGAGCTTTGGCAGCAACGAGGTTTTGAAGAACATCAATCTCGACGTCGCCAAGGGCGGTGTCGTGGCTCTGATCGGCCCATCCGGCTCCGGCAAATCGACGCTGCTCCGCTGCATCAATCTGCTGGTCGTGCCCGATGGCGGCAGTGTCCGCGTCGGCGACACGCGCTTTGCATTCGGCGACGGCGCCAAACTGCCGGACGTGAAGACGCTGGCAAAATTCCGCGCCACCACCGGCATGGTGTTCCAGCACTTCAATCTGTTCCCGCACATGACGACGCTCCAGAACGTGATGGAGGGACCGGTCACGGTGCGGCGCATGGCCAAGGCCGACGCCGAGAAGCTCGCGCGGGCGCAGCTCGCCAAGGTGGGCCTTGCGGAAAAGGCCGACCAATATCCGGCGACCCTGTCCGGCGGCCAGAAGCAGCGCGTCGCGATTGCGCGTGCGCTGGCGATGGAGCCGGACGTGATGCTGTTCGATGAAGCCACCTCCGCGCTCGACCCTGAATTGGTCGGCGAGGTGCTGAACGTAATCCAGCAGCTCGCGTCCGAGGGCATGACCATGGTGATCGTGACCCACGAGATCGCGTTTGCCCGTGAAGTCGCCGACCGTCTCATCTTCATGCGCGACGGTATCGTGGTCGAGGAAGGCCCCGCGCGGCAGGTGATCGACAATCCGCAGGAAGCCGCGACGCGCGCCTTTCTCAGCCATTTCCACCGCACCGGCGCGTTGCCGCCGGCCAACGCAACACCGTGATGCCCGATATCAACCGCGTCTATCTCGTCACCGGCGCCGCCAGCGGCATCGGCCGCGCCACCGCAAAACTGCTCGCAGCTCCGGGAACCGGGCTGCTGCTGCACACGCGCTCGAACGCAGAAGGTCTCGTCGCCACGGCTGCGGAAGCCGAAGCAAGAGGTGCTGTGGTCGCAAAATGCCTCGGCGATCTCGCCGAGGAAGCAGCCGTCACCGACGCCATCGCCGCTGCGCAACGCGCTTTCGGACGGCTCGACGGATTGATTCTGGTCGGCGGCCATGCCCGCCGCGGCAGCGCGATCGGGACGCCGGCGGATCAATTCCGGCAGGCTATGGATGAGTCCGCGCTGGCGTTCACGCGTATGGTCGAGGCCGCACTGCCGCTGCTGCGCGCCGGGCGTGACGCACGGATCGTCGCGGTGTCGTCCTTCGTCGCACACGCGATCCGACCCGAATTCGCACCGTTCGCCGCGACCGCCGCGAGCCGCTCCGCGCTGGAAGCGCTGGTGCGGCTCACCGCGATCGAGCTCGCCCAGGACGACATCACCGTCAACGCGGTTGCGCCCGGCCTCATCGTCAAGGACAAGCCGAGCGAAAGCCGGCTGTCGCCCGAACAGATCGCCGCGACCGAGGCGCTGATCCCGATGCACCGCCGCGGACGGCCGGAAGAAGTGGCCGAGATCATCGCCTTCCTGGCATCACCAAAAGCATCCTACGTCACCGGCCAAGTCTGGCACGTCAATGGAGGCCTGACATGACCGAAGCGACCATCGAACGCATCAGGCTGTTCCTGATCGAGAGCCCGATCAAGATGGCGCGCCTGCAGGGCGTCGGCAACGTCAAGGGCACGGTGAAGCGCGTGCTGCTCGAGCTGACGTCCAGCGACGGCGTGGTCGGCTGGGGCGAGGCGGCGCCGTGGGAGGTGTTCACGGGAACGCCGGAAGCGGCGTTCTCCGCGCTCGATATCTATCTGCGGCCGATCGTGCTCGGCAAACCGGTGCGCCGCATCCGCGCGCTGATGGCCGAGCTCGACCGTGCGCTGGTCGGCCATGCCGAGGCCAAGGTCGCGATCGAGATGGCGCTGCTCGACATCGTCGGCAAATCGTCGGGGTTGTCGGTCGCGGACCTGCTCGGCGGCCGCGTGCGCGACACGATCCCGCTGTCGTTCTCGATCGCCGATCCGGATTTCGCCGCCGATCTCGAGCGCATGCGAAAAATGGTTCCCGACGGCAACGTCATCTACAAGGTCAAGACCGGCGTGAAGCCGCATCGCGAGGACCTCGATCATCTCGAAGCGATCCGCAAGGAGTTCGGCGACAAGGTCGATCTGCGCGTCGACTACAACCAGGCGCTGGCGCCGTTCGGCGCCATCAAGATCCTGCGCGATGTCGAGGAGTTCGCACCGACCTTCATCGAGCAGCCGGTGCCGCGCAAATACCTCGACGTGATGGCGCAGCTCACCGCAGCGCTGGAGACGCCCGTGCTCGCCGACGAAAGCTGCTTCGACCGCCGCGACATGATGGAGGTGGTGCGCCGCGAGGCCGCCGATGCCGTCTCGATCAAGCTGATGAAGGCCGGCGGCTTGTTCGAGGCGCAGGCGATCATGGCGATCGCCGACATCGCCGGCCTGCCCGGCTATGGCGGCACGCTGTGGGAAGGCGGCATTGGCCTGGCCGCCGGCACGCAGCTGATCGCGGCAACGCCGGGCATCTCGCTCGGCTGCGAATTCTACATGCCGCATCACGTGCTGACCGAGGACGTGCTGGAGGAGCGCGTCGCCAACCGCGCCGGTCATGTGGTCGTGCCGGATGGCCCCGGCCTCGGCATCCGCGTCAGCGAAGCCTCGATCCGCGCCAATGCGCGCGTGATCGCGGAGGCGTGATTCCTGTCATTCCGGGGCGCGCGCAGCGCGAGCCCGGAATCCATAACCACAGCGCCGTGTTTGGCGAGGGCTGGCAACTCCGAGTCTTCGCCAAACTACTCCCTGTGGTTTATGGGTCCCGGATCTGCGCTTCGCTTGTCCGGGACGACGAGCGAGTATGCAGAAGCAGCTGGGCCCTAACCTTCCCCTCGCCAAATCCGTATCGTATGGTCGGACCATACAAGCCCGAACCCACCGGGCCACTCGGAAACGCATATGCCCGAACCCGCCTGGTCGCTGCACTCCCGCCTGAAAGAGGACACCATCGATATCGGCGATTTGCCGCTGTCGAAGGTGCTGGTCATCAAGGACGCGCATTATCCCTGGCTGCTGCTGGTGCCGCGGCGGCCTGATGCGGTCGAGATCATCGATCTCGACGAGGTGCAGCAGGCGCAACTCATGACGGAGATCTCCCGCGTCTCGCGCGCGCTGAAGGAGATCACCAAATGCGACAAGCTCAATGTCGCCGCGCTCGGCAATCTCGTGCCGCAGCTTCACGTCCACATCATCGCGCGCCGCACCGGTGACGCGGCCTGGCCGCGGCCGGTCTGGGGCGTGATGCCTCCCCTGGCGCATGACGCCACCGAGGTTCAGAATTTCATCAGCGCGCTTCGCCGAAAAATCTGGTTGGGTTGAAAGAACAAGAAATGTCAGCATTCGACGCATTTCCGCTGGGACAGCCGGCCTTCGTCACCAACGTCCTCGATCGCGCCGCACATCTGCGCCGGGACGACGAAAAACTGTTCGCGATGGAGCAGAAGTCCTCATCGCGCGCCTATGTCGTCTACCGCGACTCGCTACTGGTGAAGCGCGAGGGCGACAAGGCGCGTGCACTGCTGTCGATCGACGAAGCGACGAAGTGCGGCGCCAATCCCGGCACGATCTTCCTGGGGCTTCGCGACGGCGCGGCGGTGTTCGGCATGGGGATGTCGCAGGCGGCAGCCGAGAAGCTGGTCGGCCGCGAGGACTACACCGTCACCGAACTGCGCGGCATGGCGATGCAGGGCGCGATCCCGCCCGACGAGCTCTCGGCGATCGCGATGGCGAAATCGATGGTGAGCTGGCATCAGCGCCACGGCTATTGCGCCAATTGCGGCACGCGGAGCGCGATGAAGGAAGGCGGCTGGAAGCGCGACTGCCCTGCCTGCAAGGCCGAGCACTTTCCGCGCACCGATCCCGTCGTGATCATGCTGGTCGCCTCGGGCGAGAAGTGCCTGCTCGGCCGCCAGAAGCAGTTTCCGCCGGGGATGTATTCCTGCCTCGCCGGCTTCGTCGAGGCCGCCGAGACCATCGAGGACGCGGTACGCCGCGAGATTCTCGAAGAATCCGGGATCCGCTGCACCGACGTGCAATATTACATGACCCAGCCCTGGCCCTATCCGTCGTCGCTGATGATCGGCTGCAGCGCGCGCGCCCTGAACGAGGACGTCGTCGTCGATCACTCGGAGCTGGAGGATGCGCGCTGGTTCACGCGCGAGGAGGCCGCGCTGATGCTGGCGCGGACGCATCCGGACGGATACGCCGGTCCGCATCCGTTCGCCATCGCCCACCATCTGCTCGGCCGCTGGGTGCACGACAAGAGCGGCACTTGAGCTGAGACCGCCGATGGCCGGGACCGCGCCGCGCATTCTCTGCATCGGCATTCCCGTGCGCGACCTCACCTTTCGGGTCGAGGCAATGCCCGCGCGCGGCAGCAAGGCCAACGCGAACCATCTCGCGGAGATTTGTGGCGGCAACGCGCTGAACGCCGCCATCGCGGTGGCACGACTAGGCGGCCGCGTGTCTTTTGCCGGGCCCATGGGCGACGCCGGCGAGACATCGAGCGGGTTCATTCTCGAACGGATGGCGCAGGAGGGCATCGACACCAGCCGCGTCGTGCGCATGCCGGGCCTGACCACGCCCGTCTCGGCGATCATGATCGAGCCCTCGGGCGAGCGGACGCTCACGATCTATCGCGATCCCGCCCTGTGGAGCGTGAAGCTGCCCGGGGCCGACGAGTTGCTCGCCGCGTGCCAGGCGGTCCTCGTCGAGAGCCGCTGCGGCGCCTTCTGCATCGATCTCTGCGCCGAGGCGCGACGGCGTGGCATTCCTGTCATCGTTGGCGTCGATCGCGCGATGGCGCTGACCGACAGCCTGCTCACGCTCGCCTCGCATCTGCTGTTCGCCAGCGAACAGGTGCAGGAGACCGCCGGGATCGCCGATGACGGCCACGCCCTGAGGCACCTCGCCGGACTGACGCCCGCCTTCCTCGCCGCCACGCGCGGCCCACGTGGCACGATCTGGCTGAACGCAGCGGGCGAGCCGGAGGAGACACCGGCCTTCCCGGTCGAGGCGGTCGACACGCTCGGCGCCGGCGACGTCTTCCATGGCGCCTTCACGCTTCGCCTCGCAGAGGGCGAGGAGGTGCGGGAGGCGCTGCGATTCGCCGCGGCCGCCGCAGCGCTGAAATGCACCCGTCACGGTGGCGGCCCGGCCTCTCCGCAACGTATTGAAGTTGAAGGGTTTTTACGAGACAGATCCTAGAGCGATTCCAGGGGCGCGCCGAGATTATGGGCTTGCGATAGAAGATTTTTCTATATATCAGGGAAACTAGCCCTCATATTGGAACAAAGTTCTTCAAATGACTGATGTCGCTGTCCAACTCCCCGAGACCAGCCGCCGCCTCGATGCCATCGACCGCAAGATCCTGATGGTACTCCAGGAAGATGCCTCCCTGTCCGTCGCCGAGATCGGTGATCGCGTCGGGCTGTCTTCGACCCCTTGCTGGAAACGCATCCAGCGCCTCGAGGCCGACGGTGTGATCCTGAAGCGGGTGGCCCTGGTCGACCAGAACAAGATCGGGCTCGGTATCTCGGTGTTCGTGTCAGTCGAGAGCGCCGATCATTCGGACGCCTGGCTGAAGAAGTTCGCCGAGGCCGTCAGCGCCATGCCCGAGGTGATGGAGTTTTACCGCATGGCAGGCGACGTCGACTACATGCTGCGCGTCGTGGTCGCGGACATGCAGGCCTACGACGTGTTCTACAAGAAGCTGATCAGCGCCGTGCCGCTGAAGAACGTCACCTCGCGCTTCGCGATGGAGAAGATCAAGTCGGTCACCGCGCTGCCGATCCCGGCAGTGGTGGCGGCCTGAAGTCCAGCCATCAAGCTCGGCGGCAACTGGCCGCCGGCGTCCGTAGAGTCCCTGCCCCGCCCGATTCGGTACCTCGGTAAGCAAGCATTTACCGAGAATTAGCTCCGTGCGCCTATCTATGCGGCATGGAGGGGAAAACGGCGATTCCGTCCCGGCGATGGCCTGCCTGGGCGAATGCGGCGACATTGCTCGTCGCAGGGTGGATCGCACTCGCTATCCTCACCTTACAGGTTCGTCCGGGCGCGACAGTCGTCGCGGTTGCGTTTCCGCCCTGGTGGAGCACGCAACAGGTTTTTCAGGCTGCGGGATCCGCGCAAGCGGCGATCGTCGGGGCAACTGCCCTTCCCACCCTCCTCGTCGTCCGCCCGGATGACCATGACGGACTGCGCCGCCTGCATGATGCGGGCGCCTGGTTCGTGATGGACGCGCAAGCGGTCTCAGCATGTTTTGGCAGATAGCCTTCTGGCGTGTAGCCACTCGGCTCGTAGTCCTGGAGAGGATGAAATGGTTGTCGAGAACGACGGACTCGAATCGCTACGCCAGACCACCAGCAAGATGCTCGTTGCAGCGCTGTGGCTGCACGTACCGATCAGCATGACGATCGGCCTTGCGCTCGGCAAGGCCTGGCTGATCCCCGCAATCTTCATGGCGATCTTCGCGCTCGCTGCGACCCTGTCCTGGCGCATGTCGGGCAATGGCCTCTCCACGCGCCTCGTTTTTGCCGTCGCGCTGATGAGCGGCGTGTCGATGTTCACCTACCAGTTCGAGGGACATCCCTGGCAGATCGACATGCACATGTACTTCTTCGCGGCGCTGGCCTGCACGGTCGCCTATTGCGACTACCGGCCGATCGTCGCCGCGACGGTCGCGGTCGCGCTGCATCACATCGCGCTGAACTTCCTGCTGCCCGCGGCGATCTATCCCGGCGGCTCCGATTTCGGCCGCGTCGTGCTGCATGCGGTGATCCTGCTGATCGAGGCCGGCGTGCTGATCGCACTGGCGCACAAGCTGCAGGAGCTGTTCGAGACCACGGCGGTGAAGACCGCCGAGGCGCAGGCCGCGATGGCGGCGGAAGCGCGCGCCAACAGCGAGCGCCACGACGTCGAGCAGCGCGCCAAGGACGAGCGCGAGGCGGCCAAGCAGCGGCTTGCCAGCAATTTCGAGCGCAGCATCGGCGGCATCGTGCATGCCGTCGCAGTTGCCGCCAGCGAAGTGCAGCAGCTGTCATCGGCGATGAGCAACAACAGCACCGACACCGCGCGGCAGACCGCCGCGGCGGCCGCAGCGTCGAACCAGGCGTCGAGCAATGTCGAGACGGTCGCGGCTGCGACCGAGGAGCTCACCGCATCCGTCACCAGCATCACGCAGCAGGTCGCCCGCTCCGCGGAGATCGCGGCCAAGGCCGCGGATGAGGCCCGCCGTACCAACGAGGTGGTCGAGGGCCTTGCCAGCGGCACGCAGAAGATCGGCGAGGTCGTCACACTGATCCAGAACATCGCGAGCCAGACCAATCTGCTCGCGCTGAACGCCACCATCGAGGCTGCGCGCGCCGGCGAGCACGGCAGGGGATTTGCGGTGGTCGCGAGCGAAGTGAAGGCGCTGGCGAACCAGACCGCGAAAGCCACCGAGGAAATCTCGGCGCAGGTCCAGAACATCCAGAGCGCGACCAACGATGCCGTCAATGCCATCCAGGCGATCGGCACGACGATCGCGGAGATCGACCAGATCTCCGGCCAGATCTCGAGCGCGGTCGATCAGCAGGGCCTGGCGACGCGCGAGATCGCCGGCAGCCTGCAACAGGCAGCCACCGGCACGCGCGAAGTCAACGACAACATCGTCGGCGTCAGCAAGGCCTCCGAACAGGCCGGCGCCGCCGCCACGAAGATGCACCAGGCCGCAGCCGGACTGTCATCGCAGTCCGAGCGTCTCAAGTCTGAAGTGGATGGTTTCCTGGGGTCGCTGCGGACGGCGTAAGCGCCGCCCGAGCTTGGCCTGCATGGTTCGAGACGCCCGCCTGCGGCGGGCTCCTCACCATGAGGGTCTAACGTCTCACCGCGCAGCAAGACCTCATCCTGAGGAGCCCGCCAGCGGCGGGCGTCTCGAAGGATCGCCGCACAACGAGATCAGTCAGATCTTCTGATTGTACTCGCCGACTTCGGGATGCGTGCGCAGCACGCTGTTCACCATCTCGAACATGTCGTGCATGCGCTGCTCGGAGACCGGGCTCTCGACCACGACGACGAGCTCGGGCTTGTTGGAGGAGGCGCGCACCAGACCCCAGCTGCCGTCCTCGACCGTAACGCGCACGCCGTTGACGGTGACGAGATCGCGGATCGCCTGCCCGCCGATCTTGGCGCCCTTGGCCTGCAAGCCCTCGAAGTGCTTCACCACTTGGTCGATGACGCCGTATTTGGTCTCGTCGGCGCAATGCGGCGACATGGTCGGCGACGACCAGGTCTTCGGCAGCGCGTTCTTCAGGTCGGCCATCGACTTGCCGGGGGCGCGATCGAGCATGTCGCAGATCGCGATCGCGGAGACGAGCCCGTCGTCATAGCCGCGTCCATAGGGCTTGTTGAAGAAGAAGTGGCCGGACTTCTCGAAGCCCGCGAGCGCGCCCGTCTCGTTGGTGCGGCGCTTCATGTAGGAATGGCCGGTCTTCCAATACGCGACCTTGGCGCCCTGCTTCTGCAGCACCGGATCGGTGACGAACAGGCCGGTCGACTTCACGTCGACGATGAACTGCGCATCCTTGTGGATCGCCGACATGTCGCGCGCCAGCATCACGCCGACCTTGTCGGCGAAGATCTCCTCGCCGGTGTTGTCGACGACGCCGCAGCGGTCGCCGTCACCGTCGAAGCCGAGGCCGACATCGGCCTTGTGATGCAGCACCGCGTCGCGGATCGCGTGCAGCATCTCCATGTCTTCCGGATTCGGATTGTATTTCGGGAAGGTGTGGTCGAGCTCGGTGT
Organism: Bradyrhizobium sp. CCGB01; assembly: GCF_024199795.1. Taxonomy (NCBI): domain Bacteria; kingdom Pseudomonadati; phylum Pseudomonadota; class Alphaproteobacteria; order Hyphomicrobiales; family Nitrobacteraceae; genus Bradyrhizobium; species Bradyrhizobium sp. CCGB01. Next base: position 8,955,608 of record NZ_JANADK010000001.1, read on the forward strand.
CGAGCGGGATCACCTCGCAGCCGATCGCCTCCAGCACCTGCGGCGCGAACGCGCCGGCGGTGCCGTTGCCGCACGCCGCGACCACCTTGAGCTTGCGCGTCAGCTTCGGACGGCCGGTGAGATCGGCAATGTAGCGCGCCGGATAGTTCTCGTGAAACTGGTAGGAGCCGCCGGCCTTGTTCTTGAACTCGGCGCCCAGCACGATCTCCTTCAGCCGCGTCATCTCGTCGGGGCCGAAGGTCAGCGGGCGGTTGGCGCCCATCTTCACCCCGGTCCAGCCATTATCGTTGTGCGAGGCCGTGACCATGGCGCAGCAGGGCACGTCGAGGTCGAACTGCGCGAAATAGGCCATCGGCGTCACCGCGAGCCCGATGTCGTGCACCTTGCAGCCCGCCGCCATCAGGCCGGAGATCAGCGCATATTTGATCGAGGCCGAATAGCCGCGAAAGTCGTGGCCGGTGACGATCTCCTGCTTGACGCCGAGCTCGGCAATCAGCGCACCCAGCCCCATGCCGAGCGCCTGGATTCCCATCAGGTTGATTTCCTTCTGGAACAACCAGCGCGCGTCATATTCGCGAAAACCCGTGGCCTTCACCATCGGCTCGGATTCATAGGCGTAGGTGTTGGGCAGCAAGACGGATTTCGGCTTGGGAAACATTGAGACGGTCTCATGAAATGGGCAGGAATTGATGCAGCCTTAGCGAATGCCGGGCCGCAGCGGAAGGCGGGATTGGCGCCTTATGGATGATAATTGCGGCAGTTTGGTAACGGCAAAGCGGGGCCTGGCGGGAGTTTCATCCGCTCCGGCCGTCCTGAAAAATTCGTGCGAACGACGGTTCGTCAGCGCGCGTGGAGCGGCTTACTGCTCCAGCACCATCTGGCCGTTGGCGTACTCAAAACGCTTGAGGCGGGACAGGAAGGAGAGGCCGAGCAGATTCTCCGAGAGGGCCTCGTCCGGCAGCACCATGGCGTCAACGTCGCGCACGACGAGGCCGCCGACATCGAGCATGGCGATGCGGGTGCGCGCGGCCTTGATGGTGCCGTTGGCGGTCGAGACCGTGGCGTTGTACTCGCCGCGCGAGGGACGCAGGCCAAAACGCGCGGCCGAGGTCTCGTTCAGCGCCACCACGGAGGCGCCGGTGTCGACCATGAAGCCGATGCGCTGGCCGTCGATCCGGCCATCTGTCTGGAAATGGCCGCGACCATCGCGGGGGATGCTGAGGCTGCGACCGCCGGCCGGCGGCGCCGTCGTCGTCGCAGCTGCGAGCGCCGTGCGCGGCACCGACGTGGCCGAGGCAGAGCTCATCTTGTCCGCCATCTGCGCCATGAAAGTACCGAGGCCGATCATGATGGCCGCGAAGATCACAATGTTACGCATCACACCACTTCCGAGCCGGAAAGCCCGATTTCATCACGCGCCACGGCCATCCGCGAGCGACGCCGCGGCCGGGCCGGTGTCATTTTGACGAAAAGGATGAGCGAACGGTTAATGGCTTCTCACGTCCCGCGCGGCTTCGCCCGCCGGGTCGGCAATGCGCTGGCCGGATCGTCCGGCCAGGGATGACGTGGATAGCGGCCGCGCAGGTCGGAGCGCACCGCGGCGTAGCTGCCGCGCCAGAAGCCGGGGAGATCGCGCGTCACCTGCACCGGACGCTGCGCCGGCGACAGCAATTCCAGCACCAGCGGTACCTTGCCGGCGGCGATCGACGGGTGGGTGTTGAGCCCGAACAACTCCTGGAGCCGCACCGCAATGGTCGGCCCCTGCTCGGCCTCGTAGTCGATCGCGAGCATGCTTCCGGTCGGTGCCTCGAAATGCGTCGGCGCCTCGCGATCGAGCCTTGCGCGCATCTCCCAGGGCAACAGCGCCATCAGCGCGTCCGAGAGATCGCCGGCGGAGACCTCTTTCAGTGCAATCCTGTCGTAGAGCGCGGGCACCAGCCAATCGTCGCGCCGCGCGACCAGCCCGCCGTCTGACAGGTCGGGCCAGCTGTCGCCCTCGGCCTTGCGCAGGAACATCACGCGGTCGCGCCATTGCTTTGCGGCCTTGGACCAGGGCAACCGGTCGAGGCCAGCCGCGATCAGGCCATCGGCGAAAATTCGCGCGGTGTCCTCCGAGGGCGACACGGCAAGTGTAGCCTCGGAGAGCGTGATCGCATGCAGCGCGCGCTTGCGCCGCGCGCGCAGCGCCATCGCGCCTCGATCGAAGGAGATCTCGTCGACTGTCTCGATATGCTCGGCGAAATGCCGCTCGATGTCGTCCTCGCTGATCGGCGCCGCCAGCAGGATGCGTCCGCTCGCCGCCGTACCCGTCATCTCGCCGATCGCGATATAGGGCGCGCGGGCGAGCGAGGAGGTCTGCTCCACCGCGGCGCCGCGACCATTGGCGAGCACGAAGCTGCCATTGCCGCGATTGCGCGCGACGCGGTCCGGGAAGGCGTAGGCGAGCATCAGGCCGGTCGAGAGATCATCCTGTCCGGATGCGACCTTCTCCGACGCTGCGACCTGCGAAGCCCAGCGCCGGGCGAGATCGCGCGCGCTCGCGGCGCGCGGCGAGCGGTCGCGGCGGAACTGGTCGCGCCGGTATTCGAGATCGACGCTGTCGCCGCCGAGCCCGCGCTCGGTGATGATGGCCGCGATCTCGGCGGCGGCTTCGCCGCTGCCGACGCGATGCGAATCCACGATCATGCGCGCCAGCCGCGGCGGCAGCGCCAGCGCACGCAGGCTCCTGCCTTCCGCGGTGATGCGGCCGTCGCCGTCGAGCGCGTTGAGCTCTTCGAGCAGGCTTTTGGCTTCCTTCCAGGCCGGCTGAGGCGGCGGATCGAGGAACGACAGGGCCGCGGGATCGGCAACGCCCCATTGCGCGAGGTCGAGCACCAGCGAGGACAGGTCGGCGCTCAAAATTTCCGGCTGGGTGTAAGGCGCGAGCGAGGCCGTCTGCGGCTCGTCCCAGAGCCGGTAGCAGACGCCGGGCTCGGTGCGGCCGGCACGGCCGCGGCGCTGATCCACTGCCGCACGCGCAGCGCGCACGGTCTCGAGCCGCGTCAGCCCGATGTCGGGCTCGTAGCGCGGCACGCGGGCGAGACCGGAATCGACGACGATGCGCACGCCTTCGATGGTCAGCGAGGTCTCCGCGATCGAGGTCGCCAGCACCACCTTGCGCGTACCCTTCGGCGCGGGCGCGATCGCGCGATCCTGCACGGCAGCATCGAGCGCGCCGAACAGCGGCACGATCTCGATGGAGGCATCCTGGACGCGCTCGCTGAGGAAATTCTGGGTGCGGCGGATCTCGGCGGCGCCCGGGAGGAACGCCAGCACCGAACCGTTATCGGCGCGGAGGGCAGACGCGATCGCATCCGCCATCTGCCGCTCCACCGGCGCATCGGCCTTGCGGCCGAGATAGCGCGTCTCGACCGGAAAGGCGCGGCCTTCGCTCTCGACGACAGGGGCATCGCCGAGCAGCTTTGCCACGCACGCACCGTCGAGCGTTGCCGACATCACAAGGATACGCAGATCCTCGCGCAGGCCGGTTTGCGCATCGCGCGCCAGGGCAAGGCCCATATCGGCGTCGAGCGAACGCTCGTGGAATTCGTCGAACAGGATTGCGGCAACGCCCGAGAGCTCGGGATCGTCGAGAATTTGGCGGGTGAAGATGCCTTCGGTCACCACCTCGATGCGCGTCGCGCGCGAGATCTTGGAGCCGAAGCGGACGCGGTAGCCGACGGTTTCGCCGGCCCGCTCGCCGAGCGATTTGGCCATGCGGTCGGCGCTGGCCCGCGCAGCGATGCGCCGCGGCTCCAGCACGATGATCTTCTTGCCTGCGGCCCAGGGCGCATCGAGCAGCGCCAGCGGCACGCGCGTCGTCTTGCCGGCCCCCGGCGGGGCCACCAGCACAGCGGCGTTATGCGCCTCCAGCGTGCGCGAGAGGTCGTCGAGCACGGCATCGATCGGAAGGGGGGTGTCGAAGCTGCGGGGCAAGTATCTATCCGTTCGTCATGCCCGGGCAAAAGCGCGAAGCGCGTCTTCGCACAAGAGTCCCCGGCATTCACGTTCTCATACGACGAAGCAAACAAGACGTGGACGGCCGGGACAAGCCCGGCCTTGACGGATTTAGCGGTTAATCAGTCCGTATCAGCCCTGCTGCATCGGCGGACGTCCAACGCTCTCATAGACGAACCCGGCGGCTTCCATGTCTTCGGGACGGTAGATGTTGCGCAGATCGACGACGACGGGCTGGGTCATGGTCGCCTTCAGCCGGTCGAGATCGAGCGCGCGGAACTGCACCCATTCGGTGACGATGACGAGCGCATCGGCACCTTCAGCGCAGGAATAGGCGTCCTCGCAATAAATGATGTTCGGCAGCTCGCCCTTGGCCTGCTCCATGCCGACGGGATCGAAGGCCTTGACCGTCGCGCCCATGTCGATCAGGCCGGTGACGAGCGGGATCGACGGCGCATCGCGCATGTCGTCGGTGTCGGGCTTGAAGGTGAGGCCGAGCACGGCGATGGTCTTGCCGCGCAAGCTACCGCCGAGCGCCTGGCCGACCTTGCGCGCCATCGCGCGCTTGCGGTTCTCGTTGACCGCCAGCACGGATTCGACGATCCGCAGCGAGACGTCGTAGTCCTGCGCGATCTTGATCAGCGCCTTGGTGTCCTTGGGGAAGCACGAGCCGCCGAAGCCCGGACCGGCATGCAGGAACTTGGTGCCGATGCGGTTGTCGAGGCCAATGCCGCGCGCGACCTCCTGGACGTTGGCGCCGACCTTTTCGGAGAGGTCCGCGATCTCGTTGATGAAGGTGATCTTGGTCGCGAGGAACGCGTTCGCGGCGTATTTGATCATCTCGGCGGTGCGGCGCGCGGTGAACATCAGGGGTGCCTGGTTCAGCGACAGCGGGCGATAGACGTCGCCCATCACCTTGCGGCCGCGCTCGTCGGAGGTGCCGACGACGATGCGATCGGGATATTTGAAGTCGCGGATCGCCGCGCCCTCGCGCAGGAATTCGGGGTTGGAGGCGACGACGACATCGGCCGACGGATTGGCCTCGCGGATGATGCGCTCGACCTCGTCGCCGGTGCCGACCGGAACGGTCGACTTGGTCACGACCACGGTGAAGCCCGACAGCGACTGCGCGATCTCTTTCGCGGCGGCGTAGACATAGGACAGGTCGGCGTGGCCGTCACCGCGGCGCGACGGGGTGCCGACCGCGATGAAGACGGCGTCGGCATCCGCGACCGGCTTCGACAGGTCGGTGGTGAAGTCGAGCCGCTTCGCCTTCACATTGGTCGCGACCAGCTCGTCGAGGCCGGGCTCGTAGATCGGGATCTCACCGCGATGGAGCGCTGCGATCTTCTTCTCGTCCTTGTCGACGCAAGTGACGTCGTGACCGAAATCCGCAAAGCAGGCTCCGGACACCAGCCCCACATAGCCCGTTCCGATCATCGCGATTCGCATGAAAGACCCTGTTCCAGCTTGGTTAACGAAACCCCAATCCAGGCCGGTTTAGCATTTTCCTGAGGGGAGGGAACAGTCCGCATGTAAAAACCGGCACGCGAATTGTACCGGTAAAGAAATCGTAAACCGCAAGGCTCCACACTGCGCCACGCCCGCACAGAGCCGGGCGGATCGCGCCTCGAAAAGGGACACCATGGCACTATCAGGGACAATCGCCGCGGGCGGGCTTTCCAAGGCCCCTTCTGCGGCGCGTGTCGACTGGGTCGACTATGCCAAGGGCATCTGCATCGTCATGGTCGTGATGATGCATTCGGTGCTGGGGGTGGAGCTCGCCGCCGGCAAGACCGGCTTCATGCATGTCGCCGTGGCGTTCGCAAAGCCGTTCCGGATGCCGGACTTCTTCCTGATCTCGGGCCTGTTCCTGCCATTGGTGATCGATCGGGACTGGCGAACCTATCTCGACCGCAAGGTGGTGCATTTCGCCTATTTCTATGTCGTCTGGGTGACAATCCAGTTCGGCTTCAAGGCGCCCGCATTCGCCGCGGAGACGAGCTGGCGCGACGCCGGCCTCCTGTATCTCGAATCCTTCATCGAGCCGTTCGGCACGCTCTGGTTCATCTATCTGCTGCCGATCTTCTTCGTCGTCACAAAATTGACACGGCGAGTCCCGCCGCCGGCGATCTGGCTCATCGCCGCCGCGCTGGAGACGGCGCGCATCTCGACCGGCTGGACCGCGATCGACGAATTCTGCGCGCGCTTCGTGTATTTCTATTCGGGATATCTGTTCGCGCCTTACGTGTTCGCGCTGTCCGATCGCGCGCGCAGCCGTCCCGCGCTTGCGCTGGCAGCGCTCGCGACCTGGGCGCTGGTCAATGCGGGCCTCGTCGCGTGCGGCGCCAGCGAATGGAAGATCGTCTCGCTCGTGCTCGGCTTCGCCGGCGCCTGCGCCATCATCACGGCCGGCACGCTGCTCGCGCGCGCACACTGGCTGAACTTCTTCCGCTTCTGCGGTGAGCATTCGATCGTGATCTACCTCGCCTTCTTCCTGCCGATGGCGACGACACGAACGCTGCTGCTGCGCACCGGCATCATTCCCGATATCGGCACGGTGTCGCTGATCGTCACCATTGTCGGCGTGCTCGGCGCGCTGGCGATCTGGCAGGCCGCGCTGCGGCTCAATGCGCACTTCCTGTTCGAACGGCCGGAAAATTTCTGGATCGCGCCGAAGAAGGCAGGCGCGCAGTTGCAGGCGGCGGAGTAGCATCCTCGGTGTCGTCGCCCAGCTCGACCGGGCGCCCCAGTATTCCAGAGACAGTCATTGTCGACCGATAGGCCGCGGCGTACTGGATTCCCCGGTCAAGCCGGGGAATGACAGTGGGGATAGCGGCGCCAGCAAGCCAAAAATCCCCCTCCCAAGGCTGTCAAAGCCCGCAAAAATTCATACATTGCGGCCATGCCCAAGACATCCCCGAAGACCACCGCCAAAGCTGACACCAAGGCTGCCGCCGACACCAAACCCGCCGCGACAGCTGCTGCCAAACCGGTCGCGGCGAAGGCCGCGGGCAAGGGCGACCACATCTTCCTGGTCGACGGTTCCGGCTACATCTTTCGCGCCTATCATGCGCTGCCGCCGCTCAACCGCAAATCCGACGGCCTGCAGGTCAACGCCGTGCTCGGCTTCTGCAACATGCTGTGGAAGCTGCTCCGCGACATGCCCGCCGACAACCGGCCGACGCATCTGGCCATCGTGTTCGACAAGTCGGAAGTCACGTTCCGCAACAAGATCTACCCGGAGTACAAGGCCCACCGGCCGCCGGCGCCCGATGATCTGATCCCGCAGTTCGCGCTGATCCGCGAAGCGGTGCGCGCCTTCGACCTGCCCTGCCTGGAGCAAGGCGGCTTCGAGGCCGACGATCTCATCGCGACCTATGCGCGGCAGGCCAGCGAACGCGGCGCCACCACGACCATCGTGTCCTCCGACAAGGATCTGATGCAGCTCGTGAACGACAAGATCACGATGTACGACACCATGAAGGATCGCCGCATCGGCATCCCCGAGGTGATCGAGAAGTTCGGCGTGCCGCCGGAGAAGGTGGTCGAGGTGCAGGCGCTGGCCGGCGATTCCACCGACAACGTGCCGGGCGTGCCCGGCATCGGCATCAAGACCGCAGCGCAATTGATCGTCGAATATGGCGACCTCGATCAGCTCCTGTTCCGCGCCACCGAGATCAAGCAGCCAAAGCGGCGCGAGGCGCTGATCGAGAACGCCGAGAAGGCACGGATCTCGCGTCAGCTGGTGCTGCTCGACGACAAGGTCGAGCTGGAGGTACCGCTGGACGATCTCGCCGTCCACGAGCCCGATGCCCGCAAGCTGGTCGCCTTCCTCAAGGCGATGGAATTTTCCACGCTGACGCGCCGCGTCGCCGACTATTCGCAGATCGATCCGGCCAATGTCGATGCCGATGCGAGCAACAGCAGCAGCGCGAAGGCCGGTGGCGCCGCCGCGAAAGCAACATCGCCCGAGGCTTCCGGCGATCTCTTCGCCGCTCCTGCGGCCGCCGCGACGGGCGGCGACAAGGGCGACAAATCGGCGAGCGTCAAGGGCGCGCCGATCTCGCTGGCCGCGGCGCGCGAAGAGGCGCTGCGCAAGCTTCCGGTCGACCGCGGCAAGTACCAGGCGATCAAGGCGCTCGCCGAACTCAATGCCTTCATCGCACGCATCCATGATTCCGGTCAGGTCGCGATCGAAATGCGTGCGAACTCCATCGATCCGATGCAGGCCGATCTCTGCGGCATCGCGCTGGCGCTGGCGCCGAACGAGGCCTGCTATGTGCCGCTCGCGCACAAGCAGTCCGGGGGCGGCGCCGGCCTGTTCGACGCGGGTCTCGCGCCGGACCAGGTCAAGCATGCCGACGCCATCGAAGCGCTTCGTCCGGTGCTGGAATCGTCAGGCATTCTCAAGATCGGCTTCGACGTCAAGTTCACCGCCGTGATGCTGGCGCAGCACGGCATCACGCTGCGCAACTCAGACGATGCGCAGCTGATCTCCTATGTGCTCGATGCCGGCCGCGGCTCGCACGGGCTGGAATCGCTGTCCGAGCGCTGGTTCGGCCACGCCATGTTGAAGGAAAGCGAGCTGCTCGGCAGCGGCAAGGGCAAGATCACCTTCGACCAGGTGCCGATCGACAAGGCTGCGCCGCTGTCGGCGGAAGGCGCCGACATGACCTTGCGGGTGTGGCGCGTGCTGAAGCCGCGCCTCGTCGCCGAGCACATGACCGCTGTTTACGAGACGCTGGAGCGGCCGCTCGTCTCCGTGCTCGCGCGGATGGAGCGGCGCGGCATTTCGATCGACCGCCAGGTTCTGTCGCGGCTGTCCGGCGACTTCGCCCAGACCGCGGCGCGCGTCGAAGCCGAGATCCAGGAGATCGCGGGCGAGCCCGTCAATGTCGGCAGCCCCAAGCAGATCGGCGACATCCTGTTCGGCAAGATGGGACTAAGCGGCGGCACCAAAACCAAGACCGGCGCGTGGTCGACGACCGCGCAGGTGCTCGACGAGCTCGCCGAGCAGGGCCATGACTTCCCGAAGAAGATCCTGGAGTGGCGCCAGGTTTCAAAATTGAAATCGACCTACACCGACGCACTGCCGACCTACGTCAACCCGCAGACCCACCGCGTGCACACGACCTACGCGCTGGCCGCGACCACGACGGGCCGGCTGTCGTCGAACGAGCCGAATCTGCAGAACATTCCGGTGCGCACCGAGGACGGCCGAAAGATCCGCCGCGCCTTCATCGCGACATCGGGACACAAGCTCGTCTCCGCCGACTATTCGCAGATCGAGCTGAGGTTGCTCGCCGAGATCGCCGATATTCCCGTCCTGAAGCAGGCGTTCCGCGACGGGCTCGACATTCACGCCATGACGGCCTCCGAAATGTTCGGCGTGCCGATCGAGGGCATGCCGAGCGAGGTCCGCCGCCGCGCCAAGGCGATCAATTTCGGCATCATCTACGGCATCTCGGCGTTCGGCCTCGCCAACCAGCTCGGCATCGCGCGCGAGGAAGCCTCCGCCTACATCAAGAAATATTTCGAGCGCTTCCCCGGCATCCGCGCCTACATGGACGAGACGCGCGACTTCTGCCGGAGCAACGGCTATGTCACCACGCTGTTCGGCCGGAAGATGTACTATCCCGACATCAAGGCTTCGAACGCCTCGGTGCGCGCGTTCAACGAGCGCGCCGCCATCAACGCGCGGCTCCAGGGCACCGCCGCGGACATCATCCGCCGCGCCATGACGCGGATGGAGGATGCCCTGGTGCAGAAGAAGCTGTCGGCGCAGATGCTGCTCCAGGTGCATGACGAGTTGATCTTCGAGGTGCCTGACGCGGAAGTCGAGGCGACGCTGCCGGTCGTGCAGCACGTGATGCAGGACGCCCCCTTCCCGGCGGTGCTGCTGTCGGTGCCGCTGCATGTCGATGCGCGCGCGGCAAACAATTGGGACGAGGCGCACTGATCTCTCCACCAGCACGGTATCGTCCCGGCGAACGCCGTGACCCCACAACCACAGGATCGAGTTGGGCGAAGATTGCCCATGACCATCTCGCCTCAAACTTCTCCCTGGGGGTATGGGTCCCCTCTTTCACGGGGACGACGTTGGGGTGAGATGCGGGAATCGAATTGTCCTCCGTGCAATTGCGCGATGGCCCCGCCGCGCCTCGCATACTAGAACCACTGCATCCTCCCGCACCGGTTCACCCATGCCCCACACCTCCGCCCTGCTCGGCTTCGCCCTCGTCTGCCTTGGTCTCGTGCTCACGCCGGGGCCGAACATGATCTATCTGATCTCGCGCTCGATCACGCAGGGGCCGGCCGCGGGCATCGTCTCGCTCGGCGGGGTGGCGCTCGGCTTCGTGTTCTACATGCTGTGCGCAGCGTTCGGCATCACCGCGCTCTTGCTCGCCATTCCCTTCGCCTATGACGCGCTGCGTTTCGCCGGCGCGGGCTATCTGCTGTGGCTGGCCTGGCAGGCGGTGAAGCCGGGCGGACGCTCGCCGTTCCAGGTGAAGCAGCTTGCGATCGACAGCCCGCGCAAATTGTTCGCGATGGGTTTCGTCACCAATCTGCTCAATCCGAAGATCGCGATGCTGTATCTGGCGCTGCTGCCGCAGTTCATCGATCCCACCGCCGGCAGCGTGCTGGCGCAGTCGGTGGTGTTAGGGGCGATCCAGATCGCGATCAGCGTCAGCGTGAATGCGATGATCGCGCTCGCGGCCGGATCGATCGCGCTGTTCCTGACGAGCCGGCCGAGCTGGATGCTGGTGCAGCGCTGGCTGATGGGCACGGTGCTGGCCGGGCTTGCGGTGCGGATGGCGGTGGAAGCGAAGAAGGTGTGAAGCACACTGTCATGCCCCGGCTTGACCGGGGCATCCAGTACGCCGCAGCCTCTCGGCTCAATCACCGCTGCCTCTGGAATACTGGGTCGCCCGGTCAAGCCGGGCGACGACACCGTCAGATCAATCCAGCTTCGCGTCCATGCCCCGCTTCACGGCCGGGCGCGCCATCAGGGCGTCGTACCAGCGCTTGACGTTGGGAAAATCGGCCAGCTCAACCTTGTGGCGAGGGTGGCGCCAGGCCCAGCCCAGGATGGCAAAATCGGCAACCGAGAGGTCGCCGGCGACGAAGTCGTGGGCCTCCAGCCGGCGGTCCAGCACGCCATAGAGCCGGCGGGTCTCGGCCATGTAGCGCTTGAGGCCATAGGCGCGGTCCTGCTCGTTCTCGAGTGCGATGAAATGATGCACCTGGCCGGGCATCGGGCCGAAGCCGCCCATCTGCCACATCAGCCATTCATAGACGGGGATACGCGCCGAAAGCGATTTCGGCAGGAATTTGCCGGTCTTTTCGCCGAGATAGAGCAGGATCGCGCCGGACTCGAAGATGCTGACCGGCTTGCCGTCCGGGCCCTCGGGATCGACGATCGCGGGGATCTTGTTGTTGGGGCTGAGCTTCAGGAACCCCGGCGCCATCTGCTCGCCCTTGGTGATGTTCACCGGGACCACCTTGTAGGGCAGCCCCATTTCTTCCAGAGCGACCGAGATCTTGCGGCCGTTCGGCGTGTTCCAGGTGTGCAGCTCGATGGTCATTTACGCGTTTCCTTGCCCAGTTTCCTTGCCGAGATATCCGGCATCCACCTACCCCAGAAGGTTGCACCCCCACAACCGGCGGCCCGGGATGGCCGATCCCTCTTGACGGGAGACGCCCCCTCTGGAATGTCGCGGCCGTCGCGGATAGATTCCGCCACTTCCAAAAATGCTTCCGAGGGACCGCCGTGTCGAAATCTGCCTCTCGCGCCCGCCTGTTCGAAATCATCCGCCGGCGCTCCTTCGGCCGCGGCGAGGTGACGCTCGCGTCGGGCCGCAAGAGCGATTTCTACTTCAACCTGAAGCCGACCATGCTCGACCCGGAGGGCGCGACGCTGCTCGCCGAGCTGACCTATGAGGCGCTGAAGGACGACCAGCTCGATTTCATCGGCGGGCTCGAGATGGGCGCGGTGCCGCTGGCCGGCGCGCTGGCCCAGATCTCCTGGATCAAGGGCCATCCGATCGCGGCGTTCTTCGTGCGCAAGAAGCCGAAGGAGCACGGGGCCAAGCTCGCGATCGAAGGCCTGCCCAAGGGCGAGACGCTCGAAGGCAAGCGCGTCGTGATCGTCGAGGATGTCACCACCACCGGCGGCTCGGCGATGAAGGCGGTGGAATCCGTGCGCGAGACCGGCGCCGAGGTCGTTCTGGTGCTGACCATGGTCGACCGCGAGGAAGGCGCCACCGACACGTTCGGCGCCGCGGGCCTGCCGTTCCGCTCGCTGTACAAGGCGTCGGAGTTCCTGAAGGCTTGAGACGGCGAAACATTCCTGGCCGTCATGCCCGGGCGTTGCCCGGAAGCAACCATCCGTCGGAAGTTGTGCCTGGCCTTAAAGAGGTCACCGCCTCGACTTGAAACCGCCTCCGCGCAACTGCTCATTTACCATCCCGCATTATGGTGAATCAGGCGCCGAGACCCCGAAAGGTCCCGGCCGATTCAGTAGCGTTCGGTGGAGTGAGCATTGCGTACAAAGTTGTCCCATGCGCGGCAGCAACGTCGCGCGACGCTTGTAGCCGCCATTCTGGCAGCACCGCTGCTTGCGGCGCCGGCCCCGGTTTCGGCTGAGGGCCTGTTCGACTTCTTCTTCGGCGGCATGCAGCAGCAGCGGCCGCAGCGTGAGGTGCCGCATCAGGCGAACTCCTACGCCGATCCCTTCACCGGCCAGCAAAATGCCGCAACCTCGCCATATGTGCCGCCGACACGCGCGGCGGCGGCCGGCGGCTCGGGCCCGGCCTTCTGCGTGCGCAGCTGCGACGGCAAATATTTTCCGCTGATGCGCGGCCTCACCTCGCCCGCGCAGATGTGTCAGGCCTTCTGTCCCGCCAGCGCGACCAAGGTCTATTTCGGTTCTTCGATCGACGGCGCCGCTTCGCAGACCGGAGAGCGCTACGCCGACAGCGAGAACGCCTTCGCCTATCGCAAGGCGCTGCGCGCCGACTGCACCTGCAACGGCCGCGAGCCGGTCGGCCTCGCCCCGGTCGATCTCGCGCTGGATTCCTCGCTGAAAGCCGGCGACGTGATCGCGACCAGCGACGGCCTCGTCGCCTATACCGGCATTCGCGTCGGCAATGACCAGGCTGCGGACTTCACCCCTGTGGCCTCCTACCCCGGCCTCACCGCGCAGGTCCGCGCGCGCCTCGGCGAAATGAAGGTGGCGCCGGTGCGCGCAGAGACGGTGGCGGCAGATGCGCCGACGTCGACCGAGATCATGCGCGAGGCGCTGCCCGACGTGACGGTGCCGAAGACACCGGCGCAGAAGCCGGCGAAGCGGGCGGGATTGGATTAAGTCTCAACTGCATCCAAGTCGTCATTGCGAGCGCAGCGAAGCAATCCAGAAATGTCTCCGCGGAGGCACTCTGGATTGCTTCGTCGCTTCGCTCCTCCCAATGACGGAGGTTGCGGCACTACCTCCCGATGATCACCCCGATCACGTTCGGCGCGGCCAGATATTTCTCCTCGATCGCCGCACGCGCGGCGGCGCGGTTGTCCTGAGTCAGCAGGCCGCGCTTCTCGGCCAGGATCATCCAGCAGAAGCCCCACCAGTCGGTGAGCATGCCGATCTCGCCTATGAGGTCGTAACCCTGCTCGGCTGCGAAGATGCGCGCATGCGCTTCGTCCAGCGTATCGAGGAACAAATGATCCTCGGCCGAGAACAGATCGTCGCTGACGTCGTCGATGGTGTAGCCCCAGATCGACTGGCAAACCGCGTTGAACTCGCGGTCGAACTGGTCGTCATCGACCGCATAGCGGCGCGCCGCCTGATGCAGCCGCGACAGCGAGCGCGCGAAATCGGCGATCCGGGTGAGGGCAAATTGATCGAAGGCGATGGTGGACATGTAGTCCTCGCAAAGTCTGACAGACGCTAAATATGGTGTCGGCAACGCGCCGAATCACAATGATATATCAAAGACTTGCTAAAGTGTTCTTAATTTGTTCGGATGCCGGGCGACAATACGGTCGTGATGATCCGCATGCGGAACGCGGAATCAAAAGGGGCCGCCTTGCAGCGACCCCTTGCCGGTTACAATCTTGTTCGGGATGCGAAATGCCAGCCCCGGCGAGTGTCAAATTAGTGGCGGCAATCGACTAAATCGACTCCGGACAAGTACTGAACGTAACACTGTCCTAATTTCCGTTAACCACACGTCCTGATGGGGCCGGCAGTTGAGAATTGAGGCCCGATGGAACCGGTTGGCGCGCCTGCGCGGCACGAATCTCAATAACAGCGCGAGGCCGCGATGGCGTGGACGCGGCGGTCACCAAGCAGATGGGCGACAAAGCCGTTCTTCGGAAAAATCTTTGCGAACGCGGCGTCGCGAATGCTGAGGCCGCCGGCGTAGGCGCCGAAGGCGGGCATCACAGCACGCATCCCGTCACTGGCGAAGCAGCGGCGCTCCATCGAGCGGCCGCGCGCGGAGACGCGCGCCTTCGGATGCAGATGGCCGGCAATCTCGCCGGCTGCACCGGTCGGCTCATGACGGAAAGTGATCGGGCCGATCGCGACTTCGTCGGCGATGGTCCCGCCCAGATCGCGCGGCAGCATCGGATCGTGATTGCCCGAGATCCAGATCCAGTCGCGGCCGGTCTGGAGCACGGCAACGGCATCGCGATCCTCAGGCGACAACCGCTCATGCGCGGTGCGGTCGTGAAAACTGTCGCCAAGCGCGATGATCACACGAGGGTTGTGGTGCGTGACGACGGCGGCGAGACGGCTGAGCGTTGCGAGCGTATCATAGGGCGGCAGCAGCACGCCGCGCGTCGCGAAGCTGGAACCTTTTTCCAGATGCAGGTCGGAAACGACGAGCAGGCGCTGCTCTTCCCAGAACAGCGCGCCGGAGAGATCGGCAGCGAAGGTCACATCGCTGATGGTGACTCTGGAAACGCGCATGTCCTCGACATCTCCTGAAACCAGCGCGCCTGCCGTCACGTCAAGACCTGCTCTTATCCCATCGCCTCTTTGACCAGCTCGTCGGCGGCTTCCGCCAAGAGCTCGTCTCCAGCTTCGCCATAGACTGACTCGCGGCCGATTTCCAGCATCACGGGCACGGCGAGCGGGGAGACATGGTCGAGTTCCCGATGCGTGATGCGGCCGTGGATGCGGCCGAGCATGTCGCCGAGGCGGCGCAGATCGAGCAGGCCGGTGGCGGCGTCGGCGCGAGCGGCTCGCAACAGCACGTGGTCGGCCTGATGCTTGCGCAGGACGTCGTAGACGAGATCGGTCGAGAACAGCACCTGGCGCCGGCTCTTCTCCTCGCTGGTGAAGCGGCGCTCGATCAGGCCGGAGATCAGCGCGCAGTTGCGGAAGGTGCGCTTCATCAACGCGGATTCGGCGAGCCAGGCTTCGAGATCGTCCCCGAGCATATCAGGGTTGAACAGTGCATCGAGATCGAGCTGGCCGTTGCGGATCATGAAGGAGGCATCGCCCAGCCCCCAGATCGCCACCGCGTATTCGTTGGCGACGAAGCCGAGCGGCCGGCCACGGGCACGCTCCAGCCGCCGCGTCAGCAGCATGCCGAGCGTCTGGTGCGCGAGCCGGCCTTCAAAGGGATAGCAGATGAGATAATGCTTGTTGCCGCGTGGAAAGGTCTCGACCAGCAGTTCGCGCACGCCGGGCACGCGCGAGACGTCCCTTTGCAGCGACAGCCAGTCGCGCACCTGCTCGGGCAGGCCATTCCATGCGCGGCGGTCGTCGAGCAGACGGCGCACGCGTTCGGCAAGATAGGTCGAGAGCGGAAACTTACCGCCCATATAGGACGGCACCTTCGGATCCTTGTCGTTGGCGCGGGAGACGTAGACCTGGTCCTCGGCCAGCGCCTCGTAGCGCACCACCTCGCCGCCGAACACAAAGGTGTCACCGGCGGTCAGGCCCTCGATGAAATATTCCTCGATCTCACCGAGCACGCGGCCACCGCGCGCGATCGCGCCGGTCGATCCGGTGCCGGTGGAACGGCCGCGCACCAGCCGCACCTTCAGCATCGGCTCCTCGACGATGGTGCCGACGTTGAGGCGGTAGCTCTGCCGCACCTTCGGATTGGCGACACGCCAGCGCCCTTCCTTGTCCTGCTTGATGCGGGCGAAGCGCTCATAGGTTTTCAGCGCGTAGCCGCCGGAGGCGACGAAATCGACGACGTCGTCGAAATCCTGCCGCGAGAGGTTTGCGTAGGGCGCCGCCGACCGCACCTCATCGTAGAGATCATCGCTATAGAACGGCTCGCCGCAGGCGCAGCCGAGCACGTGCTGGGCCAGCACGTCGAGCGCGCCGGTGCGCAAGGGCGGCGTGTCCTGCGCATTCTCGGCGATGGCATCGATGGCGACGCGACACTCCAAGACCTCGAAACGGTTGGCCGGCACCAGCACGGCGCGCGAGGCTTCGTCGAGACGGTGGTTGGCGCGGCCGATCCGCTGCATCAGGCGCGAGGAGCCCTTGGGCGCCCCGATATTGACGACGAGATCGACATCGCCCCAGTCGACGCCGAGGTCGAGCGACGAGGTGCAGACCACGCCGCGCAGCCTGCCCGCGGACATCGCGTCCTCGACCTTGCGGCGCTGGGCGACGTCGAGCGAGCCGTGATGCAGCGCGATCGCGAGATTGTCGTCGTTCATGCTCCAGAGATTCTGGAACAGCATCTCGGCCTGGCTGCGGGTGTTGACGAAGACGAGCGTGGTCCTGTTCGCCTTGATCAGCTCGTAGATTTCGGGAAGCGCGTGGCGCGCGCTGTGGCCGGCCCAGGGCAGGCGCTCGCGCGTGTCCAGCATCTCGACCAGCGGCGGCGCGGCGCCGCCGGCGATGACGATGTCGGCCGATTCGGCTTTGTCCTTGGGTTGCGGCACGAGAAAGCGCGCGAGCGATTCCGGTTCGGCCACGGTCGCGGACAGACCGATCGCGCGCAGCTGCGGCGCCAGCCGCCACAGCCGCGAAAGCCCCAGCGAGAGCAGATCGCCGCGCTTGGACGTCACCAGCGCGTGGAGCTCGTCGAGCACGATGCGTCTCAGCGAGGAGAACAGGGACGGCGCGTCGTCGGAGGAAAGCAGCAGCGCGAGCTGCTCAGGCGTCGTCAGCAGGATATCGGGCGGATAGCGCCGCTGGCGCTGGCGCCGCGACACCGGCGTGTCGCCGGTGCGGGTCTCGGCCTTGATCGGCAGCCCCATCTCGGCAATGGGACGCTCGAGGTTGCGGGCGATATCCACCGCGAGCGCCTTGAGCGGTGAGATGTAGAGGGTGTGGAGGCCGCCGGCGCGGCGAACATCGCGGCCGGTGGAAAGGAAGCTTTTCTTCGCGCCGGTGTCCCGCTCGATCGCCTGGGTCGACAGCTCCACCAGCGTCGGCAGAAATCCCGCCAGCGTCTTGCCGGCGCCGGTGGGCGCGATCAGCAGCGCCGAGCGGTCCTCGCGCGCCTTCTCCAGCAGCGCCAATTGATGCGCGCGCGGCTCCCAGCCGCGGCCCGCGAACCACGCCTGGAAGCGGTCGGGCAGTAGCGCTGGCGTCCGGGCCGGGGATTTGAGGATGCGGGGCGGCACGGCATCACAGGTAAGCCGTGGGGGTGGGTTCGTCGAGGGGTGGGGCTCTCGTAGGGTGGGCAAAGCGAAGCGTGCCCACCATCCGCACCCGGTTGCCCGGGGAGGTGGTGGGCACGGCGCAAGGGCGCCTTTGCCCACCCTACGGCATCTCGATCGAGGAAAGACCCTACTCCGACATCGGCTTGTCGGAGATGTCCCAGTCCTTGCCGGTGAAGGTGGAGATGAAGAGCGTCTTCATCGGCGTGTAGTCCTCCGGCGTGTAGCTGTAGGTGACGCCGTCGAGGAAATAGGGCGAGTGGAAGCCGGCGAGAGTCGAGGCCTGCTTCAGCACGTTGGCACGGGTGAGATCGTCGCCGCAGCGGCGCAGGATCTCACCCATGGTCACGGCCTGGCCGTAGCCGGCGAAGGCGATGGTGTTGTCGGGGTCGATGGCCGGCGTGTACTTCTTGCGCAGCTCCTCGAACGCCATCACGTCCGGATCCTTCTCCCATTTGGGCAGGCCGACTTCCTTGTTGTAGCGGATGGCGACGATGCCGGCCGCGTTCTCGATGCCGGCAGCATTGAGGATCGAGCGGCCGGTCGAGCCGGCCGACAACAGCTGCAGCGGCTTCCAGCCGAGCTCGGCCACCTTGCGGATCGACTGCGACGACGCCTTGCCGGTGGAGATGTTGTAGAAGACGTCCGCGCCCGACTTCGAGAGATTGATGAGCTGGGAATCGACGGTCGGCTCGGTGAGATCGTAGGTCTGCTCCATGATCACCTGCGCGGTGCCGCCGGCGTCGGCCAACACCTTCTTGAACGGGCCCAGGAAGTCACGGCCAAAGTCGTCGTTCTGATAGAGGATGCCGATCTTGGCGTTCGGCTTCACGGCGACGACGTGCCGCGCCAGGATGCGCGCCTCGGTCGGATAGAGCGGCAGGCCCGCCATCGTCCACTTGAACTCTTTCGGATTGTTCCACTTCGACGCACCGGTGTTGAGCAGCAGCTGCGGCACGCCCTTGGAGTTGAGATATTTGTGCACGGCGGTCTGCGGCGCGGTACCGAGCGAGCCGTAGAGCGCCAGCACCTCTTCCTGCTCGACCAGGCGCCGCGTTGCCTCGACGCATTTCGGCGCGCTGTAGGCGTCGTCCATGGTGAGGAATTTGATCTTGCGCCCGTTGATGCCGCCCTTCTCGTTCAGCATCTGGAAATAGGCTTCGCCGATGCGGCCCAGTACGCCATAGAGCGAGCCGGGGCCGGAATGCGGCACGGTCTGCCCGATCTTGATCTCGGTGTCGCTGGCGCCCGCATCATATTTCTTCTCCGCGGCCCAGACATACGGAGCGGGCAATGTGGATGCGGCGATGGTTGCAAGCGCGCCGGCGCTGAAATCGCGCCGTGATGGATTCTTTGTCATTATTTGTTTCTCCCTGATGCGCGCATTGTGCTGGCATCGCCGCACGGCTCGCAAGTGGGAAGTCATTGCTTTGCGACGCAATGACGCTCAAATCGCAGGATGTTAGCGCCTAGACTCAAGTTTTTTCGGCGACGACGACGAGGCCGCGCACCGGCTGGTTGTTCTCGTTGCGCGGCGAGGCCGGCTCCAGTGTGAGGAGCTTGAGACCGACCTTCGCCATCACGTCGCGCACATATTCCACCGAATGGGCATAGCGCAGGCCTTCGCCAAGCACGATGCCGCTGCCGTCATGCGTCTCCAGCGTGAAGGCGAGCACGCCGCCGGATACGAGCACGCGTCTGGCTTCGCCGAGCACCGGTGCGAGATCGGAGAGGTAGACGAACGCATCCGCGGCGACGACGAGGTTCGCGCTCGCATCACCCTTGGCGCGCAGGCCTTCGATCATGTCGGCGACCTCGAGCTCGGCATAGAGGTTCGTCGCGCGCGCCTCCTTGATCATGCCGGGCGATAGATCGATGCCGATGAAATGATCGACCTGTCTGGCGAAAGCCGCCGCCGCAAGCCCGGTGCCGCAGCCGAGATCGATGGTGCGCTTGAAGAAGGCCGGCTTCTTCGCGGCGACGCGCGCGGCCAGCACCGCCTTGAAGATCAGGCTGGGGGCGCGATAGCCGAGATCGTTGATCAACGTGTGCTCGAAGCGCGGCGCGTATTGGTCGAACAAGGCCTGCACATAGGCTTTTGGCATTTCCGACAACTGCGCATCGCCGAGTCGCATGAGATGCAGGTGGGCGCCGTGCTGGTCATCGGGATCGGAGCGGAGCGCTTCGCGGAACGCCGCGATCGCCTTGTCGCGCTCGCCGAGCTGCTGACGGATTTCGCCGAGCGTGAACCAGGCCGAGGTGAAGTTCGGCGCCAGCTCAATCGCCTGCTCGATGAGGTCGGCGGCGGCGGGCAGATCGCCCTTGAGCTGGAGGTCGCGCGCGAACTCGAAGCGGCGGTCGGCCATGAGATCGCCGGAGGTCAGGAACAGGCGCAGGGGCATTGGGAACCGAGGACTGTCGTTGCCGGGCTTGACCCGGCAATCCATCAAAAAGGGAACTGTTTAAGAGGATGGATGCGTGGGTCAAGCCCGCGCATGACCGGTGAATATCGGGGCACCGGTGCCTATATGACTTCCATGCGCCCCCAAGACATCCTGCTGCCAGTTGCTGCCGGCCTGTGCTGCAAGCCCGGTGGCTTCCATATCGACCCTGTCCGCCCGGTGGAGCGGGCCGTGATCACCCACGGCCATTCCGACCACGCCCGCGCCGGCCACGGCGCGGTGCTGGCGACGCAGGAAACGCTGGACATGATGCGGCTGCGCTATGGCGAGAACTTTGCGGGATCGACGCAAGTCATCCGCTATGGCGAGGAGATTCGGCTCGGCGACGTCAGCGTCAAATTTCATCCGGCCGGTCATGTGCTGGGCTCGGCGCAGATCGCGGTGACCTGCAAAGACACCTGCATCGTCGCCTCCGGCGACTACAAGGATGCGCCCGACCCGACCTGCACGCCGTTCGAGCTCGTGCCCTGCGACGTCTTCATCACTGAGGCCACCTTTGGACTGCCGGTGTTCCGGCATGGCGATGCCGCCGACGAGGTCAGGAAGCTGCTGGCCTCCGTGGCATTGTTTCCCGAGCGCGCGCATCTGGTCGGCGCCTATTCGCTTGGCAAGGCGCAGCGCGTGATCGCGCTGCTGCGTCAGGCCGGCTATGACGCGCCGATCTACCTGCATGGCGCGATGGAGAAGATCACGCACTATTATCAAAGCCGCGGGATCGGGCTCGGCGAGTTGCGGCCGGTGCAGGGCGTGAAGAAGGCGGCGCTCGCCGGCACCATCACGCTGGCGCCGCCGTCGGCGACGTCCGATCTCTGGACGAGGCGTTTTCCCGATCCCGTCACCGCCTTCGCCTCGGGGTGGATGCGCGTGCGCGCCCGCGCCCGGCAGCGTGGCATCGAGCTGCCACTGGTGATCTCCGACCACGCCGATTGGGACGGCCTCACCGCGACGATCGCCGCGACCGGCGCCGGGGAGATCTGGGTCACCCACGGCCAGGAGGACGCGCTGGTGCATTGGTGCAAGAGCAAGGGCTTGCGGGCGCAGCCGCTCGATCTCGTCGGCTATGGTGACGAGGAGGAAAGCGCGACGGCGGTTGCAGACGAGGCCGACGCATGAACCGCTTCGCTGAACTCCTGGACCGCCTCGCCTACGAGCCCGGCCGCAACAACAAGCTGCGGCTGATCACGGGCTATTTCCGCGAGGTCGGCGACCCCGACCGCGGCTACGCACTGGCGGCGCTGACAGGTGCGCTGAGCTTCAAGCACGCCAAGCCCGCGCTGATCCGCGATCTCATCGCGGCGCGGACGGATGAGGTGCTGTTCGGACCGAGTTACGATTATGTCGGCGATCTCTCGGAAACGGTGGCGCTGATGTGGCCGCGGCGAGTGCCTGGTAACAGCGAGTCTTTTCCGGGCCACCCCTCTCCCCCGCCCTCCCCCGCAAGGGGGGAGGGAGCGCAGTTGCGCGCGCGGCGGCAGACGGGCTCGACGACTGAGAATGATTTGGCGAGTGATGGACGCGCCAGCCTCCCCGTCCCCTCCCCCCTGGCGGGGGAGGGTCAGGGAGAAGGGTACCACGGGCGAGATGCCGGCGATGCGCTCCACCCGGGCAACCACAACAACCCACCGCCGCCAACCCTCACCGAGGTCGTCACCACACTCCGCACGCTCGGCAAGACCGAGCTGCCAAAGCAGCTCGAACGCTGGCTCGACGAGTTGGATGAGACCGGCCGCTGGGCGCTGCTGAAGCTCGTTACCGGCGCGCTCCGCATCGGCATCTCCGCGCGCCTCGCCAAGACCGCGGCCGCCGCGCTCGGTGACAAGGACCCGCACGAGGTCGAGCTGATCTGGCCGGGGCTCGCGCCGCCCTATCTCGACTTGTTCGCCTGGCTGGAAGGCCGCGGCGAGAAACCGGTCAATCGCGATCCGGCGCCGTTCCGCCCGGTGATGCTGGCCCATGCGATCGAGGACAACGATTTCCAAAACCTCGATCCCGCCGACTACATCGCCGAATGGAAATGGGACGGCATCCGCGTCCAGGCGGTGGCCGGACGCGACGAGCGCGGCCACATCACGGCGCGGCTCTATTCGCGCACCGGCGAGGACATCACGGGGAGCTTTCCGGATCTCGTGCCGTCGCTGCGGCTGCCAGGCGCGATCGACGGCGAGCTTCTGATCCTGCGCGAGGGACGCGTACAGAGCTTCAACGTCCTGCAGCAGCGGCTCAACCGCAAGGTCGTCTCGCCGAAGCTGATCAAGGAGTTTCCGATTCACCTCCGCGCCTACGATCTGCTTGGCGACGACGAGAACGATCTGCGCGAGCTGCCGTTCGCGGAGCGGCGGGGGCGGCTGGAGACGTTCATCGGAAAGCTCGGCGATCCCCGCATCGACCTGTCGCCCACCGTCCCCTTCGCAAGCTGGGAGGCGCTGACCGCGGCGCGTGCCGATCCTTCGAGTGCCGGCGCGGGCGAAGATGCCGATGCCGTCGAAGGCGTCATGCTGAAGCGGCGCGATGCGCCTTATCTCCCCGGACGGCCGAAGGGCCAGTGGTGGAAGTGGAAGCGCGATCCGCACATCATCGATGCCGTGCTGATGTATGCGCAGCGCGGCCACGGCAAGCGCTCGTCCTATTACTCCGACTACACCTTTGGCGTCTGGACCGAGGGGGAGAGCGGCGAGGAGCTGGTGCCGGTCGGAAAAGCCTATTTCGGCTTCACCGACGAGGAGCTCTTGCAGATCGACCGTTTCGTCCGCCGCAACACCACCGAAAAATTCGGGCCCGTGCGCCATGTCGTGCACGAGGGCGACAAGGGGCTGGTGCTGGAGGTGGCGTTCGAGGGCCTGCAGCGCTCGCCGAGGCACAAATCCGGCGTCGCCATGCGCTTTCCCCGCATCAGTCGCCTGCGCTGGGACAAGCCGCCAAGGGAGGCGGACCGGCTGGAAACGCTGGAAAAGATGCTGAAAGCGGACGAATCCCTACCAACAATTAAGGTTGCGGCTTCCGCCGACAGCCATTGACGCTCCGTTGCGGGTTCCCCATGTGCCCCGCCGTGACCTATAATCGGGGCGAATCCCCGCGAGGAGTTTTCGAGATGGCCCACGACGTCAGAGATTTGCCGGCCGGCCGCAGCGACGGGCTGAACCGCTTTCTCGGCGGCTCGCCGCCGGCGGTCGCGTTTCGCCTGGTCCTGCTCTCGATCCTGGTCGGCGTCGTGCTGGCGGCGATCGGCTTCGATCCCTGGAATATCATCTACAGCATTCGCCTGCTGTTCCAGCGGCTGTGGGATCTCGGCTTCGACGCCGTCAACTGGCTGTGGCGCTACTTCCTGCTCGGCGCCGTCATCGTGATCCCGATCTGGCTGCTCTCGCGCGTGTTCGGCGCGCCGCGCCGCTAGCTCCGGGGCATACTCAGGGAGCCCGCAGCCGATGCAAATACGCTTTGTCGGCTGCGGCGACGCCTTCGGCTCGGGCGGCAGGCTCAACACCTGCTTCCACGTCTCGGGGCGCGCGGCGAATTTCCTGATCGATTGCGGCGCGTCGGCGCTGCCGGCGTTGAAGCGGCTCGAGATCGACCGCGACGAGATTGACCTGATCCTGATCACGCATTTCCACGGCGACCATTTTGCCGGTCTGCCGTTTGTCCTGCTCGATGCGCAATTCTCGCGGCGGACCCGGCCGCTCACCATCGCGGGCCCGCAAGGCCTCGAGACGCGGCTGAAGCAGGTGATGGAAGCGCTGTTCGAGCACTCCTCCAGGACCAAGCAACGCTTCGAACTGTCGGTCATCGAGCTCGCGCCCGGGCAAAGCCAGAGCTTCGGCGCGGTGACCGTGATGCCTTATGCGGTCGTGCACGGCGAATCCGGCGGGCCGTTTCTGGCCTATCGCGTCGAGGCCGAAGGCCGCACGCTCGCCTACAGCGCCGACACCGAATGGACGGAGACGCTCATTCCGCTGGCGCATGGCGCGGACCTTTTCATTGCGGAAGCCTACATGTACGAGAAGGTGGTCAAGAACCACCTCAGCCTGAAGACCTTGGAACAGCACCTCCCCGCCATCGGCGCAAAACGCCTCGTCCTCACCCATATGAGCGACGACATGCTGTCGCGACTGGAGGACGTGCCGCATCTCGCCGCCGAAGACGGCATGGTGCTCGTGTTCTGACATGCACGCACCCGTCCCCCTCAAGATCGACTCCCGCCAGGTCTTCGCCATCGCCGGCCCCGCGATGGTCGCGAACCTCACCACGCCGCTGATCGGCGTGGTCTCGACCACCGCGATTGGACGGCTCGACGATGCCGCGCTGCTCGGCGGCGTCGCGATGGCCTCCGTGATCTTCGACTGCCTGTTCTGGCTGTTCGGCTTCCTGCGCATGAGCACGCTCGCCTTCACCGCGCAGGCGCTGGGCGCCGGCGAGACGCGCGAGCAGACCGTGATTTTGGTGCGGGGCTTCATCGTGGCGGGCCTGATCGGCGCGGCGCTGATTGCGCTGCAATTGCCGCTGGCCACCGTGCTGTTCGACCTGATGGGCGGCAGCGAGGGCGTGACGCGCGCCGCGAAAACCTATTTCATGGTCCGGATCTGGTCGTCGCCGTTCGCGCTCGCCAACTACGTCATTCTTGGCTGGCTGATCGGCAAGGCTCGCGCCAATCCGGCGCTGCTGCTGCAAATCGTCATCAACCTCGTCAACATGGTGGCGACGGTCCTGCTGGTGCTGGTCTACGACGCCGGCATCGCGGGTGCGGCGATTGCCGCACTGCTGTCGGAGGCGGTCGGGTTCGCGCTCGGCGTGAGCGTCTGCCGCCGCTATGCCGACGGCGGCTTCGCCGTGCCGTACGCAGCCCTGCTCGACCGGGCCAAGCTGATGCGGCTGCTGGCGGTGAACTCCGACATCCTGATCCGCACCGCGGCCCTGATCGCGGTGTTCCTGTTCTTCACCGCCAAGGGCGCGCGGGCCGGCGACGTCACGCTGGCGGCGAATTCCGTGCTCAACAATTTCCTTTTGGTCAGCGCCTTCTTCCTCGACGGCCTCGCCAACGCCGCCCAGCAGCTCTGCGGCCGCACGCTTGGCGCGCGCGACGCCAGGGGTTTTTCGGACTCGACCCGACTGGTGCTGCTGTGGGGGCTCGGCTTCGCAATCGTCGTCGCCGTGCTGTTCGCGTTGTTCGGGCCGCACCTGATCGATTTCATGACGGCCAGCGAAGCCGTTCGGCGCAGCGCGCGCGAATTCCTGCCGTTCGTCGTGCTGGCGCCCATTCCCGGCGTGTTCGCCTTCGGCTTCGACGGCATCTATATCGGCGCCACCTGGGCGCGCGAGATGCGCAACCTGATGCTGTTATCGCTCGCGATTTTCTTCGCCGCCTGGTGGGCGCTGCAATCATTCGGCAACGCCGGACTGTGGGGCGCGCTGATCGCCTCCTACGTCTCGCGCGGCGGCCTGCAGGCTGCACGCTATCCGGCGCAGTTCAGGGCGACGTTCCCGAAATCTTAAGAGAATCGTAGCCGCGGCTACATCCCCGGCCAGTCTTCCGCCGTGAGCGTCGCCGCATCGGCGCCGACGATCTCGGAAAGTGAATCCCGGCCCGTGCGAAGCAGCGTCGAGGTGAGGTCGCGCTTGATCTCGTCGACGAGGCCGAGGCCTTTGTACACCAGCGACGAATAGAGCTGGATCAGGCTCGCACCGGCGCGGATCTTCGTCAGCGCGGCCCCGCCGGAGTCCACGCCGCCGACGCCGATCAAGGGGAATGCGCCCTCGACGCGCACATAGGTCTCCGCGACCATGCGCGTCGACAGGCGGAACAGCGGCCGGCCGGACAGGCCGCCCTGTTCCTTGGCGCGCATCTCCTCGCGCAGCGTGCTCGGCCGCGCGATCGTCGTGTTCGACACGATCATGCCGTCGACCCGGCGCGACCGCGCCACCTGCACGACGTCGTCGAGCTGGGCGAGGCTGAGGTCCGGCGCGATCTTGAGCAACACCGGCGTGTCGCCGGCCTTCTGGCGCACCCGCTCGCGCGCGTCGATCACCCTGGCGAGGAGATCGTCGAGCAGCGCGCCTTCCTGCAGATTGCGCAGGCCCGGCGTGTTCGGCGAGGAGACGTTGACCGTGAAATAGCTTGCGACTGGCGCGAAGGTCTCGATCAGCTTGACGTAATCGCCAACGCGATCCGGCGAATCCTTGTTGGCACCGACATTGACGCCGACGATGCCACCGTGCTGCGCGCGCGCCGCGAGCCGGCGCAGGGCGGCTTCGGCGCCGTCATTGTTGAAGCCCATGCGGTTGATCACGGCCTCGTCGCGCTCGAGGCGAAACAGCCGCGGCCGCGGATTGCCGGCTTGCGGCTTCGGCGTGACCGAACCGATCTCGACGAAACCGAAGCCGAGCCGCAGCAGCGCATCCGGCACTTCCGCGCTCTTGTCGAAACCCGCGGCCATGCCGATCGGATTGGGGAAGTTGAGCCCGAAGGCGCGCACCGCGAGCTTGGGATCGTCGGGTCGCGGCTTGACTGGCGGCAGGAAGCGCAGGCCCTGGATCGCGAGGCGATGCGCGTCCTCCGGATCGAGCCAGCGCAGCACCGGCAGCGAAAATGCATCGAAGGCGCGGATCACGGGATAAGCTCCGGAACGTCGTGGCCGCCATCGGAGCGCATGTTGAGATTCATCACCGACAGCACCGCGCCGAGATCGAGCTCGCCATAGAGATGCGGAAACAGCTCGTCATTGCGCGAGCGCTCCCAGCGCAATTCGCTGCCGAGCGCGTCGCCGTCGACCTCGACCAGGAACAGCGCGCGCTGCCCGAAATAATGCTTGCGCAAGGTCTCGGGAACCTGGGGCGCGGTCGAGAAATGGATGAAACCGTCGCGCGAATCGTCCGCGCTGCCCCGGTAGACCCCCTCCCGTTCCGCCTCGCGCCAGGCCGAGGCCGGACAGATTTTGTAGATCTTGACCACCGCTTACGCAGCCCTGTTTGCTCTTTGAGTCTTTTGGGTTTTTTCGTCTCGTGCGGGTCCCTGAAACCCGGCGCGACCGTAAAGGCGGCCCCTCCCGAACTCAAGAGTTAGCCGCCACCCCTTGCGCGAAAAACGGAAAACCGGTTGATTTGAGGACAGTTTTCCTGAGTTGCGACGGGCTGGACCTCCCATGGTCAGACAGGCCAAAGCGCAGAGGATACTGACTCACGACCAGATCTGGGTCGCGCTGGATCGGCTGGCGGCGCGCGCCGGCCTGTCGCCGTCCGGTCTCGCCAAGCGCGCCGGGCTCGATCCCACCACCTTCAACAAGTCCAAGCGCGTTACCCCCGACGGGCGCGAGCGCTGGCCATCCACCGAATCGATCGCGAAAGCGCTGGCGGCAGCCGGCTCCTCGATGGACATCTTTGCCGAGTTGATCGGTGACGACGCCGGCAATGGCCGCTCGGTGCCGTTGCTCGGCCTTGCACTGGCCGGCGCGAGCGGCGCTTTCGACGAGTCCGGCTTTCCATCCGGCAAGGGCTGGACCGAGCTTGCGCTGCCCACCGCCGAGGACAGTCGCACTTTTGCGCTGGAGATTTCCGGCGATGCGCTTGCCCCCGCCTATCGCGACGGCGACATCATCCTGATCTCACCCGGCGCGCCGATCCGCAAAGGCGATCGCGTGGTGGTGAAGACCAAGGCGGGAGGGCTGACGGTCGCGACGCTGAAGCGCCGCACGGCAAAGGCACTGGAATTGCAGCCGCTCGATGCGTCGCTGGCCGAGCACACGATGGCGCCGGGCGATGTCGGCTGGATCGCGCGAATCGTGTGGGCGAGCCAGTGATTGCGTCGTGACCGGACCATGACACCGGCCGCTCTGCGTCTCGCCCCGGCGATCTTGCGACTCACCGTCCCTCTCGCATAGGTTGCGGCCGATTTTTCCGATCAAATTCATCGCAGGGGGATAAGTTGAATCGCCGTCACGCATTGAAGGCCCTGGCGGGTCTCGCACTTTGTCCGCTGTGCAAGCCCGCCTTTGCCGCCGAAGGCACGCATTGGAGCTACGAGGGCGCCGGCGGCCCGGCCCAATGGGGCGATCTCGACGCCGCCAACAAGGCCTGCGCGGTCGGCCTGCAGCAATCGCCGATCGACATCGAGGCGACGATCAAGTCGCAACTGCCGGTTCTGAAGCTGAACTGGGGCAAGAGCGCCGACACCATCGTCAACAACGGGCACACGATCCAACTCAACTTCGCCGAAGGCAGCACACTCGCGCTCGGCGACGTCAAATACAAGCTGCTTCAGGTGCACTTCCACCGGCCGAGCGAGCACATGATCGGCGGCAAGAACTTTCCGATGGAAGCGCACTTCGTGCATCGCAACGATGCAGGCGGGCTCGCCGTGGTCGGCGTGCTGATGGCGGAAGGCAAGCCGAATGCGGCCTTCGGCAAGATCGTCAAGACCATGCCAGCGGCGGAAGGCCCCGCGGTGAAGGCCGATGCGGGCATCGATCCCCACGCCATGCTGCCGCACAGGCTGAGCTACTTCCGCTATTCCGGCTCGCTGACCACGCCGCCCTGCTCGGAGGTGGTCGAATGGCTGCTGCTGACCGACCCGATCCAGGTGTCGGCCGCCGACGTCGCCGCGTTCGCAAAGCTCTATCCGATGAACGCGCGCCCGGTGCAGAAGGACAACCGGCGCTTCGTGCTGCGCTCGATCTGACGGAAGATCCGTAGCCCGGATGAGCGGAGCGACATCCGGGGCGGTCGTTGAGGCACCCCGGATATCGCTTCGCTCATCCGGGCTACACGTCATCGCCGGGCTACACGTTTCTCACGCGCTCCTGGCCAGCGCGCCGTCGATCATGTTGACCGCGTTCTGCACGCCGTACACCGCGACGAAGGAGCCGAAGCGCGGGCCCTTCTCCTGGCCGAGCAGCACCTGGTAGAGCATGTTGAACCAGTCGAGCGTGACGCCGGGACGGCCGTCCTTACCCTTCTTGACCTGGTCGAGGAACGGCTCGCGGCGGCCGATCTCGTAGACGACGTTCTGGATGTCCTCTGGCGTTGCCTCCTGCGAAAGCTGCGACAGTGCTTCGCGCAGGTCCTGGAGCGCGGCGCGCTCGGTCTCGGTCGGCACGCGGAACTGCTTCGTCGGCGCGACGAAGTCGCGATAATAGTTGATGGCATAGCCGACCATCGCGTCGAGCTTCGGATGCGTCTGCGGGCTCACGCCGGGGCGGTAGCGGCCGATGAAGCCCCACAGCGTCTCGGCGTTCTCCGCATTGGACGACGACACCAGCGTCAGCAGGAGCTGGAACGTGACGGGCATGTCGCCCTGCGGCGGCTTGCCGTTGTGGATGTGCCAGACCGGATTGCCGAGCTGCTGCTTGCCATCCTGCCTGGCAAAGCCGTCGACGAATTGCTGGTAGTCGTCGACGTTACGCGGGATGACGTCGAAATACAGCCGCTTCGCCGCCTTGGGCTCGCGATACATGAACAGCGACAGCGATTCCGGCGATGCGTAGCGCAGCCATTCGTCGATGGTGAGGCCATTGCCCTTCGACTTCGAGATCTTCTGGCCCTTGTCGTCGAGGAAGAGTTCGTAGTTGAAACCTTCGGGCGGCGTTGCGCCGAGCGCCCTGGCGATAGCACCGGAGAGCTTCACTGAATCGATCAGATCCTTGCCGGCCATCTCGTAGTCGACGCCGAGCGCGACCCAGCGCATCGCCCAGTCCGCCTTCCACTGGCACTTGACGTTGCCGCCGGTGACGGGCGTCTCGACTTCCTGGTTGGTGTCGGGATCGACATAGGTCACCGTGCCGGCCGCGACGTCGCGACGGATCATCGGCACCTGAAGCACGACACCGGTGGTCTTGCTGATCGGCAGGAACGGCGAATAGGTCGCGCGGCGATCGGGCCCGAGCGTCGGCAGGATAATCGCCATGATCTTGTCGTAGGCGGCGAGCATCTTGAGCAGCGTCGCGTCGAAGCGGCCCGACGTATAATAGTCGGTCGAACTCGCGAACTCGTAGTCGAAGCCGAAATGGTCGAGGAAGGCACGCAGGCGCGCGTTATTATGCGCGCCGAACGACGGGTATTCGTTGGAGAACGGATCCGGCACCCGCGTCAGCGGCTTGCCAAGATGCGCGGCCAGCATCTCCTTGTTGGGGACATTGTCGGGCACTTTCCGAAACCCGTCCATGTCGTCGGAGAACGCCAAGAGCCGCGTCTTGACCTTGTCCTCAGTCAGCACCCGAAAGGCATGACGTACCATCGAGGTGCGCGCAACCTCGCCAAACGTGCCGATATGCGGCAGGCCGGACGGACCGTAGCCGGTCTCGAACAGCACCTCGTCCTTCGGGCTTTTCTTCAGCCGCGCGACAATGGCCTTCGCCTGCTCGAACGGCCAGGCGTTGGATTGTTCGGCGAGCGCGCGCAGGTCGCTCGGGTTCGCGGCAAGATCGATAACGGACATCAGGGCCTCCGGGCCGCGGAAAATAGCGATTTCCGGGCAGAATGCAAAAATGGTCTTGGTCGTCATTCCGGGGCGATGCGCCAGCATCGAACCCGGAATCTCGAGATTCCGGGTTCGCGCTTCGCGCGCCCCGGAATGACGATCGCTGGCTAAAACGGGCTCACCGAAAAATACCGCAACCACAGATCGGTGTAGCGGCCTTTTTCCCAGACGCGGAACAGGGCCCAGTTCAGGGCCTGGCGCAGCACGTCGTTGCCCTTGCGCACGGCGATGCCGATGCCCTCGCCGAAGAAGCGGCTCTCGACGAAGGGGCCGCCGGAGAAGGCGCAGCAATCGCCGGAATCCGTGCCGTTGATCCAGAACGCGAGCGAGATGGCGTCGCCGAAGATGAAATCGACCTCGCCCTTGCGAAGTGCGGCGCGGAGCGCATCGTCGTTGGGATAGCCGTGCAGCTCGGCGTCGGTGAACATGGCCTTGAGATAGGCTTCATGCGCGGAGCCGGCGATGACGCCGACCTTCTTGCCTTCGAGATATTCGGGCCGGATCTCCGGCATCACCGCATCCTTGCGCGAGGCGAAGCGCGCCGGCACGCGGTAATAGGGATCGGTGAAATCGACGCGGGCGCGCAGCTGCGGGCTCACCGCCATCGAGGCGATGATGGCATCGCCCCGGTTGGAGGAGAGCGCGTCGACCAGCGTCTCGAAGCGGCGCATCTGCACCGTGCAGGTAACCTTGATCTCCTCGCACAGGCTGCGTGCGAGATCTACGTTGAAGCCGGCCGGATTGCCGTCGGCCCCGGTGTAGTTGAACGGCGGATAGTCGGTCTCGGTCAGGAAGCGGATCACGGTCAGGCGCGACAGGTCCGGCCGCTCCGGCCGCCGCCGCGGGTCCCAGAAGCCGGGCACGGCCTGCGGGGCCGCCTGCGGCGTGGCTTGTTGCGTTCCCTGGGGCGCCGCCGGCGGCTGCTTGGCCGGGGCCTGCGCTTCGGCGCCGGGCAGGCTCGCCAGCAGGCAGGCGCCGACGACCAGCCCGGTCAGGAGCCGACGGGCAGATTTGGACGATTTCGCCTGTTGCGATGGAGCCATCGGCTGGAAATGAACGAATTTCGTTGAGATCGGAGGGCCTTATAGACCATCCCGCCGGGAACGCGAGCGCCGATTGGCTCCAAGCCCGGCCATGGCGAGCCTAGAGATACCGCTTCAGGTCCGCCGCAGCCTCTTCCGGGGTCCGCTTCAGGTTGAACGGCGAGACGAAGCGGCCGTCGCGGTCCATCAGGTAGATCAGCGCGGTGTGGTCCATGGTGTAGTCGCCGTCCTTGGTCGGGACCTTCTTGGCATAGACCCGGTAGGAGGTGATCACCTTGGCGGTCTCGGCGGGATCGCCGCTGAGGCCTTCCAGATGCGGATCGAAGCTCGACAGATAGTCCTTCATCGTCGCGGGCGTGTCGCGCTCCGGATCGACCGAGATGAAGACGGCATTGACCTTGTCGGCGTCCTTACCCAGCGCGCGCAGCACTTCCGAGATCTCGAACAGCGAGGTCGGGCAGACGTCGGGGCAATGGGTGTAGCCGAAGAAGATCAGGGTCGGCTTGCCCTTCAGGTTCTTCTCGGTGACGGCCTTGCCATGCTGGTCGGTGAGCTGGAACGGGCCGCCGATCGCGGCCGGCTGCGCCACCTTGCTGACCCCGCCCATGGCCCAGAACACGATCAGCAGCCCGACAACGAGGCTTGCGGCGAAGGCGGTCGCGATCACCAGCGGACGGGCGGTGGAGCTCATGAGCGAAAAACTTCCTGTCGCAGGTCAGAAGCAGGCGGCAAAGCCGGTCCTGATCATTTCGAAGAACACCTGGCTGCCATAGTGGAACCAGAGCGCCAGCGCACCGACCACGACGAGTCCGCCGATCCCAGCGCCAGCCAACAGCAGCACGGGCGGCGTCCGGCCGGCAGTGGGCGAATTGTCCGATACAGGATGTGCTGGGTGCAGCGGTTGAGCCATGACAATGATCGGGGCGAAGGCCCGGTTCCCTTGCCATTCAAATAGGCACTGGCCCGGGCCCGGGCAAGCGCCGCGGGTATTCCAAGGAATCTCTCCCGGGAATCAGATCACGCCGATGACGTCAGCGAAGCAGCTGACCCCGAGCGGACTCCAACTGTTCCGCTTGCGGGAGAACCCGGCGCAGGGGTCGGTTGGTCGAGGCCTGCGCGTCGAGGTAGCAGGGCTTGTACATCGCCTGGAGCTGCTTGCCCCTCAGGAACAGCATGTGCGGGGTGAGGCCGCCGCGCTGGCTGATCCAGCGCTTCACCTGCGAGGGATACATCGCATAGAGCATCTGGGTCGCTTCGGTATTGGTGATGGCGCGGCCGTTGGCGCCGAAATCCCAGGCGGCGTGGAAGCCGAGCGTCGCGTGCGAGGTCACACAGATGCGGTCGCGCGGAATGGCGCCGAGGACGATGGTGCAGGCCGAAGCACAGAGGCCGTCGATGATGACCGTATCGCCTGACTGGCGCAGGTCCTGGTATCTGTCGACGTAAGTTCCGATCCGCCCGCCGCGGTCATCCGCGATCCGAACCACCGCGTGAGAAGCCCCCATGCAAGCGATCAGCAGAACCGTCGCAAGCACCCCAGTCAGAAACCTCATTGTCCCCCGCCCCAGTCGATTTCGAATCTGCGTGTCAGGTTCGTGATGCGTGACTAGCGTCCGTCGTAACCGTGGTTTTGTCTAGGCGCGCCGGCTCGCTCAAAACAAATTCAAATCCAGTGTTGCGTCGGCGCTGCACCAGGTCCGCTTCGGTCCCAAACTGGAACAAGTTAACGGACTCTTACGCCTCACGCCCTTGATCTCAGTTACAACCGCTGGCTTCAATCCGGACAACTACAGGGGGGAACCGATGGAGGGGGAAACACATGGCTGAAAAGACGGATGTCATCGTCGTCGGTGCAGGACTATCCGGACTGGTTGCCGCAACCGAGATCGCGGACGCGGGCAAGCGCGTGATCGTGGTCGACCAGGAAGGCGAGCAATCGCTCGGCGGCCAGGCGTTCTGGTCGTTCGGCGGATTGTTTCTGGTTGATTCGCCGGAGCAGCGCCGGCTCGGCATCAAGGACTCCTTCGACCTCGCCATGCAGGACTGGCTCGGCACTGCCGGCTTCGACCGCGACGAGGATTTCTGGCCACGGCAATGGGCCGAAGCCTATGTGGCGTTCGCGGCCGGCGAGAAACGCGACTGGCTGCGCGCGATGGGGCATCGCATCTTCCCGGTGGTCGGCTGGGCCGAGCGCGGCGGCTACGACGCGATGGGCCACGGCAATTCGGTGCCGCGCTTCCACGTCACCTGGGGAACCGGCCCCGGCATCGTCGAGCCATTCGAGCGCCGCGCGCGCGAGGCCGTGAAGAGCGGCCGGCTGACCTTCAAGTTCCGCCATCGCGTGGATGCGCTCTCCATCACCAACGGCACCGTGGATGGCATCAGCGGCGCGATCCTCGCGCCTGACAATGTCGAACGCGGCAAGACCTCGTCACGCAATGTGGTCGGCGAGTTTGCGCTGAACGCGCAGGCGGTGATCGTGGCCTCTGGCGGCATCGGCGGCAACCACGAGCTGGTGCGGCAGAACTGGCCGAAGCGGCTCGGCGAGCCGCCGAAATTCATGATCTCGGGCGTGCCCGAACATGTCGACGGCCGCATGATCGGTATCACCGAGAAATCAGGCGCACGGCTGATCAACCGCGACCGCATGTGGCACTATGTCGAAGGCATCCAGAACTGGAATCCGATCTGGCCGCGCCACGGCATCCGCATCCTGCCCGGCCCGTCCTCGATGTGGTTCGACGCAACAGGCACGCGGCTGCCGGCGCCGTTGTTTCCCGGCTCCGACACCCTCGGCCAGCTCCAATACATCATGTCCACGGGCTATGATTATTCCTGGTTCATCCTGACCCAGAGCATCATCAAGAAGGAATTTGCGCTGTCGGGATCAGAGCAGAACCCCGATCTCACGGGCAAGAGCTGGCGGATGACCTTGCGCCGCGCCACCAACAAGGGCGCGCCGGCGCCGGTGGAGGCGTTCAAAAGCCATGGTGTCGACTTCATCGTACGCGACAAGATCGAGGATCTCGTCGCGGCCATGAACAAGCTCGCCGGCAGCGACCTCCTCAAGCTCGAGCACATCAGGATGCAGATCGAGGCGCGCGACCGCGAGATCGCCAACCCCTACGTCAAGGACGCGCAGGTGATGAACATCCACAATGCGCGGCGCTATATCGGCGACAAGCTGATCCGCACCGCCTCGCCGCACCGGATCCTCGATCCCGCGCAGGGGCCGCTGATCGCGGTCAAGCTCAACATCCTCACCCGCAAGACGCTCGGCGGTTTCGAGACCGACCTCGACTCGCGCGTGTTCGGCGCGGAGGGCAGCGTCATTCCCGGCCTCTATGCGGTCGGCGAAGCCGCCGGCTTCGGCGGTGGCGGCGTGCACGGCTATCGCTCGCTGGAGGGCACCTTCCTCGGCGGCTGCCTGTTCTCGGGACGCAATGCCGGCCGTGCGGCGGCGAAGGCCGTGGGATAGCGCATGCGGCGGTGGATGCAGATCGGGGCGCTTCTCGCAGCATTGGTCGCAACCACCGTTGCATCCGCCGATACGATCGACGTCGGCGGCGCAAAACGCTCCTACACCGCGCAGCTGCCGGCGAAGCGGCTGGTGCCGCTCGTGATCGTGCTGCATGGCAAGACCCAGCGCGGCGCCGACATGGTCGCGCGGACGGCGTGGCCGCAGGTCGCAAAGCGTGAGGGTTTTGCCGTGGTCTTTCCCGATGGCCTCAACCACGCCTGGGCCGATGCGCGAACCAAGGCGGGGCCTGCGCTGCGCGGCCCGCCGCCGGGCACCGACGACATCGCCTTCATTGCAAAGCTCGTCGAGAAGCTGGTGGCGAACGGCACGGCCGATCCAAAACGCGTTTATGTCGCCGGCATCTCCAATGGCGGCGCCATGGCGATGACGCTGGTCTGCGCGCGCGCCGATCTGTTCGCGGCGGGCGCGAGCGTGATCATGAACCTCACTGACGAGGCCGCCGTCACGTGCCATCCATCGCGGCCGCTGCCGATGCTGCTCATCAACGGCACGGCCGACCCGCTGGTGCCTTACGAGGGTGGACGCGGATCGAGCTATTTTGCCGCAGACGGGTTCTGGTCCACCGAGGAAACCCTGGCATTCTGGCGCAAGCTCAATGGCTGCGAGGCCGATGACGCCGAGGTGACCGACCTGCCCGACAGGGCGCCCGCAGACCAGTCCACGGTCACGCGGATCTCCTCGCGTTGTCCCAAAGGACACGACGTCGTGCTCTATCGCGTCAAAAATGGCGGCCACCGCATGCCCGGATTTTCGCCGGATGCCCGCTTCCCGAAGGTCGCAACCAGCATGCTCGGGCCGCAGAATAACGACATCGACGGCGCCGAGACGATCTGGTCGTTTTTCAGTCAGTATCCGTGAACGGCACATGCATCGGCGGCAACGCATGCATTGCCGGGGTGGCACAGCGCAAGGCGCTGGGCTAGACAGGGCCGCCATTCCAGCAGGAGATCCCCAATGAGCATTCAGCGTTTCGAAACCGGCCCGCGCATGAGCCAGGTCGTCGTGCACGGCAACACCGTCTATCTCGCCGGTGTCGTCGCCAACAAGGCCGCGGGCGAAAGCGTCACGAAGCAGACCCAGGACATCCTGGCGACCATCGACGGCCATCTCGCCAAGGCCGGCACCGACAAGTCGAAGCTGCTCTCGGCCACGATCTACATCACCGACATGAAGACCTTCGGCGAGATGAACGCGGTGTGGGACGCCTGGGTCTCGCCCGGCAACACCCCGGCCCGCGCCACCGTCGAAGCCAAGCTGGCGGCGGCCCAATACACCGTCGAGATCATGGTGACGGCGGCGAAGTAATTTTCGCGCTGAAATTATTGCGAGTATCTGAGGCGCGACGAGACCATCGTCGCGCTTCAGTCGTTTTCCGACCCATGACGTCCGAGGTAATCGATCGGCGCTCGTAAACCTTCGATAGTTGGAACAGCCGAACACGGCGCCATCGAAGGAGAGCACCATGACCGACGCCATCACCATCGCCAGCCGCTACATCGATCTCTGGAATGAGCGCGCTGGCGGCCGCCGCCGCGAACTGCTCAGCGAAAACTGGACGGCGGATGCGAGCTATGTCGATCCCCTGATGAAGGGCGACGGCCGGGACGGAATCGACGCGCTGATCGCGGGCGTGCAGCAGCGCTTTCCCGACTTCAAATTCAAGCTGATCGGCGAGCCCAACGGCTACGGCGACCATATTCGCTTCAGCTGGGGCCTAGGTCCTGACGGTGTCGACAGCCCCATCAAGGGCACCGATTTCGCCGTGCTGAAGGACGGCCGCATCAGGAGCATCACGGGATTTCTGGACCAGGTGCCCGCGGGCGCGTGAGGGGCTGAGTGGAACCTCAAGCTCAGTCGTCGTCCCTGCGAACGCAGGGACCCATACCGCGCGATCTATCGGTTTGGGAGGCGGGAGTACCGAGCGACTGATCTTCGCCAAACTCCTCCCTGGGGTTATGGGTCCCTGCTTTCGCAGGGACGACACCTCCTGTTGGGCGCGAGCTTTGCGCCCAACACGGCATCATAGCGCCAGCCGATACGCAGCCTTCGCATTTACCCCAAACGCCTTGTCGCGCACATGCGCGCCAAGCCTCGCCAGGCACGCCTCCAGCGCGCCCTTGATCTCGCCATAGCGCCCGGCAAGCAGGCACACCGGCCAGTCCGAGCCGAAGATGAGGCGATCCTCGCCAAAGCAATTCGCGGCATGATCAATGAACGGAAACAGTCGCTCCGCATCCCAGTCATTCCACACCGCTTCCGTCGCGAGCCCCGAAATCTTACACCAGACATTGGCGCAAGTCCCGAGCGCCGCGATGCGGTCGGCCCATTCGGCGCTTCCGCCATCGGCGATCGGCGGCTTTGCTGCGTGGTCGAGCACGAAGCGCGCCTGCGGAAAGGCCTGCGCGGTTGCAATGGCGGCGGGCAATTCGCGGGTGCGGACGAGGAAATCGTAGGTGAGATCGCGGGCGAAAATTGCTGTTAGGCCACGCTGG
This sequence comes from Bradyrhizobium sp. CCGB01, assembly GCF_024199795.1. Classification (NCBI taxonomy): domain Bacteria; kingdom Pseudomonadati; phylum Pseudomonadota; class Alphaproteobacteria; order Hyphomicrobiales; family Nitrobacteraceae; genus Bradyrhizobium; species Bradyrhizobium sp. CCGB01. Next base: position 8,993,239 of record NZ_JANADK010000001.1, read on the forward strand.
ACGTCCTCGCGCAGCAGCCAGTCGGGATCGGCCTCATCGTGCACCTGGTGACGGATGCCGACCAGCTTCTTGCCGCCGGGCGCGGCGCGCAGCCGGTCGAGCGTGTCGCCAAGCGCGCCGTCGGTCAGATCGACCCAGCCGACGACACCAATCACCGAAGGCGTGGCATGCGCGATGCGCAAGAATTCCTCGGTCTCCTCGAGCGCGGAGCGGCACTGCACCACGATGCTCGCGTCGATGTCGTTCGCTTTCAACAGCGGCGCGAGATCGGCGGGTCCGAACGCGCGGCGGATCGGCGTGAGCTCGGGCGCGTCCATCCAGGGATAGTCGGCGCGCGCCGGATCCCAGAAATGCTGATGGCCGTCGATGATCATGCCTCACGCTCCGCCCGGCAGCGGCGCGCGGGCGTCGACGAGGTTTCGCGCG